>PLDF01000479.1 GCA_003135055.1 Bryobacterales bacterium | reverse complement strand
TTTATAGCCGGACAGTTGTGATATCGCAGCGTAAAGGTTTTGCCGCTGCTATCCACCGGCTGGCCATCCTCCCCGAAGGTGACCGCCTCGACGTCGATTACGGCTTTGTGCCAGCCGTCGGGCTGGTCGGTAAACTTCAGGTCCTTGGCATCCACGTGCAGCATCGCATCGACGAACGATCCCACAGCCGGCGATTGCGCGAACAGCGTCGTCAGGCGTACGTGGATCTGATTGTCTCCAAACGGCGACTGCAGCGCTTCCGCCAGTTCCGCCTGGCGGCCGACGGCCTTGTGCGCCGCATAGCTATCGGACTTGCCAAAGAAGCCGCTGCGCGACCGCACATGCAAGCCGGCTCGCGTCAGTTTCACTTCCACCTTGTGGAATTTCGGCAACCCGGTCTTCGGGTCGAAAGTGCTCGCGTCCGGGTGGTAGCCCAAGAGGTAATAGCCTTCCGTGTCCGCCACGGCTTTGCGCAACTGGCCGGCAATATCGTTGGAATCGTGGAAGAACAGCCCGCCGGTGTCGTTCGCCAGCATCACCATGCCGTCTTGCGATCGGACGATCTGCTGAGAGCGCATCATCGAAAAGTTGTTGAGCTGTTTCCGGCTCATCTTGCCGGTATTGTCGGCGGCGGTGAGGGATGTGGTTTGCAAGCCGCGCGGGTCAATGCTGTAAATCACCACTCCGGCGCGGTTGGCGGCGTCTTCCAACCGGCGGGCCTGTTGCAGCGCGAGATCGTTATCGCCGTTGCGGCTGAAGAGCTTCAGATTTTCGGAAAACAGAATCACCGCTTTGCGTCCGGGCAAATCGTGGAGGCCATTCACCACGTATTGAATGGCGCCCAAACTTCCGGCAGCCATAGCGTCCGTGAACTGGGCGTTGTACGCGCCGCCGCCGCGCTCAAAGCTACCGACGCCCACGCGTCCCATGGAATTCCAGCGCACATGGTCAATGGCGGCATAGAGCACGCGCTTATCGGCGGTAAATTGCTGTAGCGAGCCCATGCCCGCGCCGGTCCGGATAATGGCCACCAGATCGCCCGGCTGCATTTCGTTGTCGACGAAACTCTTAAGCGCCCCGCGGACGCGCGCGGTGCTATCGAACGCCAGCGCCAGATCGTCCACCACCAGCGCGATCAATCGGCGCGCCTGCTCGGGTTTCACCATTACCGGCGGCGGGGCGGGCACACCCTTCTTCTGCGCCACCGTGACGGGCGCCGGAGCGGCATTCGGCGACCGCACGTCGACGTACAAAAAATTGGTGATCTTCTGCTGCTTGCCGTCCTGCAAGACCTGGAAATCCGTGGCCTCTAAGTTTGGAACCGGATGGTCGTGCGAATCTGTCACCACGGCGTCCACCTGCACCAGGTTGACGTTGATGCGGATCACGTTCTGGCCGGCGGCTGGCGACGCCGGATTCTGCGCCAACGCGGCAGCGAACGCAAGCAGCGCGGCCGCGGGTCGAACAAGACGCATGGCAGGCATATTGATCCCCAAGATAATGTACGCGGTGGAACCATCGATAGTTGCTGTTATGCTGAACACACTCGCTCATGCACAAGTTGTTGGAATCCCTGCCGCCAGGCGCGCGTGTGCTCGATTTGGGAGCGAGAACCGGGAGTTTTAACACCAATCGGGAGGACTTGGCGGTGGTGCGGCTCGACCTGGAAATTCCCGCGAATCGGGGCGCCGGCCTGTATGTGAGCGCGGATGCGGCGCGCATGCCGTTTCGCGCGGAGGCATTCGATGCGATTATCAGTAACCATAGCCTGGAACACTTTGTCGAGTTGGAAGCCACGCTCCGCGAAATCGGCCGCGTGGTGAAACGCGGTGGCGCGGTGTACGTCGCCGTACCCGACGCCTCCACGCTGACCGACCGCATCTACCGCTGGCTGGCCAAAGGCGGCGGACACGTGAACGCGTTTCGAACGCCGCAGGACGTCGTGGCTCCGGTGGAACGCCTCACCGGTTTGCCGCATCGCGCCACGCACCGCTTATACAGTTCGCTCTCTTTCCTCAACCGGCGCAACCGCACTGCGCCCGCGCCGCGGCGTATCGCGTTGTTTCTGAATGGAAGCGAACGGTACCTGGCCATTCTGATGTGGGTGCTGCGCGGCATCGACCGGCGCCTAGGAACAAGGTTGAGCGTTTATGGATGGGAGTTCCATTTCGGCGGCGGCCCCATTCCTCAGCGCGGCGAGGCGTGGGTCAATGTTTGCGTGCGCTGCGGCTCGGGCTTTCCGCAAGCGTATTTGCGGACGAAGAATGTGGTCCGGGGCATCGCATACCGCTGTCCGGAGTGCGGCGGCTTCAATCTGTTGACGCGCGAGAAGAAGAGGTAAGGCTTCGACGCGGAGAGGCTGAAGCCACGCGGAGAACACTAAGCGAGAAGGTGGACTTTTCTTCTCTGCGCTATCTCTGCGTCTCCGCGCCTCCGCGTCGAAATGCTGCCGCGGGATTCACAGCGCGCGAAGAGCGATCTCGCATAGCTCCTCGGCCGTGAGCTCGATCGGGTTGCCCTTCATGCTGCTGGTGCGGGCGGCATTTTCAGCGAGGTCTGGGATATCGGCTTCGGTGACGCCGTAAGCGCGCAGCGGCGGAATCTCCAGACGGTCGCAGAGATTGGCGATCCACAGCACGGCGTCGTCGGCGATGGCGTGCGGCTGGCGAGTGAGCAGACGCGCGATCTCGTCATACCGGCGTAGGGCAGGATTGCGAGGCGCCCGGCGGCGCAGCGCTTCCACGTTCACTTCGATGGCGTGCGGCAACACCGCCGCGCAAATGGCTCCATGCGGCGCCTTCCACATGCCGCCCACTGAAGCTGCGAAGGCGTGAACGGCGCCTAAGCCGGCGTTCGCCAGCGCCATGCCGCCCAGCAGGCTCACCCACGACATAGCGGTGCGCGCGTCGCGATCTTGTCCGTCCTCCCAGACGCGCGGCAATGCCGCGGCGGCGCGCCTCAGGCCATCGACGCAGTAGAGATCGGTCATGGCGTTAGCGCGCGAGGAAACATACGGCTCAATCACCTGTGTCATCGCGTCGAGTCCCGTGGCGGCCGTAATGGCGCGTGGCAGATTGAGCGTGAGTTCGGGGTCCACAAGGGCGCATTTCGGCAGCAGGAATGGGCTTCGCAGGCTAGCCTTCACCCGATGCGCGGGCGATGCCAGCACCGCGTTGCGCGTGACTTCGGCGCCGGAACCAGCCGTGGTGGGCACTGCGATCAATGGCGCGGACGGATGCCGCAAAGGCTGCCCACGGCCGATCACTTCGAGATAATCGAGCGGCTCGCCCGTATTGGTCAGCAGCGCGGCCAGCGCCTTGCCGGCATCGATGGCGCTGCCGCCGCCGATCGCGATCACCATGCCGCAACCCTCGGCGCGCGCATATTCGGCGCCGGCGCGGATCAGATCGATGGTTGGTTCCGATGGCGTCGAGAACGGCGCGCAGGCGACTCCCGCCGATTCCAGATTCGCGATCAGCGGCCGGGCGCGCTCGGGCGACGACCCGGTGACCACCAGCGCGCGGCGGCCCATTTGCGCGGCGGCAGCGGCGAGTTGGCGCGCTTCGCCCCAACCGAAGACGATGCGCGCGGCGGTGGCGAATTCAAAATGCGACATCTCAAAACGCATCATCGCCGGGATACACGTTGCGATAGAAGGTGCGCGTGCGCGGCTCGGCCAGCATATCCGCGACGCGCTCGATCCACGCGAGGTAGTGCGGGGTTTCGCGATGCGCGGCAAGCGCTTGCGCATCGCGGTAAAACTCGACCAGCACGAACCGGGTTGGATCGTCGGTCTGTTGAACGACGTCGAAGCGCGCGCAGCCGGGCTCTTTAACGCTGTGGCTGGCGTTTTCGACGGTGGCCGTTTGGAATCCGTCAAGATGCTCGGGCTTGACGTGAACGTGCACGTGCAGGATGTGCATAGACCCATTATCCAGCTTCGCCTTGGTTTAGAACTTCTATCGATCCATGTTGGCGCAATACCGCATCCACGTCGGCATCGCCGGTGGCCGTAAGGGCGGCGCCTGCGGCCAGCAGCAGGCGAGCCACCTGCGGATAGTCGCTGCCGCCTTCGCCGCAGAAATGCAAGCCATGGTCGAACCATCCCGGCGGTGGCGCGTGGAACTGGTTGTCCTCAATTGTCAATGACGCACCGTGATCGAGCAGCAGCTTCACAAGGTCGGCATAGCCTTTCCAGCAGGCCCAATGCAGTGCCGTGGCGCCGCCGCTGTCACGAGAGTCTATCGGAATACCCGCTGCCAGCAAAGCGCGCACGGCGGCAGTGCGATGGCTGCTTGCGAGATCGGTAAGCAGCCGTTCGCTGTCCGGTGACTTTGCGATCTCGGGCGACTCGGCCAGCAGGCGGCCAAGTTCCGCGGGATCGGTACCGGCGCCCGTCGCCACGAAGCGGTCGAGCGATGAGAGTTCGGTGTCGGCGCCTCGCGCTTCCAGCAGCGCGGCAATCTCCGTTTGGCCGCCCATCGCCGCCAATGCGTAGGCTGTGCGGCCGTCTTTCCGGCGGGCATCCAGGGCAGCCCCGCTATCGAGCAGCATGGCGATCGCCGTTGCGCTGCGCCCGCGCCAGACGGCCCAGTGGAGCGCCGTGGCGCCGGCGGCGCCCGCCTCGTTCGGGTCCGCTCCGGCATTTAGTAAGAGCCTCAAACCTTCCAAGTCCTCGCGGTCGAGTATGTGTTTGAGCGCGTTCGTGCCGGCCGGCGATGCGCCGTGCTCGAGCAGCAGCTTCACGCAATCGAGACTGGAGTGTTCCGTGGAATGATAGAGCGATTCGTTGTCGTTCGGATTCGCGCCCGCTTCCAGCAACACGAGTCCAAGGGCGGGATTGTCATTGTAGCCGGTGGCGCCGTAGAGCGCGGAAAGCGGACTGTCCGGCCACTGGGTGGCCGTGTAGGAGGCGTTGGGATCGGCGCCGCGGCGCAGAAGCGCGCGCGCGGTTTCGGTGAGAGCCCCGGCGCGGCCCGATTTTCCGTTGGCGAAGAGTGAAAAGCAGACGTAGAGCAACGGCTCCCACAGGCGCGGTCCGCCTTTGGTGACGGCGAGCGCCGGAGTCTCATCGAGCGCCTGTCGCACCCGCTCCACATCGCCCAGTACCAGCGCGGCGTAGAAGCCGGCGCGGGCGATTTCGGGATGAGCGGCAAGCATCTCCTGAGCGCGAATCGCCACGGCGAGGTCGCGTCGTGGGTCCGACAATGCCGCGTCGATAAAGGCTGTCACCGGGCCCTGAAAATCAAGCGCGGGTTGGATCAGGAACGCCCTAAAGCGCGGCCAGCTTGGAAACCCCTGCTCTCTGGCGATAGTCAGTTGGGCGTGATGAAGTGCGGGGGCTGCGTTGGGCGAGTGACGCGCGAGACGCGCCAATGCGTCCGGATCGCCTGCGTGGACGCCTTTAAGTAAGGCTTTGGCCTGCTTCCGGTAGTACGCGAGCTTGAGGCGAGTTGCCTCGGAATTGGTCGACACTGCGACCTCCTTTCAAATTGCGCCCGCTGTCCGCATAACGGGCCGAAAGAAGGTTGACCAAAAACTACAACGATCGAGAGGTGGGAAAATCCCTTTCCGCGGACCGGTAGCGCCCTTGCGCGCTACGGTCATTATGACATCGGCGCGCTGACATCGGGGCGGCTGGAATCCGTGGATCCACTTTTCGTGAACTTTCGGAATCATCCGGCCCTCTTCAGGCCCTCGCGGATGGCTCGCTTGAGCACGGTTTGGTAGCCGATCCCGGTCTTTTCGGCGATCCGCTGCGCCTGTTCGAGATCGGCGATCGGAATGCGAATTGAGATGGAGCGAGTTGCGTTCCGCTTGGCTTGTTCCATGAGCTGTTGCAGCACTCTCGGATCGGTCTTCGCGATTTTCGATCCGGTCGAGCGAATCAGGGTTCCGTCCTTGAGGGCGCGAGCAAACTCGCGCTGCGTCTGCCGGCGGCCTTGCGGGGTTGCGTACCAGCCCGCTTCCTCGGCGCTGGGCTTGAACTTCGGGACGTCAGTCGATTTGCGAAGCATAATTCCTCCAGTCGGCAGCATTCATTTCGTAAGCAGCGACGGCGCGGAACCGCTTCCGGCGGATAGTGAAGACCACAACCAGGTAGCAGGATATGACCCACGTTGGCGGCGTCCCACTCGAAGCCTTCGATTCTGTCCAGCACCAGTCAAGTATATACAATTAACGTATATACCTTCCGAGCGCGCGACGGCAGTTGCGGCCTGCGTGGCGTGCGCACTCATGCGCCGCACTCATGCGTGCCGCGTTCACGATCGTGTGAACGCGCTTCGGCCCTCCCCCGCCACGCCCGAATGGCAAGGATATTTAGTGACAGGTCCTGACCCAGCTATCCTGGGTGCATGACTCAGGCGGAGAAAGCCGCATTGCTGCGGCAATTGCATCACGGCCCTTCCATCTTGCGGCTCTGCAACGTTTGGGACGCCGCCAGCGCGCGAATCGTGGAAGAGGCGGGCTTTCCGGCGGTAGCCACGGGCAGCGCAGGCGTGGCGTTTTCGTTGGGATATCCGGATGGAGAAGCCATTCCGCCGGCCGAGATGCTGGCCCACGTCGGACGCATCGCGCGCGTGGTGGCCGTGCCGGTTACCGCCGATCTCGAGGCGGGTTACGAAGACATCGAGCGCACCGCCGCCGGATTGGTGGAGGCGGGCGCGGTGGGCTTGAACCTGGAAGATTTTCAGAACGGCATGCTGGTGGATCTGGCCGCGCAAATCGAAAAGATCCGTGCCGTCCGCCGCGTGGGTGAGCGCCTGGGCGTGTCGATAGCGATCAATGCGCGCACGGATATTTATCTCGCCCGACTCGGCGATGCCGCGACGCGGTTTGAGAGGGCAGTGGATCGGCTGCTCGCATATCGGGACGCCGGGGCCGATTGCCTGTTCGTGCCGGGCGTGGCCGACGAGGAAACCATCGTGGCGTTGGTGAAAGCGCTGCAATTTCCGCTGAACATTCTGGGAACCGCCGGGACTCCCACGGTGGACCGGCTGCAGGAATTGGGCGTGGCGCGAGTGAGTCTGGGTTCCGGGCCGATGCGCGCCACCATGGGGCTAATGCGGCGAATTGCGGAGGAATTTCGCGATTCGGGAACCTACAGCCGGATGTTGGATGGACCGGTGACGTATCCCGAAGCCAACGAATTGATGCAGACCGTGGCGCGGGACACATTGGAGCCCCATGGCCGGCGAATCCCGAAGTCGTCGTAGAATCCCACGCGCGGCCCAACGGGCTCCAATGTGTTCCGCGCCACTGCGTTACCGTTAAAGCTTGGATCTGCGATATGATAGCCGTCCGGAGGCTTCCAATGCGATTTCCCCGACTGATACCGCTTATTTGCCTGGTTACCTGCCTGGCCGCGTCCGCCTGGTCCGCCGATCTGACCGGCAACTGGGCCGTCCGTCAAGACCAGCACGACGGCACCGAACGCCGCACCTACTTCGACCTCAAACAGGATGGCGATCGCATCACCGGCCACATCCGCGCCACGCAGTTTTACTACGCCATCAAGGAAAGCACCGGCGAGGCCGACGGATTCACCCTCACCGGCAGCATGATCGACGTGGACAAGAAAGAACGGAAAGTCACGTATCGGGGCAAACTGATCGGCGACGAACTGCACATCGCGGCGGCCGGTCGAGGAGGCGCGCCGGGAACCGACATGGTGGCCCATCGTGCGCCCGCGGGCGAGGGCGCCTATCCGGCGCGCGTCGATTTGCCGGCGTTGCACAAAGTGCCTGACAACGGCCTCGCCAAGACGCCGCCGATGGGTTGGAACAGTTGGAACAAGTTCCACGGGCGCGTGGACGATGCGGCCGTGCGCGGCATGGCGGATGCCATCGCTTCGAACGGAATGAAAGATGCCGGCTATCTGTACGTCAACATCGACGACACTTGGGAAGGCTACCGCGACGCAGCCGGAAATATTCAGTCGAACAAGAAATTCCCCGACATGAAGGCGCTGGCGGATTATGTCCACGGCAAAGGTTTGAAACTGGGCATCTATTCGTCGCCGAGGCCGGATACATGCGCGGGTTATGAAGGCACTTACGGGCATGAAACGCAGGATGCGAAGACCTACGCCGCGTGGGGCATCGACTATTTGAAGTATGACTGGTGCGCCGCGCGCAATCTATACGCCGCGGAAGAGATGCAGGCGGTGTATCAGAAGATGGGCGACGCATTGCTTGCGGCCGGGCGGGCAAGTAAGCGGCCGATTGTCTTCAGTCTGTGCCAATACGGCAATGACGACGTGTGGAAGTGGGGACCGGACGTAGGCGGCAACCTATGGCGCACCACCGGCGACATTCGCGATGCGTGGGACTCCATGACGAAGATCGGCTTCGCGCAGAACGATCTGGCGCAGTGGGCAAAGCCGGGGCACTGGAACGACCCCGACATGCTGGAGATCGGCAACGGCATGATGAGCGATACGGAGTACCGCACGCACATGAGTTTGTGGTCGATGCTGGCCGCGCCCTTGCTGGCCGGGAACGATCTGCGGGACATGACGCCGGGGATTAAGGAGATCCTGATGAACCGCGAAGTGATCGCGATCGATCAAGACAAGGCCGGGAAGCAGGGCAAGCGGATGTCACTAGCGGGCGACCAGGAGATTTGGATGCGCGATCTGGATGGCGGCGCGAAAGCCGTAGCGCTATTCAACCGCGGCGGCGATGCCGCGAAGATGTCGGTGAAGTGGAAGGATCTGGGAGTGAAGGGTAAGGCGCGGGATCTTTGGGCGCACGCCAACGTGAAGGTGGAAGGCGAGGAATTCGCGGCGACGGTGCCCAGTCACGGCGTGGTGTTGCTGCGAGTGAGTAAGTAACGCGGGCCCATGGCCTGCGGCGAGCGGCGCCCGTAGCGCCCGCGGCGCGTTCTAGGATCTAGGTTAGCTTAGCTTAGCTAGGATGTCTGCGCGTTCGCGGCGACGCACCCCCCGAATGAGATCGGCCCGATTGCGCCGACAGATTGCGCCAGCCCCTGGTAGTGTCTGAAATGTGCGTTAATTGCAGATTGCAATAGGAGATACAATGCGGCCCCTGAAAAAGTTTTTATTTGGGATTTCAAGGAACTACACCTTACCGGCATCACCGAAGATTAGCGGCGGTAGATGAAGAAAAACCAGAGTTTCGGTTTCTGCCCAGGAAGAATCTTGAAGTGCGTCGCGACCTTGGCCGTGTGGTCAGCTGGCTGTCCGTCTAGGGTGGCTGGACGCCACCGCCACTGTTGAACCGCCGCAATTGCTGATGCGTCGAGTCCTGGGTCAAGGGACTTGACCACCTTGACGTCAGTCGCCGACCCAGTCTTGGTGACCGTCAACGACATCACAACATCGCCTTGAATGTGCTTCCGGAATGCCTCTTTGGTGTACTGGGGCTGGATGTCGTACAGCAGAGTCGGATCGACCTTGCCTTTACGCCGCTTCATTAGATAATTATTCTGCTGTTGGTCGGATGTCATAGTTACGAGTTCCCACCCGACTGTTACCAAATCGTTCACTTCCTTGTCAGCATGAACCGTCTTGTACTCCCATTGCGGAGTCTCGGTTTGCGGTACTGTCGTCGTAGATGATTGTGCGTCCACCATGGCGGTGAAGCAGAAAACAAACCAGAAACCCATGAGCATCGTCTTGATCAAGAAGGTCTTCATTTGGCGCACCCTAAGAATAGTATCCCTCTCGCCGCACGAAGGGAAGGGCCGTTGATTTGCATTATTGCATTACACATTGCAGATTGCAATGCAATAAATCACACATCTTTCTTTCGATCCAGGACGCCGAGAGGATGCTTGCCGTCAGGATCGCGAGTTGAGATACTCGCATTGGAGAATCTTCTTTCGCGCCTCCAATCGTACGCCCTTGTAAGCCCGAAGGGAAGGCGGCTCTCAGGAGTCTGCTGTGTCGGTCAAGGTTCAAGCTCCAAATAAAAATCCCCAGATTCCGCTATATATGCGACCCGAATTCTGAAAGCCCATGGATCTAATCCTTCAACTTCAAACGACACATCCAGCCTCCAGAGTTGCTCTGGGCTGCTGTCGGTGGATGGCCATTGCAGAATTCCCTGATTAGTTGTATTGCCAACCTCTAGGCGAGGTCCATTGACTCGGATGAGCCATGCCGACTCGTGTCCCGTTGCGACTTGCTTCGCCACTGTCCCTGCGA
The DNA here is from genome assembly GCA_003135055.1 of Bryobacterales bacterium. Lineage (GTDB taxonomy): Bacteria > Acidobacteriota > Terriglobia > Bryobacterales > Bryobacteraceae > PALSA-243. Next base: position 48,777 of record PLDF01000479.1, on the reverse strand, counting down.
GAATAGGTTGGTAGGCAGCAATTCTGTTAGGCTGAAATCCAAAATCGTCGCGGAGTTCGGGTTTTCCACCCTTCCGTGCGTCGAAGCTTCTGGCTTCGCGGACCCATAGCCGGCACCTGCAGATGTTCGCGGTATTGTGATTTGTCAAAACTGCTATCAAGCCATCCTGGGATGGATGTTTTCTGATGTGGCATTCAACGCCAATAGTGGACGTTATGCGGATCTCGCGGTGCCTAGTAGCTGGCCTCCTTAGTCTTGTTAGCAGTTTAGAGAACCGTCCGCCTATGCCACGATGATCTGAAATTACGGATTGTACATGAAAGTTATTGTTTCTAGTTCGAGGACTCAGTTTCCCCCAAATAATCAGCGATATGGCCCATGAACATAATCCCAGAACAACAATTTCCGGGCCGCGTAATGTCGCGACATATCCCCAAATGACAAGGGCGCATGTGCCAATTGCAGTCATTAGCGTTCTCCACAAGCCAATGACTTGGTCCCACCATCCTGTCCATTGCAGTAGTCCGCGTACTGAGAGCACTTGCCTAACAAATGCCCAGAGTCTCGTGATTTTCCTGGGTCGGAAAGCTGGCATATTGGATATATTGGATAATATTGGATGTAGTCTAGGCCGTGCTTGCATGGGACCCACCTCCGCGAGAAGTTTTGAGTGCCCACCCAAACCAACATTCGGAAAAGGCTCGACCACTAACCGGGGCCTTTCCTTTTGTGTTCGACCTTATTTTACGCCAAAAGTTCACCCAGTTCCCATATGCGATTGGTCGACCCTGCCTCCATTGCAGGCGTTACGCGGAGCGTCTTATGAATCCGGCAGAAGCTGTAGTAGGCAAAGTGTAGGCAATACGCGGCCCACAGGTTATCCGACTTCTTGCTGAACGCGTTCGTCAGCCGGGTAGTGGTCCGCTCCGAGTCTACACGCCGTCGTGGCGCCACCGTTGCAACCCAACTAGCGCTGCTGAGCATTGAGGCGTGCTGTGCTACGATTCTGTAGATACATATGGTTTTCGCGTGGGATGAGAAGAAGAACCGTATCAACCGCCGGAAACATGGTATTGCATTTGAAACGGCGGCGCGGATTCTTCGAAGATCAGAACGTCGTATCGTACCGGGATCGCGTATTTGACGAAGAGGAACGTTGGCATGCGATCGGCTCCGCTGGCGGCATCGCGATCCTGTTCGTAGTTCACACAAGTGAGGAGCAGCATGGCGAAGACATCCGCATCATCTCAGCAAGAAAAGCGAGTCCCCGCGAGCGCGCTCTTTACTACTCCTATCACTGACAAGCAACGCCGCGAACTAAAATTACTCGCAGCCCGCCCCGATTCGCAGATCGACTTTTCCGATGCGCCCGAAGGAAGGCCGCGGGCGGCCGACGTTGAGGTTGGACGTTTTTACAGGCCAATCAAGCAGTTGGTGAGCCTTCGCGTGGACGCCGACGTGCTCTCTTGGTTTCGAGGGCAAGGCAAAAAGTACCAGACCTACATGAACGAGGTCCTGCGGCGCGAAATGCAGACGAACTTACGAGGTAAATGAGAGCATCCGGATTCTTCGCGGCGCCGTAGCGCCCGCGGCGCGTTCTAGGATCTGGGTTAGTTAGGATGTATACGCGCTCGCGGTGACGCACTCCCACGAGTGAGATCGGCCTGATCCCATCACCCCCTTGACACGCTCCCAATAACCTGCTAAATATCTAGCATGCTGCTAAACAGGCAACAGGGCCTGAGCCGCCGCGAGCGGCAAATCATGGACATTCTCTACCGGGCCGGCAAGGCTTCGGCTTCGGACGTCCTCAACGCCATGCCAGATCCGCCCAGCTATTCGGCCGTCCGCGCCATGCTGCGCGTGCTCGAAGAGAAGGGCCACGTCAAACACCAGGAAGAAGGGCTCAAGTACGTCTATGCGCCGGTGGTGGCGCGCGATAAGGCCAAACGGTCGGCCGTCAAGCACGTCATGGAAACTTTCTTCAATGGATCGGCCGAACAGATTGTAGCGGCGCTGCTGGACGTCTCGTCCACCAGGCTCACTCGCGACGAATTGGACCGCATGGCGGAAATGATCGAGAAGGCGAAGAAGGAGGGTAAATAGATGCTCGGCTGGAACGAAGCGGCGTGGTTTGCATTTCTCTGGAGCCTTGCTCTGAAGGGCACGGCGGTGTTGTGCGCGGCATATCTGGCGGCGTTCGCCTTGCGGCATCGCTCCGCGGCGGCGCGTCATCTGGTTTGGACGGCCGCCTTCGCGGCCCTGCTGGCATTGCCGCTGCTTTCGGTTTCACTGCCGTCTCTGCGCATCCCGGGCGCGTCGTCCATTCTGCCGGACGCGTCGAACCTGGTGTTTCGCGTCACTGCCACGGCTACCGCCACCGGCGCATTGCAGCAAGCTCAACTGCCGATGCAGACCCCCCGAATCGCGCAGCCCGTTTCCCGCAGCCAAAGTAACTGGCCGTTGTGGCTGATGCTCTGCTGGCTCGGCGGGTCGCTGGTAGTGTTGGGGCAAATGCTGGTTGCATATATCGGCATGGCGCGCCAGCGTGCCAGCGCTCCGAGTTTCCTCCATATCCATGCTCTGGGCGAAATGCCACAGGGCGTGTTGGCGCTCGAAGCCGCCCGCGGCTCCATGCCCATGACGTTCGGCGTCTTGCAGCCCGTAGTCTTCATTCCGGCGGATGCGGCGGAGTGGAGCGACGAGCGCCGCCGTCTGGTGATGCAGCACGAACTGGCGCACATTGAGCGCGGCGATTCGGCCACGCATCTGATGGCGCGCTGCGCGCTGAGCCTGCTGTGGTGGCATCCGCTGGCGTGGAAGGCGTGGCGCGAGTTCTTGAAGGAGCGCGAAAGCGCCGCCGACGATCTGGTGCTCAGCGCTGGCGCTCGGGCCTCCGATTATGCCAGCCTGCTGCTCGATATTGCGCGGTCCATGCAGACGCGAAATGCGGTCGCCTGGGCGGGAGTGGCCATGGCTCGCCCTTCGCAACTCGAGGGGCGGCTGCTGGCGATTCTCGATGCGCGCGTGAGCCGCAAATCCACGCGCCGCGCATCAGCATTGGCCGCCGCCGCGGCCGCGATCGCGCTGTGTGCGCCCATCGCCGCACTAAGGGCGCAGGCGCCGCAGACCGGAACCGCACCGGACGTGGATGCCACCATCCGCGCGGCCTACGCGCAGAAGAACCACGAGATTGTCGACAATGCCGCCGCCGCTTTTGTCAGCGTGAAGAATTACGCCGTCGCGGAAAAACTGCTCGACGCGGGGCTTGAGATCCGCGCCAGCACCTCCGGCCAGCAAAGCAAGGAATACGCCGCGGGACTGGTCAAATTGGGCGACCTGGAAGCCAAGCGCGGAAAGCCGGTCGACGCGGCAGAGTTCTATAAGAAGGCCGTCGCTCTCGGCGATACCCCGGAGGTTGCGAACGCGCTGATCTACCTCGGCACCCACACCAATACCAAGGTCGATATGGCCGCGGCCATCGATTATTTTCAGCGCGCCGTCGCGGTCGCGTCCAGCCCGAAGGAATCCGGACGCGCAATGACCTGGCTGGCCAATGCGGAATCGTCCGATCCGGCGATGGACAGCCAGGCGGAGGCGCACTTCCGGACGGCCATTGCCCAGCAGGATCCCACCTCGGCCGAAGAGTCGATTTCCCTGGACCTTTTCGCGCGCTTTCTGGATCAGCACGATCGCGGCGATGAGGCAAAGGAATTGCGCGCGCGCTCCGCTGTGATCNNTTAGCGAGCTGCAGGTAAGCTCTCATGCAACATTCCCCGAAGTCTTCAAGGCCAGTGTCAGCCAAGGCATAGCGCCGCCGAAACTGATCAAGAAAGTTGAACCGGAGTACGACGAAGACGCGCGCGCCGCGAAGTATCAGGGCACTGTCGTGCTGCAGGTCGTCATAGGGACCGACGGCTTCGCCCACAACATTCAAGTGATGAAGAGCCTCGGCCTCGGCTTGGATCAGAAAGCCGCGGAAGCCGTCACTCAATGGCAGTTCAGCCCCGGCATGAAAGATGGATCGCCAGTGCCCGTGGCGGCGACCGTCGAAGTCAATTTCCGCCTGTTGTAGGGTGAGCCCATGGCTTGCCCTCTTCCGAGCCGCGCCGAGCGCTCGGCGTTCGGACGGCATCTGCGGTTGACCGTTGTTCGCTTGGTAGGACAGACCATCGCCTTTCGTGGTCTGTCACGTTTCGCTAAAGTGCAGCCGCCTGACAGGGTCGAAAAACCCCGGCCTTGCGGCCGGTTGGCAAGCGTGCCCCACTTCAGGCATCGGTTTTTCATGAAATTTCGGGGGCCGAAGGCCCTGGGCGACAGACGACAAAAAACGGTCGTCTGTCCCACCTCACACCCGACTTGACCACAATGTAGAAACTCAAGAGACAGGCCAGCAGGGCCGCCCCACGGCAATTTCCTACTTGACAATTCCGAAGCTTCCCCGCATACTCCTATCAAGAATCTACTGGAAGCGGGCGAATGGCGAAAAAGGACGAACGATCGGGCGGCGAGCTGGTCCAAGGCACCTTGGACATGCTGGTTCTGAAGACTCTCACGCGCGGAGCCATGCACGGCTACGGCATCGCGCTATCCATCCAACAAGTATCGGACGAAGTGCTGCGCGTGGAAGAAGGCTCGCTCTACCCGGCGCTGCACCGTCTGGAAGTAGATGGCGTCATCGCCTCCGAATGGGGCCAATCCGAAAATAACCGGCGCGCCAAGTTCTACCGCCTGACTCCGCTCGGCCGCAAGCAGTTGGCGAAGGAATCGCAAAAGTGGGACCGCCTGTCGGGCGCCATCGCACGTGTGATGCAGACAGCTTAGCTCAAACCTATGCCACTTCCTCCGCAAAGCTGTCAACTGCCCATCGGAGCCGCGAGCGTAAGCGAGTCGGACGTTAGCTTCGCCGGCGGCAAGCCTCCGCTCGCTTATGCTCACTTCTCTGTAATTACAAATTATAGGAGGCAAGCATGATTTGGTGGAATCGTTTACGCGCGCGGCTCAAAGCTCTCCGCCGCCGCAACCAATTGGATCGCGACTTAGAAGACGAGCTGCAGTTCCACCTCGACATGCAGGCGCAAGCCGGCGCCGGCCGGCGCGAAGCCCGCCGCCAGTTCGGCAACGTCACCAGCCTGAAGGAAGCCTGCCGCGAGCCCTGGACTCTGTCTTCGCTGGAGTTGTGGCTGCAAGACGCCCGCTACAGCGCGCGAACCTTGCGTCTGAATCCCGGATTCGCCGCCACCGCGGTCGCCGTTCTGGCGCTCGGCATCGGGATCAACGCCACCGTATTCACACTCGCCAATGCGGTGATGTTCAAGAACCAGCCGTTCTCCGGCAGCGAAAAGATTCTCTACATCACTGGGACGAAACCCGCGCGCGGCGGCGACTATCAAGCCGTCTCCTATCCCGATTACCTCGATTTTCGCGCACAGTCGAAAGCCTTCGAGTCGCTGGCGGCGTTCGAAGTGGATGGCGCGAGCCTTTCGGATGGGGCGGGCTTCCCGGAGCACTATCGTGGGCTCCGCATCTCCGCCAATGGCTTAGCAGCCATCGGTCAGAAGCCCGCAATCGGCCGCGACTTCCTGCCCGCGGACGAAGCGCCCGGCGCCGCCGCCGTCGCCATTGTGAGTTACCGCGTCTGGGACACCCGCTACGGACGCTCGCCTTCCGTGATCGGCAAGACGGTGCGGATCAGCGGCGCTCCGACGGTCGTCATCGGCGTGATGGGGCCTGAAATGCGCTTCCCGGGAGACATCGACGTGTGGAGACCGCTGGTTCCCACGCCCGGATACGCCAAGCGAGACAACCGCTTTCTGACGGCGCTCTTCGGTAGGTTGGCGGACGGCGTATCGCCTTCCTCCGGGCAGGCCGAGCTTTCCACCATCGCCTGGCGTCTGGCGCACGACTATCCGCGGACCAACCAGGGAACGGGCGCGGCCATCCGCAGCTTCAACCAGTTTGCCTTGCGCGACAAACTCCGCTCCATGTTCGTCGCCATGCTGGGCGCGGTGGCGTTCGTGCTGTTGATAGCCTGCGCCAACGCGGCCAACCTGATGCTGGGGCGCGCAGTGGGGCGGGCGCGCGAAATCTCCATCCGCGTGGCGCTGGGCGCGGGCCGCTGGCGCGTCATCCGCCAGCTCCTGATCGAGAGCGTCATGCTGGCGTCGGCGGCCGGAGCGCTCGGATGGTTCATCGCCATCGGCGGCGCCCGCATGTTCCGGCGCGCCATCGAAAACACCGGGCCGCCTCCGTGGCTCGATTTCTCCATGGACTACCGCGTCTTCGCCTACGTCTGCGCCATCTCCGTGGCATCCGGAATCCTGTTCGGCATGGCGCCGGCCATGCGGCTCTCGCGCCTCGACGTCAATGCCGCGTTGAAGGACGGCGGACGTAGCTCGGGAACCGGGCGTCGCGGCAGTTTTCTCAGCGGCTTCCTGGTAACCGTGGAGATGGCGCTGGCCGTTGTGCTGCTGGCCGGCGCCGGGTTGATGATCCGCGGCTTCCTGGCAACTGCCGCCATGCCTATCGGAGTGGATACGCGCAACATCCTCATCATGGGCATCGGCCTGCCCGATTCGCGGTATCCCGGCGCGCGCGAGCAGGCCGCATTCTTCGACCGCTTCGAGGAGCAGGCCGCCGCGATCCCCGGCGTCCGCAGCGCTACAGTCGCATCGAGCGCGCCAGGCATGTCATCCATGACCTATGCGTACCAACTGGAAGGCGCGGCGCCAGCGGACCAGCGCGCCGTTCCACATATTGACGGCGTAGTGGTGGGCGATAACTATTTCGCAGTCTTGCATACCGGGATAACACGCGGACGCGGTTTCACCGAAGCCGATCGCGCCGGCGACGTTCCCGTGGTAATCGTCAACCAATTGTGCGCGGCCAAGCTTTGGCCCGGCGAAGATCCCATCGGCAAGAGATTGCGCCTGGGCCATACCACCCGTGAGCAGCCGCTCACCCTGACCGTGCAGCCCTGGGTAACCGTGGTGGGCGTTGCGCCCAATATCCTGCAAAGCGACACGGGCATGGAGCCGTTGATCTACCGGCACTATCGCCAGGAGCCGCAGTGGTCCATGACAGTGATGGTGAGCGCCGCCGTCTCCGCTGAAACGCTTGGCGACAGCCTGAGGCGCGCGCTGCAGTCCGTGGACGCCGAACTCCCGGCTTCGCACGCGGGGGAAATGCTCGACGATTCCATCGACAAAAGCCGCTGGCCCTTGCGCGTCTTCGGAACCCTCTTCACCGTATTCGCCGCAGTTGCGCTGGCGCTCGCCTCCATCGGTCTCTACGCCGTAATGGCGCAAACCGTGACGCGCCGGCGCCATGAGATCGGCCTGCGCCTGGCCGTCGGTGCGGGAAAATCGGGCATCCTCCGCCTGGTGTTTGCCAAAGGATTGCGCCAGTTGGCCATCGGCCTGGCGATTGGCTTGCCTGCCGCCTTCCTGCTGACGCGGGCGCTGAAAGGAGCAATGGATCTTCCGGTCGTGGACGGGCCCGCCGTCCTAGCCGGCGCCGCGATCACCTTGCTGGCGACCGGCGCCCTGGGCTGCATCGTGCCCGCGCTTCGGGCCATAAGGGTCGATCCCGCAATCACTCTGCGCCACGAGTAAGTGAAAAAGTGGCGCGGGGCTCCTTGGCCAGCCCTTGGCTTGCGATGCCTGAAAAGTGCGCCGAAGGCCCGCGGCGCCGCCTGACAGACGACAAAANNACGATCGTCTGTCCCACCTCGCACTATGCCACTCCCCATCGCATCGAACCCCCAGCCCCTACTCCCGGATCGCGCTTACAATATCTCGCGCCACCGCCTCCGGATCGTGCTGCTCCACAAGTTGCGCGAAAATCTCTTCGAGTGATGGAGCGTTCACCAGCTTGCGCAGATTCTCCACCGAATCGTCGGCCATAATCTTGCCGCGGTAGATAATCACCACGCGAGCGCACACTCGCTCCACCACTTCCAGCACGTGCGAGATATACAGAATCATCTTTCCCTGCCGCGCCAGCTCCGTCAGCAGATACTTGAAGAGCTGCGCCGAGCTCGCGTCGATGCCCGATAGCGGCTCGTCCAGAATCAGCACGTCGGGGTCGTGCATCAGCGCGGCGGAAATCAGCACCCGCTGCTTCATGCCTTTCGAGTAGTTAGCGATCGGCGCGTGCCGATGCGGATGCAGCGAAAACAGCTCCAGCAAGTCGTTGGCCCGCCGGTCCACCACGTGGAGAGGCATCCCGCGCAGCCGTCCTATCAATTGCAGGTATTCGAGGCCCGTCAGGTAGGCGTACAGAATTGCCTCTTCCGGCACATACCCCAACCGGCGCCTGAAGCCCATCAGATCCTCGCGAATGTTTTGGCCATCCAGCAGCAGGTTGCCGCGGCTCGGCTCGATCAGCGCCGTTACAATCTTCACCGTGGTGGACTTGCCGGAGCCGTTCGGCCCCAGGTAGCCGGTCACTTCGCCGGGGCGAATGGCGAAACTCACGTCGTTCACCACCGGAATATTGCGGTAGTACTTGGTGATCCCTCGGATTTCCAGCATTGCCGTTCCCTCCTTACTGTTCCGTTAGACCCAACGTGCGGACGGCCGGATTGCCGTCGTCTTCGTATTCCAAACCTGCCTCGCCGCCCAGCATGCGTTCGCGCGTGCGCCCCAGCGCAACCAGGCTGCCGCCGATGGCCGGGAAAAACACGGCCGCCATCGCTGGCATCGCCCATAACCACTCTTCCAGGCTCGCCATATAGGTGCTGTAAAACGTGAAGCCGAAGAAGTACAGCACGCTGAGGAACACTAAATTCACCTTGCCCGGAAAGTGCGAGCAGGTGAACGGAGCTTTGTGAAAACCCGTAAACAACGCTTCCATCAGCACAATCGAAACCACCACGCCGAACGCGAAATGAAATGCCGTCGCCGTCCAGGGCGAGCGAACCGCCTCAATCGCCGCCAGCAGCAGAAACAACGGCAGAATTGCATAAAGCATCACCCACTTTCGCGTGGCGCGGATATACGCCGCCACCGAACTTGTCTCGCTCACCTGAAACGCCCAGTTAGCCCTCAGGTCGGAAGGGAAATTAAAAGCGGCGCGCAGCCCGGAAATCAGGATAAACGAGAGCGTCAACGGTATACGGAGTGAACTGCCCCCGGCTGCCAGCATAATCACTACCAACGCGGCGCCGAATCCTCCGTAGGTGGCTAGGAACAGCCGGTGCTTCAAGCTGCGCGCGAGGGTGGCGCCGATGAAATGAAACACTCCGCATTCCACCGGATCGCGCAGCAACCGGTTCATGGCCGCACCGAGCGCCTGCTCCGCCCGGCCCGGCCCTTTAGGATTCGGTTCGGGAGCTTCGAGGACTCTGCGCATATGCCGGCGATACCCCGGGAGGAAGGTTACCGTGAAGATCGCAACGGCAATCCAAATCGAGCGAACCGCCACCGTGCCCAGTCCGCTGAGCACATGTTCGGCAGCCGCCGGACTCCCCGCCCGCGAAACCGCCGGCCGAACCTGCTCATACAATCCCGCGAACCAAAAGCCCGGAAACCAGCGCAGGTATGGACTGTTGCTCTGGCACAGTTGTCCCAGCGACGACCCCATCAGCGGCGAGAGAAACAGGAACATGATCAAGGCAGCCATCACGGCCGTCTGCGCGCAAACCGAAATGCGCCGGTATGCCGCCCCGCGGAACACCGTCGCCAGCACGCCTTGCAAAGCCGCGATCGCGAGCGCCGAAAACAAGCCGGCTGCGGCCATCACCGCCAGATGCGCGCCCGCCACCGCGAAAAAATTGCCGCGGCTCTCCACTCCCGGCCAGAACAGCACCCCGAAACAATTGATTGCCGCCACGAAGATGACCAGAAAAATCCCGAGCGCCGCCATCTTCGCCGCAAACAGCGTGAATGCCCGCAGCGGTAACGGCGTCAGTATCAGGTAATCGCGCCGATCCGGGAACAGGGCGTCCCACTCGAAGACCATCACCACGCCCATCGCGATCATCGAATAGCAGATGAACAGGAACCGCAAGCCCACCAGTTCCCAGCGCTGGGGATGCAGCACCATCGCCAGGATGCAAACGAAACCGCTTGGCGGCGCCAGCATCCCCAGCGTCCGGATCACGCCTGCCTCCGGCTGTCCCTGCGGCGAGAGCGATTCCTTGTCGAAGAACCGCCCGAAAAAGTGCCAGACCAGTTCGCGGAAAAGCGCAAGCGGAGCCATGTGGCTTCGACACCGGCAGCGCAACAAAGGTTCCCCGCGCGCGTATCGAAGGGCCGCCATCGGGTCGCGCCGGCGTTGTGCATCGACTGACGTCGTGGTTCACGGAGGGACGAAACTCGCCAGTTCGTGGCGCACGCACTCATGCGACGCACTCCTGCGGGCAGCGTTCACACTCGTGTGAACGCGCTTTCGGTCCTCCCGCACCACGTTGAAATCGCGCGGTTATTTCGTGACAAGTCCTACGGGCGGCCGCATCGCTAGCGGTTCGGCGGTGCTTGAAACGGATTCGCGAAACGCACCTTGACCGCGTTCGTGGGGAAGGCTGCGGGTGCAGATCTGCGGTTGATTAATCCGGCCAGCGACCCGGAGCCCTGCGATTGCCGCCTATTCGCAGGGCGCATCAAAGCCCGGTTGGCGGATCGCAATCCTTGCGCGGCCGCACGGAGACTTCGATACCCTTTTTGTCCGGACTGAACCGGCGTGCCGGTAGACGAATCCCTGGAAGCGGTGGCAGCCGTTTAGAATGGTGGCCGGTTCCATGGCGCGGAAACAATGGGCGGCGAAAACCCCTGCCACGAATGCGCCATCACCCAGCCATCCTTCCCGGCTTCGACAAGCGGTAACCGGGTAGTGGCGCAGTTTGAATCCTCTCACCTTACTTTCGCCATGGAGGCATGGAGACCTGCCTCGCTGAAAGCCATGCCGCCGCGGTCAAACATAATGTAATCGCGATTGAGAAAGCGATGGGTATGATAAAGAGGTATCTCCAGCTCACAACCGTGATGGCGGCAAAGCACAGGGCGAACGCCCACAGAGTGCCGCGCATCGGCGCCAAAGTCGTTGCCGGAAGGCCGCCTAGCTGCCATGCCAATATCGCCGCGAATAGATAAAACACGCCGACAGAGAATCCGGCCGCCGCAAAGAGGTCCCAATACGTGCGGTTGAACCCCTGCACGTCAAAGTGAATGGACCGCATTGAGCCAAGAAGGGCATCAACTCCCCATTGGGGATCGGACTGGCGAAAGCCGAGCGTATGTCCTACCGCGAAAAGCAGCAGAAGAACGGCGGCGATTCGATAAAGCATTCGATAAGACATAGATGCTTTCATTCTTGCCTCCGGAGATCACGGCAGCGGGCGCCGCTATCCTGCCGCGCAGGTTCAAACTGTATCACTACCGGCAACTGTCAGGCGGAGGGTCATCCGGCATTTCAGGCAGATAACAAGGCAACGTCCCCGACGATTCGCTAGCGGTGGCAGTCCGGCGCTCTTCGTGAACGGCGGCTCGACATTCGTTCCTAAAGCCTGCCTGAGCGAAAAAAGTCCCGATTCCTCGTAACCAAACCGGAAATTCGAAGTATTATGATCAGGCCAACTATGGGAACGGAGAAAAACAGAGCCGACCTGTTACCGGGCACGCTCGACATGCTGGTACTCAAAATATTGATGAGCGGCCATTTGCACGGATACGCGATCGCGCAACTGATTCAGCAATTGTCCGGCGATCTGCTGCGCGTCGAAGAAGGCTCTCTTTACCCGGCTCTCCAGCGGCTTGAGGTGAATGGCTGGATCGAGGGCGAGTGGGGGCTCTCCGCCAACAACCGGCGCGCTCGCTTTTATAAGCTGACTCCCGACGGCCGCAAACACCTCGCCGGGGAGTCGGCCCGTTACCGCCAGGTCACCGGCGCGGTGGCCCGCATTATGGGGTTTGCTTAGTCAAACGGAGAAATGCCATGCGAGCGGGTTCACGTTGGAAGCGTTTTCGACGCCGTTTACGGTATTGGCTGGACCACAGTGAAAGGCAGCGCCTGCTGTGGGAAGAGATGGAATTCCATATCGAGTCGATGACTCACGAGTTGGCCGCGCAAGGCATGTCCCAGCCGGACGCTCGTGCCGCGGCTCACAGAAAGTTTGGCAATATGACACAAAAATCGGAAGAGGCTCGCTCCACCTGGATCGCGCGCTGGATGGGCGACCTGACGCAGGATTTACGCCACTCGTTTCGCGGCATGCGGCGCGATGCTGGATTTACGACGTTTACGATTCTCATCGCCGGCCTGGGCATCGGAGCCAGCTCCACGGTCTTCAGCGTGGTCAATGCGCTGCTACTGCGCCCGCTCCCGTTTCGCGATCCAGGACGGCTGGTATGGATTTCCAACGGCGAGAGCTGGACCACCCAAGCCGAACACTATGTGGACCTCCGGGAGTTGAACCGATCGTTCTCCGATCTGGCGGGTTGGTCCGGGTACTACCGCCCGGGCGACAAGGAACTCACGGGAATCGGCGAACCCGAGCGTCTCACCAGTGTTCCCGTCACCGGGAACTTGTTCGCACTGCTGGGCGTGGAACCCGCGATCGGAAGATCGTTCACCACCGAGGAGTGCCAGGGGAGATATTCCGCTCCGGCGGCGATGGTCCTGAGCCACAACTTTTGGCGGCGGCGGTTTGCCTCAGACCCCAGTGTGGTGGGCCGGAAGCTGATGTTGAACAACCAGCCCGTGACGGTGGTGGGCGTGCTGCCTGCATCCTTTGACTTCGGCAGCGTTTTTGCCCCCGGCACGAGCATCGATGCTTTCATTCCCTGGCCGCTGAACGACAAGAACAAACCCCAGGGCAACACCATGTCCATTGTCGGAAGACTGAAGCCCGGCGCGACAGTGCAGGGCGCGCAGTCTGAGTTAACGATGCTGGCGAAACAACTGGAGAGCCAGCATCCGGAACGGAATGGGATCGATCCGAGACTGGTCCCATTGGCGCAACGTGTGAGCGGAGGAGTGAGACCGGCTCTGTTCGTGCTGGCCTGCGCGGTGGGTGTAGTGATGTTGATTGTGTGCGCGAATCTTTCGAATCTACAATTGGCGAGGTTAGGCACGCGGCAAAAAGAAATGGCGCTGCGGGCGGCGTTAGGCGCAGGTCGTTCCCGGCTGCTGCGGCAGATGCTTACGGAGAGCGTGGCGCTCTCGTGTTGCGGCGCGGTGTTGGGACTGGTCCTCGCAGTGGCCGGCACGCGCGAACTGGCGCATCTCCATGCATTCAACCTTCCTTTGCTAGAAAGCGTTCGGATCGATGGGAGCGCTCTCCTTTTCACCTTGCTGGCGGCGGTCGCTTCCGGCGTGCTCTTTGGCCTGCTGCCCGCATTACGGGTCACGGCGCTCTCCCTTCGTGAAGGCATGCAAGGATCGAGTGGCGGCAAGCGGCATGCCGGCTTTCCCAATGTGCTCCGCGATGGACTGGTGGTTTCCGAGATCGCCTTCGCCTGTATGCTGCTGGTCGGCGCGGGACTGCTGATTCGGAGCTTTCTCCGCGTCCTCGACGTGAATCTGGGATTTCAACCGGAGCGAGCGGCCGCGCTGAGGGTTGACCCGAGTTTTCGGATATCGAGCTTGGCCCAGCAGAACTCTTTTATCGACGATGTGCTCCACCGCGCCCGCTCTGTCCCTGGCATGGTGGCGGCGGGGATTACCGACGTCCTGCCACTCCGCGACGACCGGTCGTTCGCTGTTGCCGCTAGAGGACAGGTCTACGAGAAGGGGCGCCAACCGGAGGCATTCATTCGCGTTGTGAGCGACGGGTATTTCGAGGCGGCAGGAATTCCGTTGCGATCGGGTAGAGAATTCACGGAGAGGGATCGCGCATCGAGCGATCGCGTCGTGGTGATTAATGAGACACTGGCACGGACGTTGTGGCCGGGCCAGAACCCACTGGTACAGTCGATCACGCAGGATGGGGGACGGCGGGTCGTGGGCGTAGTCGCCGACGTCCGTCATGCGGCTCTCGAAACGGCGGGCGGGTCGGAAATGTATCTGCCGATGCGGCAAACCGGGGACTACGCGGCCATGCAACTGGTGGTGCGAACCGCGCTTCCACCGGACAGTCTGGCGGCGGGGATTCGAACGGCTCTCCGGCCAATCGACCCCAATCTGCCGGTCCGCGAGTTCGTGACGTTCCAGGATCTGGTCGACAGAGCGGTTTCACCGCGGCGGTTCCTGGTGCTGTTGCTGGCCGGATTCGCGGCTTTCGCCTTGATACTCGCTTCCCTGGGAATCTACGCCGTGATTTCGTTTTCGGTAAGTCAACGAGTGCAGGAACTTGGAATTCGGATGGCGCTGGGAGCGTCCGCCACCGACCTGCAACGCCGCATCGTGCTCCGGACGCTTGGATTGGCCGCTTTAGGCGTCGCGTTGGGAATGGCGGGGTCCCGAGTTTTGTCGAGCGCGCTCGGCAGCCTGTTGTTTGGGATAACCACCGGCGACCCGGTGACATTTATCGAGGTGGGAACGCTGCTTATCGCGGTTGCGGCGATCGCTGGATATATTCCCGCCTGGAAAGCATCCAGGATCGATCCGATGGCTGCATTGCGGTCGTATTAAAGGAAGCAGATGAGCGCGTTCGTCCGGACGCTGACACCTCTACTAGTATTGCGTTTCATTAAGACATATCCAATTAACTAGACGCCCAGGTAAATATCACCTTCTTGTCCGCCAAGCGGGACGAGCATTCCGAAATTGATCGCCGCCCCAGACCGAAAGTGTTTTGGGCCGCCGATGAACGCAGAGTAAGCACCGGGATTGGGGTGCACCCCACCTATCGGCAGTTATCTGCGTTCATCTGCGGCCAATGCCTCTTTTCGATTTTGGTCTCTGCCTCCTCATCAGATGATGCCCGCATTCGCAAAACGGCGCCGCCGCTCCAGAACCGCCTTATCCGGCTATGATTGAGTTTCGCCCTCTCATGGCACACTCCCCGGTCCGGCGCATCGTCACCATCGTAAATATTGTCATCGCCATAGCGGCAGTGGCCGCATTGGGAGTCGTCTACTGGTTCGCGTGGCGGCCCCTCCCGCAGCGGTCGGGCACTATCGAGGCGCCCGTCGCCGCGCCGGTTCAGGTGGCGTTCGACGCTCGTGGAGTGCCGCACATTCACGCGGCCAGCATCGACGACGCGCTGTTCGCGCAAGGCTACGTCACGGCGCAAGACCGGCTGTGGCAGATGGAAGGGCTGCGGCGATATTCCGCGGGCGACCTGGCCGAAGTGATTGGGCCAAGCGCTCTCGAATCCGACGAGGAGGCGCGCCGCCTGCGCATTCGCCGCATCGCCGAGGACGCTTACACCACGCTGCCGCCAGGCGACCGCGCTGCCGCCGCGGCCTATGCGCGCGGCGTAAACTACTTCATCGCCACCCATCTCGGCAATCTGCCCGTCGAATTCAGCCTGCTGCAGTATCAGCCGCGCCCGTGGAGCGTGGTGGATACCCTCATCATCGGCCTGTACATGTTTCGCGATCTATCGACCACGTGGAAGACCGATATCCTGAAGCACACCATGCTCGGAACGGGCGATCGGCAGAAGGTGGATTTCCTGTTTCCCACGCGCACCGGCCTCGACGTGCAGCCCGGGTCGAACGCCTGGGCCGTCTCGGGCAGGTTGACGGCTTCCGGAAAGCCGCTGCTCTCGAACGACATGCACCTCGAGTATTCGCTGCCCGGCATCTGGTACATGACCCGTCTGGAAGCCCCGGGCCTGGATGTTTCGGGCGTGGCGCTGCCCGGCACGCCCGGCATCATGGTGGGACACAACCGGCGCATCGCGTGGGGCATCACCAATCTGGGCTTCGACGTTCAGGATTTGTATGTCGAGCAGTTCGACGAGCGGACCGGCCGCTACCTATATAAAGGTCAGGTGGAAAAGGCGCGGGAAGAGCGCGAAATCGTCCGCGTGAAGGGGCGTACCGCGGTGGAGATGACGATCTGGGTGACCCGCCACGGTCCCATCTTCGTGCAGAATCGCGGCAGCGTGATGTCGCTCCGTTGGGTAGCCGCCGAACCGGGACTACTGCAGTATCCGATTCTGGATATCGACCGCGCGCAGAACTGGCAGCAGTTCACCGCCGTGCTGGCGCGGTTTCCGGGTCCGGGGTCGAACTTCGTCTACGCCGACGTGGACGGCAACATCGGCTATCACGCCGCGGGAATGCTGCCGCAGCGTCACGGGTTCACGGGCGATGTGCCGCTTGATGGGGCCTCGGGCAAGTTCGAGTGGGACGGCTTCATTCCGTTCGAGCAATTGCCGTCGGTCTTCAATCCGCCCAGCGGCATTATCGCGTCGTCGAATCAGAATCCTTTTCCCGCCGATTACGCCTACGCGGTGAATGGCAGTTTCGCATCGCCGCATCGCGCGCGGCAGGTGCGCGATCTGCTCTCGGCGCGCAAAGGGTGGCGCGCCGAAGATATGCTGGCGGTGCAGAAGGACGTATACTCCGAGCTCGATAAGTTCCTGGCGGAACAGGTAATCGCCGCCTATGACAAGCGCCACGCGCAAGATCCCGACCTGGACTCCGCGATTGCGCTGTTACGCAAGTGGAATGGCGAGATGGAGAAGGACCAGGCCGCGCCGCTGCTGACGGAATTGATTTTCCATTACGTACGCACGGCCATGGCGGAGAGCGCATCACCCGGAAACGGCGCGGTTTACGAGCCTCAAATGTCGGCCGCGGTAGTGGAGATGCTGCTGCGCGAGCGGCCGGAGGGCTGGTTCCGCGATTACGACGCCATGCTGCTGCGTGCCTTCGTGGACGCGCTGGAAGAGGGCCGGCGCATGCAAGGCCGGGATCTGAAGCGCTGGCGTTGGGGCAATTACCTGAACGTGACCGTGGAAAACCGGGTGGTACACGGGATCCCTTATATCGGCAAGTACTTCGACATTGTCGGCACGCCGATGAGCGGCGGCCCGACCACGGTTAAGCAGACCACGGCAAAGATTGCGCCTTCCATGCGCATGGATGCGGACCTGGGCGATTGGGACAAGTCGTTATTGAACGTGCTGACCGGCCAATCGGGCCAGATTCTTTCGAGCCACTACCGGGACGAGTGGCTGGATTGGTATTACGCAAGAAGTTATCCGATGGAGTTCGGCAAAGTAGACGCCAAGAGCAAGCTGGAGCTCCGTCCGTAACGCCGGCGGTCTTGCCGCCGGTTTTCTGCCAGCGGGTCCAGGGGGACCAGCGAGGACCAGGGGGTCACGTAAAGATTCCCCTTGCGCTTCGACAAGAGTCGCCGTAAACTATTCCTTGTCGAAGCGAAAAGGGAACGACTTTGGGTGAGCGGTTAGAACTGCCTCAGGGAACGCTAGACCTCCTAATCCTGAAGACTCTGGCATTAGAGCCGCTCCATGGCTGGGCGGTCTCTGAGCGTCTGGAGCAAATCTCGCGCGACGCTTTCCAGGTGGGCCAGGGTTCGCTCTACCCGGCGTTGCACCGCCTGGAGCGGCGCGGTTGGATTGCCGCCGAATGGGGCGTCTCGGATAACAATCGCAAGGCCAAATACTACCATCTGACGCGCGCGGGACGTAAGCAGCTGCAAGCCGAAGCGGTAGCGTGGCGTAAGCTGTCCGCGGCGGTGGGACACGTTCTCGATCTGGCGTAAGAAGCCGCGGAGAAATATCTTGTACATTCAGACCCAGCCGCTTCCTCACGCGCGCGGCTCGGTATGCGCAGTTGACAGAGCCGCGACCGTAAGGGAGCGGTTGCCCACCTTCGAAACATTTGATCACCTTATTGTTTCGCGGCCCCTAAGAAGACTTGGCGTAAGGAGCCCTGCGCAATTGGGCGACAGCCGATTGCGGGGCAGGTTGGCAGCCTGCGCGGCGGTTGCCAACCGCCGCTGTCGCTGAATTCGCGAAACTCATTAAGGAGCCTGAATGCTACTGAACGATCTGCTTTACCGATGCCGGGCCATCTTCCGGCGCGGCGACGTGGAGCGCGAGCTGGATGACGAGATCCGCTTCCACGCCGAACAGTTGATCGAAAAACTGATGCGCGCCGGAGCGACGCGCGAAGCGGCTACGCGGCAGGCGCGTATTACCCTCGGCGGCGTAACGCAACAGAAAGAGCTTTGCCGCGATGCGCGCGGCACGCGGCTGATTGAGGAGACCTGGCAGGACCTTCGCTACGCCCTGCGCACTCTGCGGGCCAGCCCGGTGTTCGCGGCGACGGCCGTGCTGACGCTGGCTCTCGGCACGGGCGCCAACATGGTGACCTCCAGCGGCCTCGATACCATCTTGTTCCGCAATCTGCCGGTGGCGCGGCCGGATGAACTGGTAGAGGTGACGAACCAGACGCACCCGCCATTACCGGCATTTTCGTATCCGGATTACCAGGATTTTCGCGACCGCAACAACGTCTTCTCGTCTCTTGCGGCTATGCGGATTTTTCCCATGAGCCTGGGGCGAAACGGGCGCAACCAGCGGCTCTGGGGATACGTGGTCACCGGCAACTATTTCGAGATGTTGGGCGAGAAAGCGTTCATGGGCCGCGCTCTTCTGCCGGGCGACGATCGGGAAGCGGCTAGCCCCGTTGCCGTGATCAGCTACGGCTGCTGGCAGGGCCGCTTCGGCGCCGATCCGGGCATCGTCGGGCGTCAGGCCACAATCAGCGGCCATTCTTATACCATCGTGGGCGTTACGCGCCCGCGTTTCTTCGGTACGGAGTTCTTTCTCTCGCCCGACGTGTGGGTCCCGTTGGCGATGCTGAGCCGCATTGAGCCTTCGATGCACACCGGGAAAGACAGTCGCGGGTGGGCGTTTCTTTGGGTTGTCGGCCGGCTCAAACCGGGCGTCGCATCCGCCAAAGCACAGAGCGCTCTACGCGGAATCGCGGCGCAACTCGGGCGGGAATATCCGGATCAAAGCGGCGGGATGAAGCTCTCGGTGGGACCGCCGGGAATGATTGGCGGGTCCATCCGCGCGGCGGCGGCGGAATTGGGCGCATTGCTCATAGGCATCACCGGACTGGTGCTGCTGGTGGCCTGCACGAATCTTGCCAGCCTGCTGCTGGCGCGGGCCGCGGCGCGCCGCAAGGAGATCGCGCTGCGCCTGGCGTTGGGAGCGGGGCGGGGAAGGCTGGTGCGGCAACTGTTTGCGGAGAGCGCTCTGTTATCGGTTGCGGGAAGCGTTGCGGGATTGCCGCTGGCGCATTGGCTGATCGGCCTGCTCTCGGCGTGGCATCCTCCCGTCGACATGCAGGTTCGCGCCAATTTCGAAATCGATGCGCGCGGGTGGTGGTTCACTGCCGGTCTGGCGGTGGCGGCCGCGCTGCTGTTCGGCTTGGCGCCGGCGCTCAGCGCCGCCCGGGCGGACGTGGGGCCCACACTGAAGGGGGATTACGCGGTCTCCGGCCGCAGGCGCAGATGGCCGGCGCGCGACCTTCTGATCGCCGCGCAGGTGGCGTTTTCCATGCTGCTGCTGGTGGGCGCGGGCCTGGTCGCCGGCAGCATCCGGCAAGCGCTTCACGTCAACCTGGGCTTCGACCCGGCGCAGACCGCCATCGCCGCGTTCGAACCGAATTTGGATGGCTACGATGAAGCGCGCGGGCGCGATTTCGAGCGGCGGCTGCTCGAAAATCTGAGGGCTCAGCCGGGCGTGGAATCGGCCGGGATAACGAGCATGATCCCGCTCGACCTGAAGTGGATAGTGGGGAACATCTACTTCGAAGGCGAGGGACCGGTGCGCGAATCGGATACTCAAAAGGCGCTGTTTTACCAGGTGACTCCGGGGTATTTTCAGACGGTTCGCACGCGGCTTCTCGCCGGGCGCGATTTCAACGAGGGCGACCGCGCGGGCGCGCGCCGCTTCAAGGTAGTCAACGAAACCTTCGCACGTAGTATTCCAAAGAACGCTTCGGCGGTTGGCAGCCGCTTCCGATCGACTCCCTATGGCGAGTGGACCAATGCTCCGGCAGTGGGAGCCGCTTCCGCCTGTCACCGGACGACGAGTGGGTCGAGGTGGTAGGGGTGGTGGAAAGCGGTAAGCATATTTCGCTCTCAACAGGCCCGATAGTCGCGGTGTACGTGCCGCGCGAGCAGGTCTACACGCCGGGCGCCACCGTAGCCGTGCGTTCCAATCGGCGGCCGGGCGAGGCGCTGGGCTTGATCCGGCGGACAGTGGCCGGGCTCGACCCCGCAGTCACGCTGTATGACGCCGGAAGCCTGGCCGATCATCTGTCGCTGCAGGCATTGCCGGGCCGTTCGGCCGCGGGCGCTTTGAGCGGGTTTGGCTTGCTGGCGCTGCTGCTCTCGGCCACCGGAATTTACGGCATCGTGGCGTACGCGGTATCGCTGCGGACCCGCGAGATCGGTATCCGCATGGCGATCGGCGCCGGCGCGGACGACATCGTGCGTTTGGTGGTGGGACGCGTGGCGATTCTGCTGGCCGCGGGAGTGCTGGCGGGCGTGGGCGCCGCGGCGCTGCCGACTCCATTACTGATGCGCACGCTTTTTGGCGCGCCGTCGTCGAATGTCTTCAGCTTCGTGGCGGCGGCTCTGGCGATGGCCGCGGCATCGGCCGTGGCGTGTTGGGCTCCGGCGCGGCGGGCGCTGGCGATTGAGCCCGCGGTGGCGCTGCGAAGAGTGAGCCGCGTCAGCCGTAAGCAAAGCAGGTCCGTGGAGCAAAATCGGACCTGCCCAGCGACTTCGTGGATGCTACGCTGGCGAATGGGTACAAGCGCGGCATCGAGGGCTTCGGGGCTGCCGGGGCGGCCGGAATTTTATGGTAGAGCATCTGCCAAGTTTGTTATGCTTGGTGCTGGAGGTTGACAGGTCGTTCTGCCAACTCCTCGGGCTTCCGCTAGAGATCTATTTCGATCTTCAGCTTGGTCCGTCTCGTCCTGAGTAACGCTAGAATGAGGATCAGCACCAGAAGGGTCATAATCTGATCCCCCTTTCTACTCCGGTAGATTTACAAGCCTCGCCCGTTGACGGCGAGGTTTTGCATTTTAGGAGTCCGAAGGCCCCATGCAAGCCACGACCCTGCAAAGCCGAAATAGAAAGCTCAGCATAGCAGCCTGCGCGCGCCGGCAGACGGACGCGGATCTTCTGGCGGCCGAGCAACTGGCCGGCGGCTTTGGAAATTGCACTCCGATTCACTGCCGAGCCTCTCCTCGCCTTTTCGTCGTCGTGACTGCCGCTGAGCAAATGTACTTATTGCCACGCCTTCTTCGGGTTGTACTTATAAAGCGGGATCTGGTGCAGCTGCGCACGGTCTTGTACGGATAATTGGTCGAAGAGGGACTTATAGGCGCTGCTGGTAACCTCCTCAGCGTTGAGGAGTCGTGGCAACTTGGGCGCGACGCTCAGGACGGTATTTATCGTAAAACCCGATTCCACCTCGTGTAGAGACCCCTCGTATCGCACCTGGCACAACTCCCTCATCGTTACGGGCGGACGTGTGCCTCTGTAGAGGAATAGAAGTGATTTCCGCCCCAACTGGTTAAATTCGTAGACGTAATCGCAGCTCCTAATGCTCGGAGTCGTGCGGCTCTGCATCGCTCCAAGTCCACTCTCCACGATCACTTCCGGGCAAGGGACTCCGATGTTCACTCGCTCAAAGTAAACGACTACACCCGCCCCAGTTAGAGAACCGGCTGTAGTTTGATTCGGGCGGATGAGGCTCAATTTAAATTGGCGCAGAACCGATTCGCAGATAGACGGAAAGGAGCCGGATGTTCGGGTAAAGTTGAGCCCTTGACTCCCCGCCCATTCCTCATACATCCGTTCCGCGATTGACGGATTGTCACGGTGCGACGAGGGATCGGTGTGCTGAATCACCGGGATTTGGGTGCGCGACCGCATAGTGCGTTTGGGACAAGCCCATTTGTGATGTTATAACGTCTTGCGCAATCGCAGGCTCGCAGTCCATGGGGCCGCGCCACTGTCTGTTACGCTTCCAGCCTGTACCGCGTCTCAGCCAGCCTGTACATGGGCCGCCATACCAGCCTGTTGATGCACACTACCAGCACGGCCATTACGATAGTGGAAAGCAGCAGCACGCTGAAATTGCCGGCCTCGCTCGCCGCCGTGATTTGCGCGCCCAGACCGAGAGTGGAAAGCGTCTCTTTCCTGAAGTGAACGTACTCGGCGACAATGCTCGCATTCCAGGCGCCGCCGGATGCGGTCACCAGACCGGTCACCAGGTAAGGAAAAATGCCTGGGAGGATGACCGTCGTCCATCGCTGCCGGCGGTTGAAGCGGAATACCGATGCGGCTTCGCGCAGCTCCGTGGGAATCGCCATGGCGCCGGCGATCACGTTGAACAGGATGTACCACTGCGTGCCGAGCAGCATCAGCACCACCGCGCCAACGCTCAATCCGCCGCCCATCCGCACCAGCAGAAGCAGCACCACCGGGAATAACGCGGTCGCCGGAACGGACGCGGCAATCTGCGCCAGCGGCTGCGCAATGCGCGCCAGTTTGCGGTTGAAGCCGATGGCCACGCCGGCCGGAATGGTCCACAGCGACGCAATCAACAACGCCACGATGACGCGGACGAAGGTTGCGCCGGCGGCGGTTATCGTGGAGAGCAACTCCGCCAGCGTGACGCCTTTCAAAGCCAGGGCGGCATGGAACAGCGCGTAAGCGGCGAGCAGAAACAGGGCCACGCCGGCGGCGGGAACCATCCACGCCGCGGTCTTCGAAGGCGGTCGCGGCGGTTTCGGCGTATGCGCGGCGGCATGGGCAGTGAGCCGATTCCACGCCGGTTGAACGGCGTGCGCGCTAACCCAGTGGAACGCGCGCGAGCCGAGCAGCAGGTGCAGAATGGGCGACGTCACCTTGGCCGAGCTTTCCACCTGCTCGAACTTGAAGCGGTCGGACCAGGCAATCAGTGGCCGCCAGACAATCTGATCGATCAGCGTAATAACGGCGATCATGGCGGCGAGGCCCCAGAGAATGGCGCCGGTATCGTCGTTGGAGGCGGCGGTCTGAAGGTAAGATCCCAGCCCCGGCAGGCGGAAATCGTGGTTACGCAGGACGAACATCTCACAGGCCATCAGGAAGAACCAGCCGCTGGCCACGGAGACGATGGAGTTCCACACCAGTCCGATGGTGGCGTAAGGCAATTCCAGTTCGAGGAAGCGCTGCCAGCGGTCGAATCGATAGATATCGGCGGCTTCGCGCAGCTCGCGCGGAATCGATTTCAGCGACGAGTAAAAGCTGAACGCCATGTTCCAGACCTGGCCGGTGAAGATGAGCACGATGGACCCCAATTCCAGGCCCAACTGGCGCGAGGGGAAGAGCGCCGCCATAGCCAACATCACGCCGGGAAGAAAGCTGAGCACGGGAATGGATTGCAGGATATCGAGCGCGGCGACCATCACGGCTTCCACGCGCGGCGTATAAGCGGCGATATAACCATAGCCCACCGCGAAGGCGAGACTCAGAAAATACGCCACCGTCATGCGTACCAGCGAGTAGAACGCGTACTTAGGAAGCGCGCTGGGCGAGTGCGAAATCAGCGCCGCGGGGGTGACGGCGCCCAGCCAATACCGGCCCACCGCAAGCACGCCGAAGATGGCGGCCAACACGATGGAGAAGACCAGCAGATCGACCAGCGCCGACCAACTCTGTTCGCGAATGGCAGATCGCGAAAGCACCGGTAGGGTCATTAGTGATTATGGCCTTCTTCGGAAATATAGAAGCGGCCGCTGGCGGCGTCGCGGTCGAAGAGCTCGGCGTAGCGGCCCCAGTTAACGGCGGTTTCGAGCTGGCGGCCAGTCTCTTCTTCGCTGAAGTGCTCTTCCAGCATGTCGCGGAAGAACTCGTCCGGCATGGAGTGGTCGCTCTTCGATTCCAGCGAGCGCACAATCTGGCGGATGAGCGGGATGCGTTCGGCGGCGGACTTGCGGAAAAGCTCTTTGCGGCGCAGAATGTCGGCCTCGGCGAAGGCGCGGCCCTCGGGAGTCAGTTCGGCATCGCCTTCTTTGACGGTGATGTATCCCAACAAAGAAGCGGATTCCACGATCGGCAGCAGGTCGTCGATCTCGAAGGCGAGCTCATCGGCGAGATGGTAGATATCGTCGCGCCCGTTGCGGTCGAGCAGCAGCTCCACCAGACCGGCGACGCCGCCGGGGCGCGCGTGCGGCAGCATGGGATACGCCTGCTTGGCGGGCTGCCCGGAGACGGCCGCCGCAGGTTGCCCCGGCCCGGGTGCGGGCGGCGCATCCGGCTGCGTGAGCACGCGATAGATGTAATCGACAATCTCAAGGAAGCGCGGGTTCTTGCGGTCGCGCGGGCGCGGAATGGCGACCCGAAAATCGGTGCGGATGCGGCCGGGGTTCTTGCCGAGCACAACCACGCGGTCGGCCAGCGAGACGGCCTCTTCGATGTTGTGAGTGACGATGAAGACCGCGCGCGTGGGCATCTTCTTGCCCTCCCACAGCTCCAGAAGCTCGGCGCGCAGGTTCTCCGCCGTGAGCACGTCCAGCGCGGAGAAAGGCTCGTCCATGAAGAGCACTTCGGGCTCTACCACCAGCGCGCGGGCGAAACCGACGCGCTGCTTCATGCCGCCGGAAAGCTCCTTGGGGAATGCGGTTTCGAAACCATCGAGGCCCACTGAATCGATGGTCCGGAGGCTGCGCTTCATGCGCTCGTGCGAAGGCGTTCCGATCGCTCTGAGCGGCGCCTGGACGTTATCGAGCACGGTCAACCAGGGAAACAGCGCGAAGCTTTGAAAGACGATGGAGACGTTGGGGCACGTCCCGGCGAGCGGTTGGCCATGCCACAACACCTGGCCGGCGGAGGGCTTCGAAAGGCCGGTGAGAATGCGCAGCAGCGTGGACTTGCCCGATCCGGACGGACCCAACAGCGCGAGGATCTCGCCGGGATACACGGCCAGATCGGTGGGCGCGATCACCTGGATGCGCGATTCGCCGGGCTGCCCATAGACCTTTTCGACCTGCTTGGCTTCGATGATGGCCGCTTCGTCGATGTGCGCTCCCGTGGGGTGGTCAATGTGGGGCAGCCAATCCTGGCTGCCGCCGGCTTTCAGCCGGCGCTCTTCGCTCGCGTCCGCGCCGGTTTCTGCCGCCAAAGACGTTTCCGCCAAGCCCCCCGCTTATGTTAACCTGCGGAGCCGCGCCGCGCCGTGCGAGTCATGCCGATCGCGCCGTGCGCGCCATGTCGACCGCGCCGCGCGCGTCATCCGATCGCGCCGTGCGCGCCATGTCGACCGCGCCGCGCGCGTCATCCGATCGCGCCGCGCGCGTCATGCCGATCGCGCCGCGCGCGTCATCCAACCCCGCCCTGCGCGTCATGCCGTACGCCGCCGTGCGCGTCATCCAATGAGGTTAAAAAGCCAGAACAGGCTGGCCGCGAGAATGATGGAAGCCGGCAGCGTGAGCACCCACGCCATCGCCAGGTTGCGCACCGTGCTCCACTCGATCCCGGAATGGTTGGCCGCCATGGTACCGGCTACGCCCGAGGAAAGAACGTGGGTGGTGCTGACCGGCATGCCCAAATTGTCGCCTGCCCAGATGGTTACCATGGCCGTGATTTCGGCTGCCGCGCCTTGCGCGTAGGTCAAATGCGTTTTGCCGATCTTTTCCCCCACGGTGACCACGATGCGCTTCCAGCCGATCATGGTTCCGAGCCCGAGAGCGAGGGCCACGGCCACCTTGACCCAAGGCGGGATGAACTTGGTGATGTTGTCGATGTGCTTCTTGTAGTTGTCGAGCACCACCCAATCGGCGGCGGCTATGGCTGGCGTGTTGGACTTCTTCATCAGCCGCAGACCCTCGCTCACCAGGTACATATTGTTGCGGAAGTTGGGAATGTCCTTGGGCGGGACGGCCTTCAAGAGGCGGTAGGTTTCAGCCTCGTTAGCGAGATCGTTGACGATCCGCTCTATGCCGAGCATCGCGGCCGGAGTGAACTCGCGAGTGCGGATGTAATCGGTGATGGCGGTGCGCGCGTCGCCTGCGGCGGCCGGCGCGGAAACGTCTTTCCGGACATATTTTTGTAGAACGTCGCTGGTCTGGCGCGACACGGCGACGTAATCCGCGGTCTGTGAGCTGGTGATAGCGTGGTTGAGCGCATACGCGGTGGGCACGGTGCCAATGAGAATGAGCATGATCAATCCCATGCCCTTCTGGCCATCGTTGGAACCGTGCGAGAAGCTGACGCCGGTGCAGGTGAGTATCAGCAGGCAGCGGATCCAGAACGGAGGCGGCGCTTCGCCTACGGGCGCTTCGTAGAGCTCGGGATTCTTGATGAACGTGCGCATCACTATGAGCAGCAGCCCGGCGCAGACGAACCCGATTATCGGCGAGACCAGCAGGATGCGTCCAACGCCCGCCGCCTGGGCCCAATCGACGCCGCTGGTTCCGCTGCCGACGTGCATCAACTGGTTGGCGATGCCAACGCCGATGATGGAGCCGACCATGGTGTGCGTGCTGGAAGAGGGCAGCCCCAGGTACCACGTGCCGAGGTTCCAGATGATGGCCGCGGTTAAGAGCGCGAAGACCATGGAGAAGCCGGCTCCGGAGCCCACCTGCAGAATCAGCTCCACCGGCAGCAGCGTGATGATGCTGAATGCAACGAGGCCGCTCGAAGTAAGAACTCCGATGAAATTCCAAACGCCCGACCAGACGACGGCGATGTGGGGGTCGAGCGAGTGCGTGTAGATGACCGTGGCGACGGCGTTGGCCGTATCGTGAAAGCCGTTGACGAATTCGAAGCCCAGCGCGACGAACAGCGCGACCCCCAGCAATACGAAGGGATAGACGGAGGCGTTATGGACCGTGGAGAGATCGCCCACCAATTGGGAACCGACGTAGGTAAGGCCTACGACGAGGGCAATTGCGAAAATGAGCATCCCGATTTTTCCGGGACGCTGGTTGAGTTTGGCGTGTACGGCTCTGGCGGGCGCGGGCGCGGCGGTGGCCATGAATTTACCTCGGACTGTGAGTCTACACAAGTGTTGTTACAGCGACGTGAATATTGAGGAACAAAGTGTCACAGCCCTGAGGGTTCGCGGGATGAACGCAGCCTATCTCCCGATGGGGGCGAAATCCATCGAGATTTTGTCGATGGAGGCAGCGCCCCGACCAATCAGCTGCATGCCAAATTCAATATCCCGCGCATCGGGATCGATGGGTGACTGGATTTCATAGGTGGCCCATGCGCCCGCAGTGATCGGATGGTTCCCCATATCGTCGCGGAAGCTGGTGCTGCAATCGTTCCGGTGGACACGAACCAGCAACCGGGCCACGCTTCCCAGCGTATCGTCCACACGGACGGCCGCACGGAATGTCAGCCGCTTGCCGCGGTATTGCGCCGCATCGAGAACCTGTAACAGGAACGCAAGCGGGATAGAGCGGTCGTCGCGAATCGAATGCACCGTCGCGCACTGGTTGCCGCCATGGCACGCTGCGCCTGCAGCGGTTTGCGCTTGATACACCGGCGGGTGCGGCGGCATGAACCATTCCGGACCAAGATACCACCCCGGTGGCGGGGCGCCCGGAGCGCCTTCGGCAAAGTTCATGTTCTCAACCGCGGCCCGCATCTCTCTGGGCGGTTGACATTGTTGAGCGTAGAGCGAAGGAGCAAGACCCGCAAAAGCGGCGATGCCGAAAAGGGCTCCCAGTTTCATGCGCTCCCCTCCGCCATATTATCTCAAGCGAATCGCCAATAGGCGCCCCGCGCCGTTAAGCGCTTAAACGTTTTCGCGATTTCCTCGCTCAGCAGCGAAATCCCGCTCCCTCACGGTCGCGGCTCTGTGTCGACTGCGTGGGTCTTGCAGATAGTTACGAGGCCGCGACCGGCTGGGAGCGGTCATTCGATTTGTCATTGCCCGTTAACGCGCCCGTGCCAGATTAGCAGGCGCCACATCGGCTATCCTGATATGGAAGAAATGGCGAAGAAGGAATCGGGCGAAAGCGCCACGGCGGCTCGGGCTTTGGCGGAAGCCCCGGAAAAGCATGCAGCCGCCGAAGCCGATTTCAACGATCCGGACCTTTACATCAATCGCGAATTGAGCCTGCTCGCGTTCCAGCACCGCGTTCTGGAAGAGGCGGAGGATGAGCGCAATCCGCTGCTGGAGCGAGTGAAGTTTCTCTCCATTCTCGGGTCGAATCTGGACGAATTTTTCATGGTTCGCGTGGCCGGCCTGGCGGCGCAGATGGAAGCGGGCGCCATGGACGTTGGGCCGGACCGCATGAGCGCGCGCGCGCAGCTGATCGCCATCCGCCGCGAAGTGAAGAAGCTGCTGAACGAGGCGCGCAAGTGTCTCGACCAGCTGATGCCGGCGCTCAGCGAGCAGGACATCAACCTCTACGACTACGCGGAGCTGAACGAGGCCCAACTGAAGCGCGTGGCCAAGTATTTCGAAGAGACCATTTTCCCGGTTCTGACGCCGCTGGCGTTCGACCCCGGCCGGCCGTTTCCGCATATCTCGAATCTCAGCCTGAACCTGGCGGTGACCATCCGCGACCGGTCCGGGCAGGAGCGGTTTGCGCGTCTTAAAGTGCCCGATTCGTTGCCGCAGCTGGTCACGCTGAACGCCACGCCTAAGGCCAAGGGCAAGCGCGAGTCGCCGGCCAAGCGCACCGACCTGGTGTGGCTGGAGCAGGTGATCGCCGCCAACCTGCCGGCGCTGTTTCCGGGAATGGAGATCGTGCAGGCGCACCCGTTCCACGTTACGCGCGACGCGGATCTGGCGATTAAGGAGCTCGAAGCCGAAGATTTGATGGAATCGATCGAGGAAGGCGTGAAGCAGCGGCGGTTCGGCAGCGTGATCCGGCTGGTGGTGACGCCGGATATGCCGGCTTCGATGCTCGAAATTCTGATGAACAATCTGGAGATCGGGCCGGCGGACGTATACCGGCATCCGCGGCCGCTCTCGCTCAAACGGCTGTTCAACCTGTACAGCCTGGAGCGTCCGGATTTGAAGTACGCGCCCTTCACTTCCGCGATGGCGGCGGAGTTCGCGGAGACGGCCGAGGACGACGATATGTTCGCGGTGATCCGGCGCGGCGACGTATTTCTGCACCATCCGTTCGATTCGTTCCAGCCGGTGGTGGAGTTTCTGCGTAAATCCGCGCGCGATCCGGGCGCGCTGGCGATCAAGATCTGTCTCTACCGCGTGGGGCGGAATTCGCCTATCGTCGAGACTCTGCTGGAGGCCATCGAGGAAGACAAGCAGGTGGCGGCGCTGGTGGAATTGAAGGCGCGGTTCGACGAAGAGAGCAACATCGAGTGGGCGAAAGCGCTGGAGCGCGCGGGCGTGCACGTGGTGTATGGATTGATCGGACTGAAGATCCATAGCAAGGTGGCGCTGGTAGTGCGGCGCGAGCAGGACCGAATCGCGCGCTACGTTCACCTTTCCACCGGCAATTACAACGCGGTCACGGCGCACTTATACACCGACATGGGGTTATTCACGGCCGACGACGATATCGCCGACGACGTGAGCAACCTGTTCAATTACCTGACCGGGTATTCGTATAAGTCGGATTACAAGAAGCTGCTGGTTTCGCCGGTGAATCTGCGGCGCCGGATGGAAGCGCTGATCGAGCGCGAAATCAAGCACGCCAAAGCGGGCCGCAAGGCGCGCCTGGTTTTCAAGATGAACGCATTAGTGGACCCGGCGATGATCCAGTCGCTCTATCGCGCATCGCGGGCGGGCGTGAAGATTCAGTTACTGGTGCGCGGCATTTGCTGCCTGCGTCCGGGACTGCCGGGAATCAGCGACAACATCGAAGTCTACAGCGAAGTAGGCCGCTTTCTGGAACACAGCCGCGTCTACTGCTTCCACAACAATGGAGACGAGGAGGTGTATATCGGCAGCGCCGATCTGATGACGCGGAACATCGATCACCGGGTTGAGGTGCTGGCTCCGATCGAGGACCCGAAGATTGTGCGGCACATCTGCGACGACGTGCTGGGCGTGTACTTCGCGGACACGGCGAAATCTCGGCAGATGCTGGCGAGCGGCGCCTATGTGCGCAGAAAACCGGCCGACGGCAAGAAGCCGCTGAACGCGCAGGAGTGGCTGCTGAAGAACAACCGCAAGGCGACGGGCAAGTCGCGGCTGGTGAGGTCCAGGCAGCAGCCGTAGGCGGGCAGCCAGTGATTCGAATTGCAGCGCCGGCGTTTCATTCCTCCGCCGCGGCGCGCAGCATACGGTTGGCGATGCCGCTGTGGATCAACTCCACGTCTTCGGCGGCGAAAGGAAGGGGGCGCCATACCATGTTCCGAAAGTCGCGCCGGTCCCAACGAGCTTTCATGACGCCATCGGCGGAATGCCGGTTCGTTTGCTGGAGCACGTGGGTGATTTCATGCGCCAGGACGTGAGCTAACAGGGCCGTTGCGAGCCCAGATCCGCGATCTTGGAGCACCCGGTCGAGGAGCACGTGGATGCAGACCCCGGATTGCGCGAACGGCGCGGCATAGGCCAGGGCATCCGGCGGGACGCGGGCGCTGCCAGTGTCTCCGAGCAGGATCACGATGGGTGCGCCGCAGGCGTCGTCCGCGGCATTGGCTCGGACGGCGCCGGTCCGCCAGCGTAACTCGATGCCGATTTCGCGAAACATGGCCGCCGACTTCAACTCCGCGTTCCATAGCATGCCGAAAGGCATCATGCGATCGGCCTCCGCATATACGATCACGCTGCATTCCTGAGCGTGGGCGCTTAGCCCCGCCGCCATCGCGATTCCGAATATCCAGTAAGCTTTCATATTTCCCTCTCTGACCGGTAAGCGGAATCGAGAGGCGAAAACTATAACGGGATATTATTCCTGGCGATGAACCCCGCGCCGTCAGTGGAAATCGCCGGTCGGCTGACAGCGTGGGGCGGCGGCGCGCGGCTTCGAGGGATGGCGCAGGGGCCGCCGGCCGGTTTCTTCCTGTTGGCGGACGAATCCCGAGGCCTGCTGCGAGTGGTGTCCGCGGACCTGCCGGCGTTTTGGGTGGCGACAGGTGGGCGGTGGCACGCATGTGACCCTGCTCACCGGGTAGACTGCGCCGTTAAAGACCCACTGGCGTGGGAACCGCCTCGTGGCGGGATACGGGCAAAACCGCTGCTACATCGCCGCCTGGACTGCAGCCTTCAACTCCGCGTCGTTCAACAGCCCCCCGACGAACCGCTTGACCTGCTTGCCGGATTTATCGAACACCAGCGTCACCGGCAGCCCTTCCAGCGAATACTGTTGCGACATCGCCGGGGTGCCTAGCGCAACCTGATACTCCATCGGGTGCTTCTTCAGAAACGGCGGCACAATGGATGCGTCCTCATCCATCGCCACGCCTACCACCAGCACGCCCTTGGCGCCATATTCCTTGTCGAGACCGTTGAAGCTCGGAATCTCGCGAATGCAGGGCACGCAGTAGGTGGCCCAGAAATTCACCACGGCCACTTTGCCGTTCGGGTCCACCACGCCGCCGCCTATCTTGGCGAATTGCGGCAAGGCTCCCGCGGCGGCGGAAGCGACAGCGGCAGTTGCAGGTGCGACGGGCGCGCCGTCGCCCTTACGCAGAAAAGCCGCAAACACCGCCGGGTCTCGCGTCAATCCGGGGAAAGTCGTCACTACGCTTTCGTCCGGCGCCATGATGGCGTAGAATGGCTCGGCCACGGTGTTGAACTTAGTCAGCTCCAGCTTCTGATTGGCGTCGGAAGCGGCATCGCCGGCATCGCTGAACAGCTCCACCAGAACGAACTTCTGCATGGCGGATTCGATCTCCGGCCGCGTGAACATGTTGGCTTTCATCCAGTGACAGTTGGTGCAGGCATAGCCGGTGAAATTCACCAGCACCAGCTTGCCTTCGCGGCGGGCGCGGTCGAGCGCTTCGCGATACTGGTTCTCCATCCACTGCAGATTGCCGTTGGCGAGCGGCACGTAAGCATCCAGCTCGCCCAACTTGCCGCCGCCCATTCCCGGCGCCAGAGTGAGGGCGAAGGCCACGAATGCCATGCCGCACAAGAGGCGGCCGAGGCCCATGCGGTCGTCGGGCTGGATGCCTTCGAGGCGCAGGAAGCCCAACAGATACAGGCCCGCGGAAGCGAACAGCACGATCCAAATCGCCAGGAAGCGCTCGCGCGTCAGCACGTCCCACTGCAATACCTGGTCGACGCTGCTCAGATACTTGAGACTCCACGCCAGGATGATGAAGCCCATCACCACCTTGACGCGCGCCAGCCAGCCGCCGCTGCGCGGCAGGCGCTTGAGGTATGAGGGAAACAGCGCCAGCAGAAAGAACGGAAGGGCCAACCCGGTGGCGAACGCCACCATGCCCACCAGCGGCCGCAGCGAGCCTCCGGAGATGGAGCCGGCCAGCAGTGCGCCCATGAAAGGCCCCACACAGGCGAACGAGGCCAGCGCGAACGTTAGACCCATCAGCAGCGTGCCGACCAAGCCGCCCGTCTGGGACGATTGGTTCAACCGCGTCAGAATCGACGAGGGAATAGTGATCTCAAATGCGCCCAGCAGGCTCAAGCCGAACACCATGAACAGCACCGCGATGAAGCCGTTGACCCACGGGCTCTGTCCCAGCGCCACCACGCCCACCGGCCCCAGCGCGGCTGTGACCACCAGGCCGATTCCCGAGAACAGCACGATGATTCCCAAACAGAACGTGACCGCTTGCGATACGCTGCCCTGCTTGTTCATGAAGTAGGACATGGTGATCGGAATCATGGGGAAAACGCAGGGCGTGAAGATAGACGCCAGCCCGAATCCGAATGCCAGCAGGACGAATCCGGCAAGGCTATCGGAACTGGCGGCGTCACCTGCGGCAACCCCCGCGGCGCGCGGTTTCACTTCCGTATATCCCGCTGGAATGGCTGGCGCGCCCGCGGTTGCGCCGGCCGCGACGTTCAGCGCGAGCGTGCCGCTCCAATGCCCCGGATCGCACTCGGTGGCGTTGCAAACCTGGTATTTGGCGTTGAGGGTATAATCCGCGTTACCCGTGGGCGCATCCTTCTTGAGCTGCAGCTCCAACAGGAAGGCAACGTCACTTTCGTAAGTTTCCGTTTCCAAGCCGAAATTGGCGTCGTACGCGCGCTTGGGCTGCGGCTGCAGCATGCGCACCTTCTCGACGGCCGCGCCCAACGGCGCCAATTGGAAAGAAGTGGGAATGCCGGCCGCGGAAGAGCCCGAGTAGAGATGCCAGCCCGAATCGAGCTTGGCCGCGACGCGAACCAGCGCTTTACCGCCGGGGGCCGCGGGATTCGGCGCGACATCCACCGACCAGGCCACGTGCTGCGTCTGCGCGAATGCGCCCGCGCAGACGAGTGACATCGCCAGCGACGCCCTTAACAGCGCAAGCACCGGCCTGGATGCGTGACCGGGTGGTTTTGTGCGTTTGCGGAAAATCACTCCCTTACGGTCGTGGCTCCGATCGGAGGTCGCGGCACTGGTCACATCAACTCCCCGCTTCACGCGCCTTGCCGCGAAGCTCGTCCTCGATCCGGTGATTTACGTTGCCTTCGGAAAAATCCTTGGCCACCCGGATGGCGTTCTTCATAGCGTTGGCGTTCGACCGTCCGTGGCAGATGATGCAGGCGCCGCGAACGCCCAGCAGAGGCGCGCCGCCGTATTCCGAATAATCCACGCGCTTCTTGAAGTCGGCGAACGCGGACGTGGAGATTACATAGCCGATCTTGCCCGCCAGCGTAGCTTCGAACGACTCGCGCAACATCTGCTTCACCATGTCGGCCAACCCTTCGCTCACCTTCAAAACCACGTTGCCGATGAAGCCGTCGCAAACGATCACGTCCACCGTGCCGTTATAGATATCGCGGCCTTCCACGTTGCCGACGAAGTTGAGACTCAGGCCCTTCAGTAATTGAGACGTGGAGCGCGTCACATCGTTACCCTTGTGCGCTTCCTCGCCGATGGAAAGCACGCCCACGCGGGGCTTGGGGCGGCCCAGGATGATTCGCGAGTAAATTTCGCCCATCACGGCGAACTGCGTGAGCATTTCGGGCGAGCAATCCACGTTGGCGCCGACATCCAATACCACTACCGGCGAGCCTTTCACGACCGTGGGAAGCGCAATCGCGAGCGCCGGCCGGGTTACCCCGGGCACCATGCCCTGCACCATCTTGGCGGTGGCCATCAGCGCGCCGGTATTGCCCGCCGACACGAATCCTTGGGCAGCGCCGTCGCGCACCAGCCGCGAGGCCACCCGCATGGAGCTATCCCGCTTCAGGCGCACGGCGCGCGCCGCGTGGTCGTCCATGGTGATGCGCTCGCGCGCGTTGACGATCTCGATAGGAAGCTGCCGGTGATCGGGGTACTGAGCCAGTTCCTTCCGGACCGCTTCTTCCTGGCCCACCAGGACGACCTTCACGCCCAAACTCCGGACGGCTTGAACCGCCCCTTCCACTTCGGCTTTGGGGGCGAAGTCGCCGCCCATTGCATCTACGGCAATGGTCAGCATGTAGTGGCCAACGCTACTGCTGCACGACTTCGACTACTTCCCGGCCTTTGTATTGTCCGCAGTGCGGGCACACGCGATGCGGCAACTTGGGCTCATGACAATTGGGGCATTCCGAAAGCCCCGGAGCCTTCAGCGCATCGTGGGCGCGGCGGGTGCTGGTCCGCTGCTGGGAATGTCTACGTTTCGGATTCGGCATATTTCTACCTCTGAGCGAATTCTATAGTTTAACCGTTTGCGGGCCGCGGCGCCCGGCTATGAGTGCGGCCCCGCGCCAATATCGCGCAAAGCGTGCCAATGGGCGGCCCCGCTCTGCACCTTGCAATCGCAGGCGGCCTCATTCCGGTTCTGGCCGCAGACGGGGCAAATGCCCTTGCAATTTGCATTGCATACTCTTTGCATGGGCAAAGCGAGAAGCACCTGTTCGCGGAGAATATCGTCCAGTTCCATGCCGCCGTTCTCGTAAAACCCGATTTCCGTTTCACCCGTGGCGATCTCCACCTCTTCCGCGCGCGCAATGACCGACACCGGCCGGTAGAACAGGTCGAAGCCCGCTTCCACCGGCATCCGCGTATCGGCGAGGCAGCGGTCGCATTGGAACGCCATTTCCACCGCGTATCGCCCCAGGATTCGAACCTCGCCGTCGGAGTGCGGCAATAGCTCGGCCGT
The DNA here is from genome assembly GCA_003135055.1 of Bryobacterales bacterium. GTDB lineage: Bacteria > Acidobacteriota > Terriglobia > Bryobacterales > Bryobacteraceae > PALSA-243. The sequence goes on along the minus strand of PLDF01000479.1, from coordinate 13,707 downwards.
ACCAGCCGCGCGCAGAGGCGTTGCCTGCTGAAGGCACTCCTCGCTGAAATCGATTTTGCCCGGAGCCAAAGACTCGTCGAAACGAATCTTTCGCAGGTCCATCTCTGAGACGCTAAGGAACATAAAAGGAGAACCCTCGCGTTTGCCGGGCGGAGTTATTTATTGTAGCAGGAACGTTTTCGGTAATTTCTCGCTCGACCGGGGTAAATATAAAAGGCGCCATGCGGAATGCGGCTGGCGACCCGATTCCAGTGTAGCGCAGCAACTCGAATGAGATTTTCCTGCTTGGGGTTGCCCGAAGGTTGAATCGCTTCCATTCGGATTCGCGGTTTGTAGCGATGGCCATGACGACTTCGTCTCTATTGTACGGACATTGTGCGCCATCGTGGATTGCTCACCCGAGGAATCGCCGCCACGGGAACGCTACCGGGACGCTGACAGTTTCACAGGCTTTCTCGCCGGGATTCCGTGCAGCATGCCTGCCACGCTGATGTCCTCATCGAGTTCGGGCCAGCGTATCCCGGAACCGCTGCCAATGATTTCGAATCGCGAGCGCTGCTCGGGCGTCGCTTCGGAAAGCCGTCGTTCGAATTTTAGATAAGGCTGTAGTTGTGCCGGTTCGGCGTCGCAGAATGAGAGCTGAGAATCCCCTGGATCAACGGCCCGGTTTGGAGAACACTGTCTCAGCCACTTCCGGCCAGTACATGAGTCACCCACCGAAAGTCGCCTAGCGAAGAGCGATCAACGACTTAAGCCGCGGTGAGTGTCAGCTGCGGCGGGGACGGATCTCAAAGTTCACGCCTTCCTGCGCCTGAAGATGAGCGAGGACGCCAAACAGGTTTTTGGCCGAAGGGTTGCCGTTCGGCCCAAACATCCGCATGAGGCTGTTGGCCGGGATGGATGTCGCCTCCTCCAATTGCCGAAAGCCGACTGTGGCGTTGATATAGTTGCGCAGGATCGCGCGGCCCGTCTTCTCGTCGCCGGAGAGCATGAGNNTCGATTGCTTCACGAAGCAACGCCTTGCGGAATCGCGGTTCCCGTTGGGCGCGTTCGCGGATCGTTTCGCGAAAATCTTTGGTCAGTGGCATCGTGTTCTCTCCTGAGTCTTCCTGTTCCGGTAGTCTTCCCAATTCGCCTTTGCCTGGCGGATGTCTTCGTGCTGGCGCTTTTTCATGCCGCCGGCGAGCAGAATAACAAGCCGGTCGCCGTCCCGCCCGAAGTAAATGCGGTAACCGGGTCCAAAATCAACCTTGTATTCGAGAACGCCGCTACCGACCGTCTTGACGTTGGACAGGTTGCCCTCCGCAATGCGCTCCAGCGCCGTTGCCACTTTCGCCGCGGCTTGAACGTTGAGTGCACGCAACCACTTCGTAAAGGGGCTTCGTCCGGCGGCGTCGATGTATTCCCGAACGTGGAGCACGATTCGATAATAACATATACGTTAGCATTAATCGTCAATTCGGCCATAGGCCGCGATATGCCGCCAAGCGTTTACCGACGTTTCGACCTGGGCCAAAACCGCATTGTCGCCCGGTGTTTACAGATGTGTCCCTTCCGGACGGCTCCGGCGGTGCAGACCCGCACGCGCTGCTTCGGGTTCTGTCTAGCGGGCGGAGCGTAGGATTATCCCATGGATAGTGAAACAAACGTGGGACATTGACATGACAATGATTGGGGCACGAATTGTCACGATGACACATTTCCGCATTATGTCCTGCGATCAAAAACCGAGACGTCAAGGAACAACTGTGGCATCCTACACTATGACAGTGTTGGCTCGAATTGCTCGCCGGCCACTAGCGGCTCTTAGCGATCGGTGGTTCCGCAAAGAGCTTCCGGATTTGGGGAATGACCCGAGGCGGCGCGTCGAGCGCATTCATGAAATGAAAAGGTCCCACTGCGTTTGATCGAGGACGAAGCGTGTTTGATCGGCGAGAGTCTTTCTCGCAGGCGCTCCGGATGATGAAATCTTCGACCTCGGTCCCGCGGCGCTTTGCGGAATTCGAATGAGGTTCTCCTGCTTGGGGGTTGCCCGAAGGTTGAACCGCTTCGATTTGGATTCGGGGTTTGTAGCGATGCCCATGATGACTTCATCTCTAATGTACGCACGCTTGTATGTGATCGTGGATTGCTCACCCGAGAAATGACCGCCAAGGCAACGCTACCGGGGCGCTGGCAGTTTCACGGGCTTTCTCGCCGGGATTCCGTGCAGCATGCCTGCCACGCTGATGTCCTCGTCGAGTTCGGGCCAGCGTATCCCGGAACCGCTGCCAATGATTTCGAATCGCGAGCGCTGCTCGGGCGTCGCTTCGGAAAGCCGCCACGACCATGCCAGCGGGACGCTGATGGTCCGGCCATCAGTCAAATGGGCGGAAATCTCGTCCTCGTTGACAGTAGCGTTCTGAATTCGAGCTTCAGTATTAACCGCAGTGGTCATTCCAAGCCTCCAGGATTCTAGCCATGTTGCGCGCGACTTCAGCGCGGACCTGATTCAATTCTCGCACCGAAAACCCGTCGTTGGCGGCAAGCGTTAACGGCTTGAGCCAGTACTTGCATACGCTGCGATCGCGCTGAGCATGGATGTGTTCGGGCTCATTGCAATCGAAGCTGTAGAAGAAGAACCGATAAGGTCCTGGAATGTCTTTGATGGTCGGCATGAGTGGTCTTCATTTCCGCGCGGCTCTCATCCTAGCTACGGTTCGCGAGCAGATTCGAATCTCCGGACCGGGGACGTGGTTGTTCCCTAGCGACGAGAATTCGAGAGGCCGTCAGAAGACGCCCAAGACGGTGTGGCACGCCACGTTGCGACTACCTTCGTCTCTATTTTACGCACGTCGTACGTCACCGTGCTTTGCGACTATAATCGCACACGGGTTTGGGGTGCTTATACGTTTCGGGATTTTCTCGCCGCGAAGTTCCGCTCCCTCGCGGTCGCGGCTCTGTCTCGACTACGTGCGTTTGTAAGTCAGGAAGGCACGGTCATGCGCATCAGCGCGCCGCCGCCTTCCGCATCCATCAGTTCCACGCGGCCGTTCACCAGGCCGGCCCGCTCCCGCATGGAGATCAGACCCATCCCTTTGCCTTCTCTTTTGCCGAAGCCGATGCCGCGATCCTCCACTTCGAGGATCACCGTTCCGGGCAGATAATTCAGGCGCACCCGCGCCGAGGCGGATTTGGAATGCCGCGCAACATTATTCAAAGCCTCCTGGAGTACCCGATAGAGATGGATCGCCACGCCACGATCAAGCTCCCGGCTGGTCCCATTCTTTTCATAGGTCACTGAGATCCCGGTTTGCTTCTGAAAGGCGGGCAGGTAGGCGGCTACGGCGCCTTCAAAACCGGCATCGTCCAGCACAACCGGGTGGAGGGCATGGGAGAGCGATCGGACCTTCTCCAGAGTGGCCTGCGCCACTTCACGAATCTCGCGCAGGTCGGCTTTGTCGGCGCCCGCTTCGGCCGGAGTCCGCCGTTCGACGCGAGCCAGCATGGCTCCAATGGCGGTGAGGATTTGCCCGAAATCGTCGTGCAGCTCGCGAGCGATGGCGCTGAAGGTATTTTCCTGCATGGAGATTAGTTGCTGGGCTAACTCGCTGCGGCGAAGGGAAAGGGATTCCACCCGGTCGAACATGCGGCGGTTGTAATCGAGCAGGTAGATGCTGGTGAGCACGACGACAATCAGCACCGCCGCGAGGAATATGTACACGTTTCGCTCGGCGCGCCGGTAAATGGCGCGAGTGTCTTCGGCGGCATGCTGTTCGCTTTCGTTGTTCTGCACCAGAAGACGGGCCACCGCGGTAGTGAGCGCCTGCTGACGAGCCTGGAGCGAGAGCCGGATGGTGTCGCCGGCCTTTTCGGTTTCGCCGCTTTCGGCGAGGGCAAAGACCCGATCGAGGGCATCCCAAAACTGGTTCACGTTGGTGGAAAGATACGAGCCGCCTTCGGCGGAGCCGGTGGAGGGCGAGTACTTCGCCTCGCGCTCCAGAGCGTCGGCCAGGTCTGTGCGGATGCGCGCCAGCGGCGCCCGCCAGGCAGCCAGAGGATAGGGTTCGGTATGGTCCAGCATGTCCCGTAGAGTGAGCGCCACGGAGTTCAGGTTATTCTGAATGCGCAGCAGCGCCAGCGAATCGACGCGGTTGCGGTCAATGGTGGCGGCCTGCAGGGTTTCGAGCGTTCGCAACTGCCAGACTGTGTAAGCGGAATACACCGCGACGGCGGAGAGCGTCACGGCAAGGCCGGCCAGCAAGCGGAATGTGGGGGTGCGGCCTCGGTCCACAGCTAGTGCTCCGGTCGCGAGATTGGGTGATATCGGGAAACCGCTTGCTTACGGGGCGCCCTCTGAGCCCGGCTCCGATCAGAGCCACGGCGACTCAGATCCGAGCCGTGGCGACCCCAATCAGAAACCGGGCGACTCAGATCCCATCCACAGCCGCTCCGATCAGAAACACGGAGACTCAGATCCGAGCCACGACCTCTCCGGTTCGAGCCACGACTGCTTCGATCCGAGCCACGACCGTGAGGGAGTGGTTTCCAGCAACAGTGCGAAATCATGCGGTCCACATCTAGTAGTATCTTTCCATTATTGCCGCCGTCGCGGGCAGCACATACTATGGTATGCTCCGCGAAGTCCGACATGAAAACCCGCATCGCAGCCGCGCTCTTTATCTTCCTGCTGATCAATAGCGGCTACATTGCGGCGTACCCGGCCCCATCTCTCTTCTACATGGGAAACGTGGTGGCGCACCTGGCGGTGGGTCTGCTGCTGATGGTGGCGGCTCTGTGGGCGGTGAAGCGATATCCAAGCGAAAGCGGAGCGTTTCTGGCGGCCGGTCTGGTGGCCGTGTTCCTGGTGGCGCGTGGGAACACACTCGACCATCGAAGCATCTTGTGGCTCCACGTCTGCCTGGGCGCGGCCGCGGCGGTGCTGGTGGCGTTACGCTTTCGGCGCCAGCTTCCGTTCGTGGCTCCTGCCTTTGCGATCGCCGTGCTGCTGCCGGTATCGGCGGCGGTGTGGAACCGGGTGCATCCCGACCCGAACGACCGGATAGTGAACCCGCCATCCCCTCCGCTCTCCATGGATCAGGAAGGGCTGGGCGCGCATTCGCCGTTTGCGCCGTCCTCCGCGCGCACCACCAGCGGGCAGACTATTCCCTCGAATTTCTTCATGGACTCCCAAACTTGCGGCGAGTGTCACAAGGACATTTACGAACAATGGAAGAGCTCGATGCACCACATGGCATCCTTCAATAACCAGTTTTATCGAAAGTCCATCGAATATATGCAGAGCGCGGATGGAACCCGCGGCAGTAAGTGGTGTGCAGGATGCCACGATCACGCGGTGTTCTTTAACGGCCGTTTCGATAAGCCCATCGCGGAACAGATCGACACGCCGGAGGCGCAGGCGGGCCTCGGCTGCATGTCGTGCCATGCGATCGTGCATGTGGGAAGCACCATGGGCAACGCCGATTTCGCGGTGGAATATCCGCCTCTGCACGAGCTGGCTTCGAGTCATAGCGGGCCGATACGCGCGGTCGCTTCCTTTTTGACGTATCTCAATCCGCAGCCCCACCGGATGACATTCATGAAGCCCTTTATGCGCGAGGCGGAGTTCTGCGCCGCCTGCCACAAGGTTCACCTGGATGTCCCAGTCAACAACTACCGCTGGTTTCGCGGGTTCAACGATTACGACAATTGGCAGGCCAGCGGCGTTTCCGGCCAGGGCGCCCGCTCGTTCTACTACCCCGACAAATCCATGGCGTGCGCCGATTGCCACATGCCTCTGGTGGCGTCGAAAGACCCGGGCAACCGAGAAGGCCAGATTCACTCGCACCGCTTCGCCGCGGCCAATACGGCTGTCCCATATGTCGAACAGGACGGCGAGCAACTCGATGCCACGGAGAAGTTTCTCAAATCGGGATTCATCACGGTAGATATCTTCGCGGTCTCGCCCGTGGACGCCACCGAGGGACAGACTTCCATGATGCGGCGGAGTGACATGCGGCGGAGTAACGATGCCCAAATCAATTCGGCCCAGGCCAACTCGGGTTTTGCCGTGGGCGAGGAGTCGGAACATTCGGCGCCCGCGCTGGTCAGGGAGGTGGGCAAGCTATCGGCGCCGGTCGGCTCGGCTGGCACGCGCCTGCAACCCGGCTCTACAGTGCGCGTGGACGTGGTGGTGCGAACCCGCAAGATCGGCCATTTCTTTCCGGCCGGGACAGTGGATGCATTCGACGCATGGCTGGAGTTACAGGCGACGGACGACACCGGGCGCGTCCTGTTCTGGAGCGGCAAGGTGGAAGACGACGGAAAGGGTCCGGTGGAGCCGGGCGCGCATTTCTACCGGTCGCTGCAACTGGACGGCGCGGGGAATCCGATCGACAAGCGCAATGCCTGGCAATCCCGCAGCCTGCTCTATGTGAGGCTGATCCCTCCGGGCGCTGCCGACGTGGCGCATTTCTTAGTGAAGACGCCCCAGAACGCCAAGGGACCGATTCATATTACAGCCCGCCTGAACTACCGGAAGTTCTCCTGGTATTTCACCCAGTTCGCTTATGCCGGGGTGCCAAAGCCCGGACAAGACCCGGCATTACTCAGTAAGGAATTCAATAGTCTGGAGTACGGCTTTCTGCCGTCATCCATACCGGCGAACGTTTCCGGGAAGATTCGCGGGCGCATTCCCGATCTGCCGATCGTCACTCTGGCGGAGGCGCACGCTACGCTCGATCTGGGACAGCCGGACTGGACGCCGGTGGTGCGGAAACAGGATCGCGAGCGCTGGAACGATTGGGGCATCGGGCTATTATTGCAGGGCGACCTGAAGGGCGCGGAGTATGCCTTCAAGCGAGTGACGGAGGCTGAGCCTGAGTACGCCGACGGCTGGCTCAACGTGGCGCGCACGCTGATTCAGGAGGGCGAGACCGACGCCGCAAAACCGTATCTGGCGAAAGCGCTCGCCATCCGTCCGCAGCTTGGACGTACGATGTTCTTCCAGGCCGCGGTGCAGAAAGCCGATGGGGATTATGACGGCGCGCTGCGATCGCTGGCGGTGGCGCGTGCGCAATATCCGCGCGACCGCGTGGTGCTGAACCAGATCGCGCGCATCCAGTTTCTGCAGCGTCGATATGCGGCGGCCGTGGAGACGCTGAAGGCGGTGAACGCGGTGGATCCGGAGGATGTGCAGATGCACTATACGCTGATGCTTTGTTATCGTGGCCTGATCGACGTGCCAGGGGCAGAGCGGGAGGAGAAGTTGTTCCGGCGGTTTAAAGCCGACGAGTCTTCGCAAGCGATCACGGAAGGACGGCGCCGGCAGAGCCCGGAGGATAACAATGAGCGCCAGGCCGTCCACGACCATGAGAGCGTGGCGCTCGGGGAGGGAAAGTGAGAAGATCGTACGCGCTGGCGGTGGCTGCTGTTGCTATAACTCTGGTTGTGATAACTCTCGTCGTGGTAGGCGCCGTTGTCATAACTCCGGTTGCGGTAACACTCGCGGCGGATAAGCCTGCCCGCGTGGAAGTGACGTTTACCGATGTCACCGCCCAGGCCGGCATTCATTTCACGCACAACGCCGGGCGTTCGGGTCGAAAGTATCTGCCCGAGACTCTTGGGGCGGGGTGCGCCTTCTTCGATGCCGACGGGGATGGCTGGCCGGATATTCTGCTGATCAATGGCAAGGATTTTGTTCCGCGCGGCCACCGGTCCGTCGCCGCGCTCTACCATAACAACCACAACGGAACTTTCACGGATGTGACCGCCGGAAGCGGACTGGACGTGGAAATGTATGGCATGGGCGTGGCTATTGCGGACTACGATAACGACGGCCGCGAAGACGTCTACATCACCGCGCTCGACGGCGACCATCTTTTCCATAACGAGGGCAACGGCAAGTTTCGCGACGTGACCCAGGCGTCCGGGATTCAGAATGCCAGCTTCGGCGCCAGCGCCGCCTGGCTGGATTACGACCGTGACGGCAAGGTGGATCTGTTCGTCGCCAACTACGTGCAGTGGACCCAAAAGGGCGATCTGTTTTGCTCTCTGGATGGCGCCACCAAGTCCTACTGCACGCCCGAGTCTTACAAAGGTACGCGCTCGCGCTTGTTTCATAACCTTGGCAACGGCCGCTTTGAGGATGTCACTGAAAAGGCCGGACTGGGCGACCCCACCAGTAAGTCGCTGGGAGTGACCGTGCTCGACTACAACAACGATGGATGGCCGGACTTGTTCGTGGCCAACGATACCCAGCCCAATAAGCTCTACCGCAACCTGGGCAACGGCACGTTCAAGGAAGAGGGCATGACGGCCGGCGTGGCCTATGGTGAAGACGGCGTGGCTCGCGGCGCCATGGGCGCCGATGCGGCCGATTACGACCGCAGCGGCCGGCCCCATCTGCTGGTGGGCAACTTCTCAAACCAGATGCTGGGTCTTTACCACAACGAAGGAAATGGGCTATTCGTGGATGAAGCGCCATCTTCCGCGGTGGGCCGCAGCAGCCTGCTCTCACTCAGCTTCGGCGTGTTCTTCTTCGACTACGATCTGGACGGCTATCCGGATATCCTGGCGGCCAATGGTCACATCGAAGACGAAATCGGACGGATACAGCCCAAGGTGAGTTACAAGGAAACCCCGCTGCTATTCCGCAATTTGGGGAATCACCAGTTCGACAACGTCAGCTCGCAGGTGGGTCCGGCGTTTTCGAAAGCCATGGTGGCGCGCGGCGCGGCCTATGCCGATTTCGATCACGACGGCGATTTGGACGTGCTGATCTCCACTAACAATGGACCGGCGCTCTTGCTGCGTAACGACGGGGGCAACCGCAACCATTGGCTGAACGTTCGGCTTGTAGGAGCGCGATCGAATCGCGATGGAATCGGCGCGGTGGTCCGCGTGGAGAGCGCCGGCGGGAAGCAGTGGAATATGGTGCGCAGCGGGTCGAGTTACTGCTCGCAGAGCGATCTGGCGCTTACCTTCGGTCTGGGCCCGGATGCGGCCGCCAGTCTGGAGGTGGTCTGGCCCAGCGGCGTCAAACAACAGTTTAAGAATGTGGCTGGCAACCAGCGGGTGACGATCGACGAGACTCGCGGGCTAAGTGTGCTGCGATGAGCAGGTCGTTACTAAGTAGGAGTTACTACTGGGGGCTTGTTACGAGATAGCTTGCCATTCAACGGGCTGCGGGCGGACGGACGCGTTCACACGAGTGTGAACGCTGCACGCAGGAGTGCGTGCGCCACGACGCTCACTTAATGGCCGCCGTGACACTCGGCCAGCCGATGGCACTAAATAAGATGACAGACCACGAAGCGATGGTCTGTCCTACTAATTTATACTACGCCAGCAGGCCGCCGTGGCCCAGGCCGCCGAGTTCCCACCCTGTTACCCGGTAGCGCGCCAATAGCGGAGGCAAGACCATATCGACTACGTTCGTCTTGGCCGAGCGGAAGCAACCCGGAGCCGAGACCACCGGAACGTCGTCTTTGTACGCAAGCAGCAGCAGGTTTCCCGGCTCTACCGGCGCCAAAAAGCGTTCCACTTGTGCGCCCACGCGGATCATCGCCTGGCCCACGATATCTTCGGGACCGGCTGGCGCGGTGGTGGAAGCCACCAGAATCGCGCACGGCTTCGACCGCAACAGGTGCTGCAGGCTGCGCGCCACCGAATTCTCGTCCTCCATGCAGGAAAGAACGAAGTTGGCCTGTGCGCCGAAGCGCTCCAAGCGCTGCCGCATGATGTTTTCGAATAACTGCCGGGCGCGCTCGCCGCTCAGCGGGTCGCTATAGAGAACGCCCAAAGTCGCGTTGCGAATGGGCCGCGCTTGCAGAATGGGGCCGCGCTCCTTCAGGATGCCGATGATGGCTTCCAATTGCTCTTTGGCGACGGCGAAGGGCGCGCTCTTCACGGTTGCGATGCGCTGTCCGGCCACGGCGTATGTGAAATTGGTTACGGTTGCGATCACCACGCTGGCGGTGCAGTTGATTTGACGCAGAAGCTCGTCGTCCACCAGCACGCAGCAGTTTTCGGTGGCCACCAGATTCGCCCGGCCGCCCGCCGCGAGACGGATCTCGAAGCTGCCGCATCCCATTTCGCTGGCAACCGCGCATACCGCCTCGTCCTCGCCAACCTCGCCTTCCTCGAGCTCGGTCACCCAAATCTGGGCCATGCCCTCAGACTCGAGAACGCGTACATCCTCTTCGCTGATCACATGCCCCTTGGCCAATAGCTTTTTCCCGCCGGGGCGAAACACCGTGCAGCAAAGGATCCGGCCGGTTGAAGATTTCACGTCCACCGTTAGCGCTCGCATGTAACCCTCTGAAGAAGTAGAGTAGGATCGAAATCTATGTCAAATCGATCAAAGCCTATCGAATCACCCAAAACCTACAGTGATTCTACATTCGGAGAGTGCGAATTCAATCGCCTATTTCTCGGGTCTTTTGCGGGTTATAGGGAGGTTCCCTAGTTTGAGGGTACCGATGGAATTTTGAGGGGTATCGGCAACTGGATCAGATCGTCGGCGGCGTACGTTTCCCCCCAAATCGGGGATTGCGATTCGTTCCATCGCCCCGGACGCAAGACGCGCAGCACGGCGATCTCGTCGCACGCCTGGAATTTTGGGCATCGCAAGCAGTCTTTCCACGCCTTGAGCGGCAGCGCGCCCCGCTCGACCACTTGAAACCCCACCTTTTGGAAAAACTGCTCCACATATGTGAAGGCGAATACAGCGTCGAGCTCGAACGCCTGCGCTTCGGAAATGAGCGCGCTCACCAGCTTCCGGCCCACGCCTTGAGTCTTGGCATGGCCGGCTACGGCCAGCGAGCGAATCTCCGCGACGGTGGGGCTGTAAAAGTGCAGCGCTCCGCAACCCAATAACGATGAGCCTTGGGTCACTACCGTGAAGTCGCGTATGGCTTCGGACATTTCGAACTCGGTGCGCGATAGCATGATGCCCTTGGCCGCGTAGCTGTTGATGAGGTCGAGAATCGGCGGGATGTCGCGCATGACGGCCTTGCGGATATCGAGCCGGCCTACGGGGCCGTGCGCTTCGACGAATGCGTCCGCCTGTACTCCACTGATCATGCGGCTTGCTCCTCTCGCAATACCATTCTGGTTCCGATCTCTTCCCCCGCCAGCGCTCTCGCCAACGCATTTTCCGCCGCGCCCGGCGCGATACGCACTAGCTCCACGCCCGCCATCAGCGCGGACAATGCGGCGTTGAGCTTGGCCTGCATCCCGCCAGTAGCTATGCCATCGGCGATGAGTTGCCGGCTCTGGGCCGCCGTCAGCGAGCGGCGGATCTGCTGCGAGGCGTCGAGCACGCCATCCACATCCGTCAGAAATATAAGCTGCGTGGCGCCGAAGCCGGCTGCGCATGCCACCGCCATCTGATCGGCATTCACATTGTAGATGTTGCCCGCGCGATCCCCCGCCACGCACGCCACCACCGGAATATATCCGTTGGCAACCAGCAGATTCAACAACGCCGCGTTGGACCTGGTGACGCGTCCGACGGCGCCCAGAGCCGGATCCATCTGCTCGGCTTCCACCAGAAACGCATCGATGCCGGTAAGCCCCACCGCGGGCGCGCCGGCGCGGTTGACGCTGGCCACCAGCTCGTGATTGACGCTGCCCGCGAATACTTTGAGCACGGCGTCGAGGGTCTGGGGCGTAGTCACGCGCAGACCGTCGACGAAGCGGCTCTCAATGCCGCGCTCCGCCAGATAGCGCGTCATTTGCCGGCCGCCGCCGTGCACCACAACCAGCTCAACGCCGCGCGCGCGGGCTTCCGCTATCTGCCTGGCAAGGCTATGGCGCATTTCGGGCGTATCGAGCAGCGCTCCGCCCAGCTTGACTAAGACCTTTGCAGCAGCGACCTTCACAGCAGCCCTTCCGTTTCCGCGAAGCCGAGCATCAGGTTCATATTCTGCACGGCTTGGCCAGCGGCGCCCTTGACCAGGTTGTCGATGGCGCTCACCACCACCGCGCGGCCGGTGCGGGCGTCGAGCGTGACGCCGATGTCGCAGAAGTTGGTTCGCGCGACGCCGTGCAAGTCCGGCGTATGGCCGGGGTTGTAGAGGCGGATGAACGGCTCATCCGCATAGCGCTTCTGGTAAATCGCCAGCAGGTCTTCGGCGCTGGCGATGGTGCTGCCGGTTCCGCTGGTGGTTCCGCTGGTCGATCCAGTTGTCCTGAAATAGATGGTCTCGAGGATGCCGCGGTGGAGCGGCAAAAGTTGGGCGGTGAAGCTGAACTCGCTCTCATCGAGGCCCGAAACCTGCAGCACTTCGGGAACGTGGCGGTGGTGCAGCACGGAATAAGCCGAAAAATTCCCGGTCACTTCGCAGAAGCTGTTACTCATGGTCGCCTTGCGTCCAGCGCCGCTGACGCCGGATTTGGCATCGCAGACCACGCCCGCTGCCCGGTCGATGACGCCGGCTTCCACCAGCGGCCGGATGGCGAGATTCGCCGCCGTGGGGTAGCAGCCCGGATTTGCCACGAGGCGCGCACTGGGGATTCGCTGGCGGCAATATTCCGGCAATCCGTATACCGCTTCCGCCAGCAATTCGGGCTGCGTATGGGGCGCTTTGTACCAGGCCCGGTAATTCTCCACCGTACCCAGGCGGAACGCGCCGCTGAGGTCGATAACCCGCGCGCCGGCATCAAGCATTAACGGAGCCAATTCCATGGAAACTTCAGGCGGAGTGGCCAGAAACACCACCGCAAGCGCTTCATCGCGAACGGTCTGCGCGGTGCAGGGAGCGCGGCGCGGATGGCGGCCGTGGCGGATCGGCGAGCTGGGGGAGGCGTCGTCGCGATGCTCCATCAACACTGGCTCGACATGGGGATGCCGCTCCAGAATGTGAAGGAGTTCCGCGCCGCTGTAGCCGCGGTAACCGACGATGCCAGCTGAGAGAGCCATTGGTTGATTATTCGTTGCTATGAATAATTATACTACGGCCGGGCCCGGAGTAGCGAGGGAAGATTGTATCCGGGGTGTTTAGACGATCTGGGGGAACCGGATTCAGAGGCTGCCGCGACGTAATCTCGCCAGGCCTTTTGCATTCACGGTAACCCATTGACTGTACTGGCCAAGCACGTGGCGCACGCACTCATGCGTGCAGCGTTCACACTCTCCAGAAACCTCGCGGACAGGCCAAGTGTATACCGAAACAGCGCGGAATCTTTGCCTTGCACGGAAATACACTTCTGCGCGGTGGCAAAAAACCGAGGTTTCTGCCGCAAGAGACGCTCCCGAAGGGATCGTCTGTCGCTCGTGTGAACGCGATATGTTTCACAGTTTCTAAGCTAAGCTGAGGGGCGATTTCCGCGACAGAGCCGCGATAAATCCCAAAACTTTTAAGCCCTTGTATCCGCCGCCGCCGGATGCGCTCCCGCGCGCGCTTGAACGCCACAGGTCCCCGATTGTGGGGCGGAGAAATCGCTGGTTTTTGCATGCTCGCGGCGGCTGGCGGTGAGCATTACGGATTTGCGTTATTGCCGGGCGCGGACCGCATTTTGCGCCTTCCGATCGCAGGGGCGTTGCGGCAGCTCGAAGGGCGAACAGAGCGGGTGCGCGACATAGAAGTGGTGGAATCCGCCGCAACTCAATTTTCGTCGATAGGCAAACCGCGTCCAAGAAACGAGAGTCAAGCCCGCCGCGCCTCCCAATACTCTTCAAATCGGCTGTTGAATTCACAGCAGCGCAAGGCCAGGATAGCGTTG
>PLDF01000117.1 GCA_003135055.1 Bryobacterales bacterium | reverse complement strand
CAATGTGCACGAGTATGCGGCGACCCGTTCTCATTGGCTCTTCGATGAGCTGTCTGCGTCCAGTGCCGCCGCTGGTGCGCACTGCATTGAAGAGACGGCGCTCACAATCGCCGCGGGATTCTACTGGCTGGCCAACGTATTGTTCGCGCCGAATCTCGATCTCTGCCGCCTGCTTGAGGCAAGGACCGGTCGCCGCTGTCACCTGATGCAGCGCGGCATCGATGCCGAGTTGTTCTGCCCCAACCGTCGCGACCGCGATCCATCGGACTCCACGGTCGTCCTCGGTTTCGTCGGACGCCTGAGCGTGGAAAAAAACATCGCACTGCTTCCCCAGGTGCAGAAGGAACTCGAAGACTCCGGATTCCGCAACTTCCGTTTCAGAATCGTTGGCCAGGGTTCCGAAGAACCCTGGCTGCGCCAGCACCTGCCTCGCGCAGAATTTACCGGCGTGCTCCGCGGCGAAGCTTTGGCTCGAGCCTATGCAGGAATGGATGTTTTCGTGTTTCCATCGCACACTGACACCTTCGGCAACGTGGTTCTGGAGGCGCTGGCTTCCGGAGTTCCGGCTGTCGTGACTCCTGATGGCGGACCGCGCTCGCTCGTGCAGGATGGCCTGACCGGTTTGATTGCGCCGGATGCGGAATTCTCCAGCGCGATCGGCCGCATCCTCTCTGATCCGGTTCTGCATGCGAACATGCGTGCGAATGCGCGCCAGTACGCGATGGCAGCGTCGTGGGACGCAGTTTTTGAGGGTGTGTACGCAGCCTATCAGCCAATTCTGCACGCGGCTGCAAGCGCCGCGTAGCGCGATCAGATCCCGAAACGGTCAGCGAGTCTTACGCAGGAGGCGAAAAATCCACGCCTGCCTGCTGCGCGGCCTGCTCGGTCGCTGGCAAATTGAGAGACGCCAGAGGAATTTGCTGCTGGCGTCCCGATGCTGGCTGGTCCATCACGATCAGCGCGTCGCGAGTCAGAACATAGTTGTGGATCGCTTCCCGATGCCCATCGTTGAAGATCAGGGTCAATTCCGGCTCGGACGCGACCGAATTGGCAACCGTTGCTGGAGGCATTTGATACGAGGGCTCCTCGTAATCGGGCCTATATCCATCGTCTGGGTTCGCAACTGACGCGGCTGGCTGCTGCGGCCCATCAGCTCCGGACTCGCTGTCGCCGGTGAAGTCCGGATAACCGAGATCCCACGGCAGCAGTTCCCATGAGTTGCCGTAGTACGGATAGCCACCGTAGACACCATAACCGCGATACGGCGAGCGATAGCGGGATCCTGAACGTCGGTCAGGACGCCGCGCCGCGGTTGTTCCGCCGTACGGCATGCGATTCGCTGGCGCGAAGCTGCGTAGCGGCGCAGTCGAGGTGAATCGCGGAGCCGTGGCAAAGCTGCGTGAAGCGGACCCTGCTGATCGACCGGCAAAACCGGAACCCGAAAAGCCGCCGAAACTGTGTCCGATGGATCCGCTGGCGTGACCGCCGCTTGAGTGTCCGCCACGTTGAGCGAAGGCTGACGGCAAAGCGACCAGCATTACCGAGAGAAACGCGACTGAGAACATCCGCCGCATGGAAGCCATCCTACTCTTTAGACGATCCAGAAGCGTGCTGGACTCCTCAAATCGCTTCAGATCAGCTCGGTTCCCCACAAATCGTGCAGATGGATCACGCCTTCGATCCGATTCTGCGCATCGACCACGATCAGAGAGGTGATCTTTCTCTCTTCCATGGTGTGCAGGCCACGAACCGCCAGCTCCGCGGCGGAAATGGTTTTTGGAGCCGGATTCATGACTTCACCGGCGGATTTGCGGAGGCCTTCAGGTCCATCGCGCTCGAGAAGCCGTCGCAGATCGCCATCACTGATGATCCCTGCCAGTTTGCCGCTTTGCTCCACGGTGGTCATTCCCAGTTTCTTGCGGGACATCTCGTAGATCACGTCGATCATCGCTGTTTTCGTGCCGACGCGCGGAATGGCATCGCCGGTGTGCATGAGCTGGCGCACCGTGGCCAGCCGTTTTCCCAGCTTGCCGCCTGGATGCAGCGCCGCGAAGTCTTCGGCCCGAAAACCGCGGCGAAGTGAAACGGCGATGGCCAGCGCGTCGCCGAGCGCCAGCATCGCCGTGGTCGATGCCGTTGGCGCAAGCCCAAGACCGCAAGCTTCTGCGGGAACCGAACAGTCGAGCGCGACATCGCTGGCAGCGGCGAGCGTCGACTTCATGTCGCAGACGAACGTGTTCAGTGCGTTCCCCATGCGCTGCAGCGTTGCCAGCAAACGCAGGATCTCCTCGGTTTCGCCGCTGGCGGAAAGCGCGATGACCACGTCGCCTTCGGCGATCATTCCCAGATCGCCGTGAACGGCTTCAGCCGGATGCATAAACAGCGCCGGACTTCCGGTGGAACTGAGCGTGGCGGCGACTTTCTGGGCGACGATGCCGCTTTTGCCCATGCCGGTGACGACCACACGGCCTTTTGCCTGACTGCATTCAATGATCCGGCTGACAGCACGGTCAAAGTCTGCGGCCATGGCGCCT
>PLDF01000294.1 GCA_003135055.1 Bryobacterales bacterium | reverse complement strand
ACAATCGCGACATGCAGGAGGACAAGGTTCCGCTTTTTGAAGCCGCCGACGAGCTGGCCGGTTCGCTCGAAATGGCGCGCGTGGTCACTGAATCGGTCAAGCTCAACGCGGCCAGGCCCGCCGCGGCGGCCGAAGAGAGCTGGGTGGTGGCCACCGATCTCGCCGAAGCCCTGGCGCGCGCCGGCACGCCATTCCATCAGGCGCATCAAATTGTGGGGCGGTTCGTGCTGGAAAGCGTGCAGAAGGGCAAGCGGCCATCCGATTGGACGCCCGAAGAGATGCAGCGATTCGCGCCCGAATTCACCGCCGATTTCGCGCGCCTGCTGGACCCGCGCCCCGGCATGCAATCGCGCGAACTGCCCGGCGGCACCGGGCCGCAAGCGGTGGCGGCGGCGCTGGCCGAAGCCCGGGAACGCCTCGCGCGGATGGTTTGAGAACGCAGGGTATAAGCGAGCATGGTTTGAGCAACTCATGAGCAAGAGCTACCGGCAGGGCCAGATACTGAAGCTGATCCGATCGAAGCCCATCTCGACGCAGGAAGATCTGGCGCATGAGCTGAAGACCCTGGGCATCGCCGCGACGCAGGTGACGCTCTCGCGCGACATTCGCGACCTGCGGCTGGTGAAGACGCGCGAAGGCTACCAGGAGACGTCGGCGGATGAAAGCGGCCCGCAGTTTTCGATGCTGGCCTCCGAATTCCTGCACGATGTGCGCTGCGCGCAGAACCTGGTGGTGCTCAAGACCGCGCCCGGCCACGCCAATTCCGTAGCGGTGGCGCTCGACAACGAAGAATGGCCGGAAGTGGTAGGCACCATCGCCGGCGACGATACCATTCTGGTGATTGCGCCGGATTCGGCGACGGCTAACGCGGTGCGCGCGAAGTTTCTGGAGATTCTAAAGCCGGCGTAGACCTGCATGGGAGTTCCCACACTTTCGAAGAGATGCTTCCGGTTTCGGCTGGTCTGTACGGATGGAACAGCCATAAATCATTTGGTTAATTGCCGCGATTGCCAAACATAAAGGAGGTTATGTTGCGCTATTTTCGACACGGAGCTAGGTCTGGCCCCTCGCATCTCGGCGTCATTTTGCCGGAGGAGCAATCTTCAGAATTTGAGTCTTACCGCCGATTATTGGGGCGGGGTAGTTGCTGACTTGAAACAACTTGCCAATGATGGTCATATATAGCTTCACAAAAAGAGCCGTTTCGGCGAGGGACTGCGGTGGGCGGAATCCCCATTCCTGCGTTCCCCATACTTGCGAGAAAAACTCCCTCAACTTCGCCATCAGGCCAACGTAAGCTATACGGCCATCCGGGCAACCGTTGATGTATAACATTTGGCAATCACCCGCCTCAAACGTTTCTATGTTTTTCGGATAATCACGTGTCCAGAAGTCCTCACTTACCTGAAACCGCTCTCTCACGTCCGCGTAATCGCCGGACTCCGTCATCCGGTAGAAATTTCGAACGAAATAGAACTCAGGATGCTGACTGCCGGAGTCTCCCACATACCCCGCGATGTGGATGATGCTGCCGCTGTTCAGTTTTTCACTCGATGACATTTCGGCGTCCAGAGCATCTTTCAGCCTGGCAGCGAACTCGGCCAATGACCCAACACCACTCTGCTTAGTAATGAAGTTAGGCAGCCAGTCGTCCATCCGGCATCCGCCGACCAAAAAGGCCCCCGCGACAGTCAGACCGGCATTGAGATACGTCACCGGAAACGTCTTTTTTCCCTTGCCGGCTGCAGCTCCGGCGGCGGTCAGATTTGAATCGCTCACGTGAATAATCCCGAACTTGCTGATGTGCGTTAGGATCAGGCTCATATCTTGAGTGTATTCCCGTGGTTTTAGCACTCCGACCGAACAACATCGCCGGATAGTGGGTTCTCGTTCTACGGCTAGCTTTGGGGCTCACTAAAGCCTTTCGCGACCCATAGCGCGACCGAGACCCCGGCTTTCACAAGGAGCCAAAGCACACCGTACACAATCAGCGGTGGAACCAGAAACACAACGGGCGCGGCCCAGAGCGGATGCCAGCCATTTTGCTCCCAGATATTCTTCCATGTCGCCCCAAGTCCAGCGTGGCTGAATGCATTCATGCACACCCTCATGTTGCCCGAATAGTCGCCACCTTTGGCGGCATTCATGCAGGCGTCGTACTCGACGCGAGCGAGAAGGGACGTCGTGGGCCATTCCCTCTCATCCTCGTAGAACGGATAAAGGACAACTGAGACTATGTACAGAAGCCATAGAATCACAAAGACCCGACGGAAGCCCCTCTGCAAGTTCATCTGAAAAGCCTAGCACTACCCGGCAAGCGCACGGTAAAGCGTCGAGCGGCCCACGTTCAGAAGGTCGGCTACGTACTGCCGGCCCTCGCCTTCTTCGATCAACTTTCGGGCGTGGTCGATCTGGTCGGCAGTAAGCACGGCCTTGCGGCCAAATTTCACACCTCGACGCTGCGCGGCTTTCACGCCGGCGCGGGTGCGTTCAGAAATCAAGCTACGTTCCAGTTCAGCCAAAACGCCGATCATCTGCCACATGGCGCGGCCTGTCGGCGTCGCCGTGTCGATTGCCTCGGTGAGCGAATGAAATTTCACGCCACCGGCGCGGAGGTCGTCCAACATCGTTATCAGGTCGCGCAAGCTGCGCCCTAGCCTGTCGAGCTTTCCAAACAATGAGCGTATCGCCTGGCCGGAGCGTCCGGAGGCAACGCGCAAGGGCAGGGCGCTTGCTGGTGGCTCCTGATAGGCCCTTGTCCTCATAGATGTGAGAACACCGCGCACGCTTGAGCGCGGCAAGCTGTAGGGCGGTTGTCTGGTCGTCGGTGCTGGTGCGGGCGTAGCCGTATTTCATGCCGCCCATTTTGACCCTGAGATATGACACATGTCAACACCGCGATTTACGGGCCTTCCGATGCTGTGTCAGAACTTACCCTATCTGAGACGCACTGCGTTCTTCACTTTCGGCTCGGGATAGGGATGTTTGTAGTCCGGTAGGCGATTTTTCTGACGTGACGGGGCCGCAAACAAGATGCGCCATGCTGCCAAGGAACAGCACGTAGAGACCGGCGGCGCTCCATCGCATTTCGGCGCGGAAGCCGTGGCTGGGTTCAACTGCGAATGCCAGAACCAGCAGCGCGGGCGAGGCTATCAGAAGCGCGGAACCGACGGACTGAACTGCTCTGCGCCACCCCCCTGCCTGCCGCTGCAAATATATATACTCCCAGTATAAGATTGACCAATCCAGCGGCTAGGATATAGATGTGCCGGGACCGAAACATTAGGCGGACGCTATCGCTCAAGGCTACCATCGGCGGGATGTGATGTCTTATGAATTGGCCGGTGATCAGGAAGGCGACCACCGCGAATACACCGACGCGTAAATGAAGCCTGCGCATCCTTGCTCCGAAGCTGCGACACCCATCATAACAGCCGATCAAGTGCGGCGAACTCCGGTTACGAAAGCGTTGGAACGGTTTCCGCCGCTCGTCCCAGAACTTACCCTTTACGAGACGCGCAGAGATCCTTCAATCCGCGCCGGCCCCGGAGCTTCCCAGTTCTACGGCGCCTGTGGAAGGCGGCTCAGGATCGCCTTGTAGACATTTCGGGCCGTTGCTAGCGCCTGTTCAGCCTCCTCACGCTCCGGCTCAGAGGGCTCACCGGGATATCTGAACTTCCACGCGTATTCGGTCAGAGGCGCGGCCTCATCGGCGATTGCGCCGAGCGTAGCATCCAACGCTACGCACCGCTGGCCGAGCTCCTCCAGGTTGTGCGTTTTCCGGAACGGCGCATCGTGCCAGGCGAGGAAGGCCTTCATGGCCTTTTCCGCAGCTTGCTGGCTATGGAACAGAACGTCGCCCCACAGGGCTGCCTGGGGAGCGGAGACTTCATAGGTCGCCGCCCTCAGATCCAGTTCTGCCTTCGAGAGCCAGGATCGAACATCCTGGAGGCGGGCCTCGTCAGGCCCCATGCAGCAGCCGCCCTTCGCGCAGGACCGTACCCGGAAGCGAAGCCTTCAAAAGCCGGCGCTGCTCAAAGTAGGAACTGGTGCACACGAGCACGTCGGCGGCAGCGCCGGTTCCGCGAAGCGTCTCGTAGGCCAATCGGCTCCGTCGCCGCTCCGGGGGCGCATCGTCGGGCACTACGACCAGCAGGTCGTAGTCGCTATCGGGGCCAGGGTCTCCCCGCGCCACGGAGCCAAAAAGATAAATACGCTCGGGCAGATACGCCTTCACAAGACGGCGCACCGCCTCGGCGAGGGTCCGATCGTCCGCCGCCGGTAGCGTGAAAGTAGTGGCGTGTTCTAGCGCCATGGCTTTGTCCCACCGACCAGTCTGCCACAATCTGGAATGAGGATGCCCGGCAACGCGGCGCGGGCGTTGGGAATCATCAACAGCCTGCGGGTCGTCGGGGCAGCTTGTCCCGGCCTATGTGGCGGCGAGCGTTGCAAGCCGGTTCGCATGGACCAGCTCTTCACATTCTTTGCGATGTGCGACGCCGCCGCGGAGCGCGCTGTTGACGCTACGCTGGAATAAGGAAAGGCACACAGTGAGATACCAACACATTCCGGCGGTAATCCTGGATTGGGCGGGAACCACCGTCGATTTCGGCAGCCTCGCGCCCGTCTCGGCCTTGCAGCGCATTTTCGAGGCGAACGGCGTCCCGATTACCACAGCGGAAGCGCGCGAGCACATGGGCGTTCTGAAACGGGATCAGATCCGCTCCATCTGCGCGGGGCGGCGGGTGCGAGACGAATGGAGCGGCCACCATGGGCAGCCGCCTTCGGAGCCGGATGTCGAGCGGCTGTTCACCGAATTCCTGCCGCGCCAGGCGGAGATACTCGCCGAATTCAGCTCGCCTATTCCAGGCGTGCGCGAAACCGTGGAGGCATGGAAAGCCGCCGGGCTGCGCATTGGCTCCACCACGGGCTATACCCGGGCATTGCTGGACGCGGTGATTCCGGTGGCGGCCCGCGACGGCTACTCGCCGGATGCCAGCGTAACTCCGGACGAAGTGGGCGGCGGACGACCGAAGCCCTTCATGTGCTATCGCAACGCGATTCTGCTGGGCGCTTATCCGCTGTGGCGCTGCGTCAAGATCGGCGACACTCCCTCGGACATCGCCGAGGGCGTCAACGCCGGCATGTGGACCATCGGCATCACCAGAACCGGCAACGAAGTCGGACTTTCGCGCAACGAATGGGAGGCCCTGCCGCCGGACGAACAGGCGGCTCGCGAGAGAGTCGCGGCGCGGCGTCTGGCGGAGGCGGGCGCGCGGTTCACCGCGGCATCGCTGGCGGATTGCAGTGATATACTCGACGACATTGAGCGCCGGCTGGCGGCCGGGGAGGAACCGTGATTAGTTAGAGGACTGAGGTCGAGTGAAGGGTAGCGTGCCCTTGAGTGTGCGCCGGCAGAAAGAGAGGCGTTCACATGAGCGTGGTGCTGCACGCAGGAGTGCGTGCGCCACGTCACTTAGTTAGGTCACATCACTTTGGGTCACATCAAGACGCCCTGGACAAGGCGTTTCAGGCCATGCACGACGCCGGTTTCCAGATCGCCACTCACTCCAACGGCGACCGTGAAATCGACATGGCGCTCACTGCCATCGAGCGGGCGCAGGCGAAGAATCCGCGCCCGGATGCGCGCCACCGCATTGAGCACGCCAGCGTCATGAACCAATCGCTGCTGGACCGCGCCAAGAAGGCCAGCGTGATCCTGGTGTTCCATTCCTACATGTGGGAACATGGCGACAAACTGGAATCGTACGGTGAAAAACGCGTGGCCATGATCCATCCATACCGCACCGCCATCGACATGGGCATTCGCGTGGCCGGTCACTCGGATTCCACCGTTTCCGCCGCCGACCCGCTGTTGCGAATCGAAGACATGGTCACTCGCAAGGGCGAAAACGGCAAGGGATACGGCGTCAATCAGCGCGTGAGCGTGGAGGAAGCCATCAAAGTGTGGACGAGGACGGCGCGTACGCTACGTTCGAAGAGAACATCGAAGGCTCGATTGCGCCGGGCAAGCTGGCCGACTTCGCGGTGCTGCGGAAAGACCCGCGCAAGGTTGCGCCCGATGCCATCAAAGACATCGTGGTGGACGCGACCTATATGGGCGGCCAGCGCGTATGGCAGGCGGCGCCCAACGCGAAAGTGGCGCTGCATCTGCATTCGGACGCCGTCTTCGGCGACGGCAACGAGGAGGAGAATCTGATGCATGACCACCAATAAGCTGCTGTTCACCCCGGGGCCGCTCACCACCAGCGCAACGGTGAAGGCCGCCATGTTATGCGACGCCGGCTCGCGCGACGCGGAATTCATCGCGGCCGTGCGCGACATTCGCGAGCGGCTGCTGCGAATCGGCGGCGCGGCGCCTGGCGGCGATTACGAGTGCGTACCGATGCAGGGCAGCGGGACGTTCGCGATTGAATCGGTGATCTCTTCGGCGATTCCGCGCGATGGCCGCATGCTGGTTCTGGTCAACGGGGCGTATGGTCGCCGCATTGCGGAGATGGCGCGCGTTCACGGCATCGAAGTGCAGACCGTGGAGGCGCCGGAGAACCGCAGGATTTCGCCGGAAATGGTTGGGGAGCGGCTCGGCGGGGCGGGTGGGACTACTACGGGCATTCCTACGCACGTTGCGGTGGTTCATTGCGAGACTACCACCGGAATGGTCAATCCGATTGCGGAGATCGGCGAGAAGGTGGCGAGCGCCGGCGCCGCATACATCGTGGATGCGATGAGCAGCTTCGGCGCCATCCCTATCGACCTGGCTGCTGTGAGCGCGGATTTTCTGATCTCTTCGGCGAACAAGTGCATCGAAGGCGTGCCCGGATTCGGCTTCGTACTGGCGCGCCGCAGCCGATTGATCGCCGCGAAAGGCTGCGCGCGGACTCTCAGTTTGGACCTTAACGCACAGTGGGAGGGATTGGAGGCCAGCGGCCAGTTCCGGTTCACGCCGCCCACGCACGCCCTGCTGGCGTTTCATCAGGCGCTGCGCGAACTGGATGCGGAGGGCGGCGTTCCAGGCCGCGCCGCGCGCTACTGCCGCAATCGCCAGGTTCTGGCTGCGGGCATGGAGGCGATGGGATTCGAGCCATACCTTGCGCCGGAGGATCAGAGCTATATCATCACGACTTACCGCTATCCGGCGAGCCCGGAATTCCGGTTTGAAGAATTTTATTCGCGCTTGAGCGAGATGGGGTTCGTGATCTACCCGGGGAAGCTTAGCAAGGAGCCTTGCTTTCGGATTGGGACGATTGGAAGAATCGGAGTCGAAGAAATCGAAGGCCTGCTGGCGGCGATTCGACTGATCGTTAAGTGTCGGAACGGACCCAATTTCTGGTAAGTGGGTTTGGATGGTTGGGGCTGGGGGCGCTTCTAGGGTGGAGAGTGAGGGTTCAACGCGGAGACGCGGCGATGCGGAGGCAACGCGGAGTTTTGTGGGAGTCTTTGACGAGGATGAATTCACAGGCAACGGCTGAGTTCGCTCAGGAAGCGGAGATTCCGTCATGGATCCGGGTTCTGCGTAGGATGGAGACACTAAGGGCATGAGGATTGGGAATATTATGTTGCGAGCGGCGGGGCTACCGGAATTATCTTCGTGCGTATCCGCCACGCGTATCCATTACCCATGGATTGAGCCGTGCCTTCGAGGACCCAAGCCCGCTGGATGGCGGGCATATCCTGCTGATTCAATGCTTGGCTCTCTGAGAACCGCTGGCGGAGCAATCTGAGCTATCTCCTCATCAGCGAATGTTACGGATTCGAATCCTAGATGCTTCCCTTCGACACCATAACTTTTGGGCGATGCCGCATGGCTTTAAAGGCCGCCGGGACGTCAGTACCACCTGAGTGCGAAGCTCCCTGCGCAGGAAGAAAACTTGTTGGCGTTTGCGAGTGGTGCGCAAACGGCTTGCCCAATTACAGACTAGCAGACGGTGTCAAGCGTGTGAGGCGTGTGAGTTGCGTAAGTGATTGAGAGGATGGGTAAACAAATTCTTAAACGTGCGGTGACGCCAGTGCAGCATGTTGCGAACATGGCAAGCCATGGGCTCGCCCCACTTGGCGTCTAGTCCGGGAATGCGTCCGCGGCCTTGAACATGGCATGCGGCGCGGCTAGAGGCGCTACTTCTTCCTGTTCGTTATAGACCAGGATTGTCGCATATTTACCTGACTGTGGATGGCGATGAACAATCAGGCGCCTTCCCTGCACATCGAGAACCCAGTACTCTGCAATGCCTGCCCGAGCATAGAGCGCGGCTTTGACGGTGAGATCGAAGTTGAGCGTGGTATCGGCCACTTCCACGACCAAGTGCAAGTCTTGCGGCGACGGATTGGCGGATCGAAAGTTCAGAAAATCCCGATTCAGCACGATGATATCCGGCTCGGGCCCGTTCGAAGGATTGTCTTCCGGGCTGACATCAATGGGAGCTTCCTGGTTTACAAACCTCTCCCCGAAGACCCTCAGCAGCCAGGCGTGCATCACTGCCAATGCGTTTACGTGCGGCCTGTTCTTCCCCATTTTGTCGATCAGTTCTCCCTCGACCAGCTCCAGGTGCTGCTGGTCCAGCAATCCCGAGGCGTCGAGGCTGGCGCACTCCGCGCGAGTCCACCGCTTGCGGGATGGCCCGCTAAGGACCGGTGCGGCCGGAACTTCATTCAAGGCGCTTGGCATGGCTACTCGTTTTCATTCTATCGGATAGTGGACGGCGGGGCGCGGGCAGGCGAATCGAGACGTTACTTCTCGCGAGACTTCAGCACGAAACGGTCGATCTGCCCGGCTGTGAGCCGGACCTTCCGGCCAAATCTCACACCTCAGCGCTGCGCGGATTTCATGCCGGCACGGGTGCGTTCAGTGTGAAGGCTCCACCACAGCCGATTGTTAATCGGAGAGCAAAGATGTTCCTCAGGCTTCCTCAGGCGTTAGATTAGGGACTCGGCATTCGCGGCGAGTGCGGAAGGAGTGAGGAAGGTCCAGAGGCCGATTCACAATCGGCCGCAGGTTGTTAACCGGTTGTTAACCTGCTCCACATCGGATGTCATCCAATTGCGCGGCGCACTAAGAGTGTCTCGCTGAGTCTCTTTCAGCGGGTGCGCCTCGCCAACTCCGAAGCGCGTTCACACGAGCGACAGACGATCCCTTCGGGAGCGTCTCTTGCGGCAGAAACCTCGGTTTTTTGCCACCGCGCAGGAGTGTATTCCCGTTCAAGGCAAAGATTCCGCGCTGGTTCGGTATACACTTGGCTGTCCGCGAGGTTTCTGGGAAGCCTAGGCGACGACTGACGTCCTCGTTCATGGGGCGTGGAAACTCTTGGCGTTGCGCCCGCGCACGCCATTCGTAGCCGAAACGTGGCATGCTGAAAAGGTCGGGCGGCAAGCTATGGCCGATTGGCACCTTGGCGCCTTTTGTGCCCGCTGGGAAGCATGACTTCAGTTGCTGCGATTTATTGCTTGGTGGCGAGTCGGTGTTGCAACCGACCCTGACCCCGTCAGAGAGTTTGCCTCTATATCCGCCAACTGAGCCGAGCCCGACAATTGCGACACACGAGCGCCGCGCGCTTCCTATGGAGCGCGCGGGAGCGTAGATTTTTGTCCTTATACACCAAACTACCCAACTCAAGAAGCAGCCGCGCCGACTTCTCCCAAAATTGCTGAAAACCGCCATT
Organism: Bryobacterales bacterium; assembly: GCA_003135055.1. Lineage (GTDB taxonomy): Bacteria > Acidobacteriota > Terriglobia > Bryobacterales > Bryobacteraceae > PALSA-243. Next base: position 44,627 of record PLDF01000294.1, on the reverse strand, counting down.
CAGAATCAAGGGCCTACAAGGAGTTTCCAGAGAACGCTGCACGCAGGAGTGCGTGCGCCACGAGTTAGCTACCTCTTCAGCAACTTCTCCAGTTCCGCGCGTATATTCGCCGGCGGATTCCGGTAAAACTCCGAGCCCGGTTCAAAGTTATCGCGAATCGCTCCCAACCGGTCCAGAAACACCATGCGCGGAACAAACGTCGCGTTCAAGTCCATTGGCGCAAGGCTCAGATAAGACAACATCGCCTCCCGCGCGGCCCAGCCCACCGGGAACGCCGGCTGAAACTTCATGGTGAATTCCTTCAGCCCCTCCGCCGCGCCGTCGTTGATGGCGCATTCCAGAAACTGCACGCCGCGCGGCTCGAATTCGCGCGCGAGCGGGCTCAGTTGCAACGTCAGCGCCTGGCAGTGCGAGCAAACCTCGGAGATGAACGTCAACGCCACCACCTTGCCGCGATAGTGGCTCAAGGGCAACGGCGCCGCATCCGGACGCAGCAGCGAAAACGACGGCGGCTTCCGCGGCGCCTGCTTGGCCGGGGCTTGCTTGGCCGTTTCTGGCGGCGCCTGGGCCAAACCGATCGCCGCGTAAAACAAAACGCTCGTCACAATGCGCATAATCATATACTACAGGTACTACAGGTTGCCGTATGCCCAACTTCGAACCCCTGCTCCACAATCCGCATCTCCAGACGATTGCTGGAAACTTCTGGAAGCGGCCCGATGCCGGCGCGCAATTCCCCATTGAGCGCCGCCTGGTACCCACTGAGCCCGGCGTCAAGGTGCTGGTGGAATCGCAGCGCCCGGCGGGTAGCGCGCTGGGCGAGATCGTCATGGTTCACGGCCTGGAAGGCTCGGGCAAGGCGGGCTACATGCGCAGCCTCGCCACTGCCGCCCTGCGCGCCGGTTTTGCCGCGCATCGATTTCACATGCGCACCTGCGGGGGAACCGGGCATCTCTGCAACACGCTCTATCACGCCGGCCTTACCAGCGATCTGCTGGCGTTTCTGCGCGAGCTTGGCGCGCCGGCGTTCCTGGTGGGCTTCTCGCTGGGCGGCAACGTGGTATTGAAGCTGGCCGGCGAACTGGGCGATTCCGCACTGGGCAAAGCAACACTGGGCAAATCAGTGCTATTGCGCGGGGTGTGCGCCATCTCCACGCCGATCGATCTGGCGGCTTGCGCGCGCCGCATCGGCGAGCGGGACAACCTGATTTACGAGCGCCGCTTCGCCAGCCGCATGGCCGCCCGCCTGCTCGCCACCGGACGATACAGCCGGCGCGACCTCGCGGGACTCAGCTCGGTATTCCAGATCGACGACCGCATCACGGCGCCGTCGTTCGGTTTCGGCAGCGCGCTGAATTATTACAAGACCCAATCGGCCGCGCGGTACCTCGACGCCATTCGGGTCCCGGCGCTGCTCATCCAGGCGAAAGACGACACGTTCATTCCATTCGGAGTTTTCGAATCTCAGGCTGTGAAATCGAATCCGAACATTGAGCTGGTCGCCACCGAATACGGCGGGCACCTCGGGTTCATCGGCCGGCTGCCGCACCGGTTTTGGGTGGATGCGGCGATCATGGAGTGGATTCTGGCGCGATCCGGTGCGAAGGCGGCTGCGGGGCCCGGGTAGACAATCTGCCCCACGGAGGCCAGCTTCCCGACAACGTTTAAAGACCCCGCAGCCCATGGGGCCGCGCCACTTTGGCCACAGGCGGCGATAATGGAGGGGATTCACGCGCGAGCGGCGCGATCCGCTATGAAAGCGGCGCCGGCGCCGTCCATGTAGAATGGGCAGACGGTTCGCAGCCCATGGGCCGCGCGACATAGGATTGAAATGGATTGAATGAGCACGCACGCATCGTTTTGGGAAGCCGTCACTGGCGCCATCCAGTCGCTGCGCGGCAGCAAGCTGCGGAGCTTTCTGACGCTGCTCGGCATCATTCTGGCCACTACCACGCTGATCGCGGTGATGTCCGTGATTTCCGGCATGGACGTCTACATCGCGCACAACGTCTCTAACATGGGCGCCGACGGCTATCGCATTACGCGCATCGTGATGATGCAGTGGGACCCCAAAAAGTACCTCGAAATGCAGCGCCGCAATCCGCAACTGAAGCAGGATGAGTACGAGTTTCTGCGCGAGCGCGCCACTCTCTCAAAGGATGTCGGCGAAGTTTCCAGCCGCACCGTGAACGTTCACAGCGGCAAGGAAGTGGCCGAGGGCGTCACCCTTATGGGCGCTTCGCCGAACATCGGCGTCATCCTCGATTTCGACCCGGTTGAGGGACGCTTCCTCACCGATATCGAGAACCAGCGCCGCATGAACGCCGCCTTCATCGGCAACGACATCAAGACCAAGTTTTTTCCCAGCGGCGACCCCATCGGCCAGTCGCTTTCGCTGGAAGGCTTGCCGTTCCGGGTGGTCGGCGTCGCCAAGGCCAAAGGGTCCGTGTTCGGCAACTCGCAGGACAACTTCATCATCATCCCCGTCGAAACCCTCTCCAAGATCTGGGGAACGCACAACGGCATGGATTATTGCGCCACCGCGCTCGATCACGACCATCTGGGACAGGCGCAGGATGAGGCCCGAATGCTGCTGCGCGCCTATCGCCATCTGGGCCCGAAAGACGACGATACATTTTCCATGCTCACTTCGGACGCGCTGCTGACGTTCTGGAAACAGTTGACCGGCGCCATCGCCGCCACGGCCGTGGGCGTGGTGTCCGTCTTCATGGTGGTGGGCGGCGTGGTGATCATGAACATCATGCTGGCCGTGGTTACGGAGCGGACGCACGAGATCGGCATCCGCAAGTCGGTAGGCGCGCGCAAACGCGATATTCTCAACCAGTTTCTGGTGGAATCGGCGATGCTCGCGGGCATTGGCGGGCTGATCGGCGTGACGGTGGCGTGGATTGTCGCGGTGCTGGTGCGGACCTTCACGCCCGTGCCGATGTCGGTTCCGCTGACGGCGGTGATTCTCGGGGTGACGCTTTCGGCGGCGGTCGGTCTGTTCTTCGGAATTTATCCGGCGCAGCGGGCCGCGAGGCTCGATCCGATTGATGCTTTGCGGGTGGAAAAATGACGCTCGCTTCTTTCGGCACGGGCGTTCAGCTGGCGGTGGCTACCACGCGCGAGCACAAGCTGCGATCGTTCCTGACGATTCTCGGCGTGATCATCGGCACGGGCGCGGTGATCGGCGTCGGGTCCATCATCGCCGGCCTCGATGGAGCTATCAGCGGCTTGCTGCGCAGCTTCGGACCGAATACCGTAATCGTCACGAAGACCACCGCTCTGGGCAGCGCCACGCGCGACGAGCGGCGCCGCCAGCCGCTCACGCTCGACGATGCTCGCGCCATCGAAGAGCGCAGTACCTCGGTGGAGCATGTGAGCGCCTATCTCTTTCCCCCAAACGGCATTCACAGCGCCCGCTACAAGGGCAACGACGTTTACAACATTCAGCTGGCCGGTACCGAAGAGGGTTACGCCTATGGCGGGACCACCATGAAGTATGGCCGCTTTTTCACCGACCAGGAAAACCTGCATCACATGCCCATCGTGGTGGTGGGTGAGGACATCGCCAGGCAGCTATTGCCAGGCTCCGACCCGGTGGGCAAATGGATCGTGGTGGATGAGCATGAATTGCAGATTGTGGGCGTGATGGACCGGCCGGCGGCGTCGCTGCCTGGGCAGGACGATACGCGCGTGCTGATTCCATACTTCACCATGCGCAAGATTTTCCCCACGGCGCGCGAGCACATGCTGATTGTGATCGCGTATGCGGGCATGATCGAGCAGGCGCAGGACGAAGTGCGCGCATCGCTGCGCATCTCCCGGCACGTGCCGTTCAATGCGGCCGACACGTTCTCCATCACCACGGCCGAGCAGATGATCGAGCAGTTCCACAGCGTCACGGCGATGGTGGCGCTGGTGATGATCATCCTGAGCTCGATCGGTCTGCTGGTGGGCGGCATCGGCGTGATGAACATCATGCTGGTGAGCGTTACGGAGCGAACCCGCGAGATCGGCATCCGCAAGGCGCTGGGCGCGCGCAAGAGCGACATCATTGTGCAGTTTCTGACGGAGGCGGTGGTGCTCACGGCGCTGGGCGGCTTGATCGGGCTGACCATAGGCTGGCTGATTTCCCGCGCAGCCGGCTTGATTTTCCCCACGCTGCCGACGGCGGTGCCGCTATGGGCGGCGGTATCGGGCGTCGGAGTCTCCGTCGGCGTGGGACTGTTCTTTGGAATCTGGCCGGCTAACCGGGCGGCGCGGCTCGATCCGGTGGATGCGCTGAGATACGAGTAACGCCGGCGGTCTTGCCGCCGGTTTGTTGGTGGGTCAGCATCCATCCCGCGGTGGCGGCGTAATTAGTGGGGGCTGGGGGCGGGGCCATTGCCGTCTCCTCTGGCAGGCTAAAAGCAAACTAAACGGCTAGTAAACGCTACGCGACTGATCGCGAGTAATCCCAGGTAATCTTAGAGTGAATGCCTGATATGTTGCTCAGCGTCATAATCCCGGCCTTCGATGAGGAGTTGTACTTGCAGGAAACGCTCTCCAGGCTCCGGGACGCCATTTCTCTCTGCCCGTGCCGTGTGGAAGTAATCGTTGTCGATAATGAGAGCGTTGATCGAACTGCCGAGGTCGCGCGGTCATTCGGCGCAACGGTGGCGCGGGAGTCGGTCCACAATATCGCACGGGTTCGAAACGCGGGGGCAAAAGTCGCGCGTGGCGATGTCTTGGCCTTCGTCGACGCCGATACAAGGGTGCCGCCTCACTTTCTTGAGAAGATCGCACGGGCCATGGGGGACGCTGTATGCATGGGTGGCAGCGCGGACATCGTTCACACGCCAGCCTCCAGGCTGCTACGAACCTATTTGGAGGCGTGGCGCTGGCTCGGGATTAGATTGGGAATGGCCCAAGGCGCTGCCCAGTTCTGTCGAAAGTCCGCTTTCACCCTCCTTGGCGGCTACGACGAATCGCAATTCATGGGAGAGGACGTGGACTTCTACTGGCGCTTGCAGAGGCTATGCACAAGAACCGGCAGCTATTTGAAGTTCCTTGATGATCTAAAGGTTGTCCCTTCACCTCGCCGTTTCGACCGGACCTCTATCTGGCGCACGTTGATTTGGACAAATCCCTTGTTCATTGCGCTGTTTCGCAAAACCAGTTCAGCATGGACAGAGTGGTATCTCAGACCGCCGCGATAGCCCGCACAACAGCTACTGCCTGGCGCCGTAGTGTTTACCGACCTGACTTCCCTGCCCGGCGCGGCATCCTCGAAGATCCTGCGAATGCATGCAATGACGTGCTCGACGTATGCGCGCTGGGATTTCACAGCGGCACAGGTTCCCGCAGAACCTCGTCGCGGATCAAGTGGCTCAGGGAGCGGCGAATCACAACTTGGACCCGCCTTCCCAGTAGTTGTTCAAGATCGGCGGCCAAGCTCCCTGGGAACCATGGCGTCGTCTCGCCTGTAACGTCGATCAGGAAGTCCACGTCGCTTTCGGGCGTTTCCTCTCCTCGCGCTACTGAGCCGAAAATCCGAACATTTCCCGCCCCATGGCGAGTTGCCAGCCGCAGGATTTCGTCCCGATGTTCTCTAATTTGGCGGCCAGCGTTCACAACTCCATTCTATCGCTCGGCCGTCTGCGCGCCGGTCTCCGTCCGCATCACCGCCGGCCGCATGGATCTTGGGATGAAGCCCCGGGGTCTTTTGATAGTGGAGCGTTGGCTACCACGCGCGAGCACAAGCTGCGATCGTTCCTGACGATTCTCGGCGTGATCATCGGCACGGGAGCGGTGATTGGCGTCGGGTCCATCATCGTCTCGCCGGTTAGTGGCAGGTCAGCTTCCAGCCGGAATTCAGTACACGGGCTTTGTAATCGTCCGCAGATCGGCCGACGACGCTTCGCCCGACCGCACAGAGACCTTGACAGCCTGGTTGATCAGGGCGTCGTCCAACTTCAACACGGGCCCGTTCCCGGCAAAAGCCAGCGCATAGTAATCTCCGGGGCGCACTGCGTCAACTTCGTAGTTGCCGCTGGAATCGCAGGCTGCCGATCTGGAAAATACCGGCCGCCTCCGGGCGGGGTCGCTGGGAACCAACACCACTCCACCCGAGGCGCAATTCTCGGCCTTGCCATGGACCGAGCCGCCGTCGGTCTTATACACGACGGTTATCGCGACATCGGAGGAGATTTCCACTTCTTGCACCGCCAGATCCGCGTCGCCAACGCGGACCGCATCCAGGTAATATGGCGGCGGCATTTGCGGCAACAGGGGCCCGAGCCGGTACACCCCAGGATAGGCGCCCTGAAATATGAACTCACCATTGGCATCCGGTTCGGCCAACGCGGCAACTCCCGGCAAGCCCAGATCGTCCTCTCTGCTGGTCCGGCCTCCGCGGAGCGACAGCATAAGGGGCCCCAGCGTGGGCGTCGGCGCGTCTTTTGACGCTGGCATCACCACTTTTGCTCGCATCGTCAACAGCGGGGCCAGGCGGAGCTTCACGTTCTCCACATCGTGCTTAGCGACTTCAACCCACTCCGTGGCTCGCAGTTTCACGGAGCCCTTTTGCGCTTCGGCCGAGAAGCGCCATTCGCCCTCCGCTACGATCGGGAATTCGAATGTGCCATCGGGTTTCGATATCACGGGAGCGGAGCGGGGTCCTTCTCCGAAAGCGATCGCCAACTTCGGCGCTGGCGTACCGTCGGGGTTGAGCACCACTCCGCGAACCGCATGTGCGGGGACCGCCACCAGTTTTAATTCGACGCCCGAAACCTCGCCGCCCGGCAACACCACGATCTTCGATGCCGCGCCCGCGATGTCCACGCCGGGATAATAGGTCCGCTTCCAAGCCAGCGCGCCGCCGTCCTCTCCCGGATCGGGTGGCTTCAAGTCCGGCGGAGGAACCACGGAGAGTCCGTACGCGCCGGGCATGAGTTGCACCTCAAACTTTCCGTGAGCGTCGGTCTTCCCCCTGAAGGTCATTGCCAAAGCGCCTTGACTCAACTGCCCGCCACCGCCGCCGCCCCAGGAGGTTCGCAAAAAGGTGCGCCCACCGATCGTCATCCCCGCGCCGGTCAGTTCCAGCGGCGCATTGGCCACGCCAATACCCTGGGCATCCACCACGCGTCCGGAAAGCTTGGACCATGGCATCAACCGCCCCTTCAGGGTCACCGAGCTTCCCGCGGCTAAATGAAACGGGTGGTAATCCCACGCCCCGGCCGTCAACCAATAGTCCGGCGAATGGTAGCGGGCCGCATAGTCGCCCTCTGCGACATTGTCGATGCGGAAGCGGCCTCCGGGATCGGTGGTTGTTTCATAAAGGGGATCTCCACCTTTGAGCAACTCAACCTTGGCGCCGCCGACGCCGGCCCCGGTGGCTGCGTCGAACACACTGCCTTCCACCGTCTGCGCCAGACCGCACGCCGCCCCAAGGATTAGAAGACAAAGAAGCTTCGCCATGAGCCTAACGGTAGTATACGAACGAATCGAGCTAACCCGGCGCGGACATCGGGCAGCCCGTCGCTTTGACGAAAGACCGCTTCCCTGCCCGGCGCGGCATCCTCGAAGATCCTGCGAATGCATGCGATGACGTGTTCGACGTATTCGCGCTGCGATTTCACAACGGCACGGCTGCCCGCGGAACATCCTCGCGGATCAAGTGGCTCAGGGAGCGGCAAATCACCGCGTCGATTCTATCGCTCGGCCGTCTGTGCGCGAGTCTGCGTACGAATTACCGCGGGATGGATGGATCGTGGGAATGAAGCTCCTTCGGTCTTTTGCCCGTGGAGACGTTTCACTGCAATCTCGGCATGCGGCGCGCGCATCGATGACTGCTGTACCCGCTCCGTCCACCCCGCGCGCGCAAGGCGCCGGCGGCAAGACCGCCGGCGTTACCAGACGAACGGAATCAGTCCCTTTACGTCGCTCTTGTACCGCCGGTATTGCTCGCCAAACTGCTCGGTCATGAACCGCTCCTCCACGTTGGCCTTATATTTCCAGCCGAAGACCAGAATCGGCAGGCCGATCAATCCGCGAAGCTCGCCGAACCCGATCGCCGTGCCCAGAAACGCCAGCGACAGCCCCGCGTATATGGGGTGCCGCACAATTCCATACGGTCCGCTGCGCATCAGCTCGTGGTTCTCTTTCACGGTCACCGTGCCGCTCCAGTTGCGCCCCAGAAAGAAGCGCGCCCACAGCGTGAAGGCGATGCCGGCGCACGTGATCAGTAGCGATAGCCATCCGTATAAAGGCTCGTCCGGCACAATCCGTTTGCGCAGGACGCCGGGCCACGGATTATTGAACAGCAAATTGAACGCCGCCAACATGCAACACGTCTCCACCAGCCGCGTCACGGGCGATTGCCGCTTAACTGCCCGCTTGGTTCCGAATGCCGCCCCCGCCCAAATCACGGCAACCGCGATCCAAATCCAGCCCAAGACCCCACGCAAATCGAAAGGCATGGTAAACATCGTACGCGAAACGATAGAATGGGCAACACCATGGCCGACCAAAACTACGCGAACCATCCGCGGTATGTCCCGCTGTTCCACTTCGTCGTACTGCCGCTGCTGCTGCTCACATTAATCGGGTCAATCGTCAATTTGATCCAATCGTTCGGGGACCATGAGCGCCTCTACAGCGCGGCGCTGATCGTGGCGCTGAGCTTCGCCGGATTTCTCACGGCGTTTTTCGGCCGCGTCTTTGCATTGAAGGCGCAAGACCGCGCCATTCGCGCCGAGGAAAACCTGCGCCACTTCGTCATGACGGGCAAGCTGCTGGACCCGCGCCTGAGCGTGGGGCAAATCGTGGCGCTGCGTTTTGCCTCCGACGGAGAATTCGTCGCGCTGGCGCAGAAAGCGGCGCAGGACGGCATGAAGCCTGCCGACATCAAGCGCGCGGTGAAAAACTGGCGCGCGGACGAAGATCGCGCGTAGTCTTCGCCCAGCCAACGCTAGTTAGTGCCGTAACCGAGTGATTCTGTGTTCTTCCTGGAAACCACTCCCTCACGGTCGTGGCTCTGATCGGAGCCGCGTGCGCCAGAAGCTGTGAAACAATCGGTTGGCAGGCGCAAAAACGCACCTATGCGCGCCAACGTGGGGCAGACGCTTTGTCTGTCAACCCGGCGATCTCAGCGATTCTTGCGCGGCTTCTGACGGCTGCGGCTCCGTTTCGGGCTCGGCTTGTTCTCGGATGCTTACAGAGCTGCGACCGTAAAGTAAGCGAGCGATTTCGCGATAGGACCGAATCTAGCGGCCGGAGAACGGTGCTGTAACCGGCGGTTTTGCGCTCGGCGAAAAATCACTCCCTCACGGGCGTGGCTCCGTCGAGGCCCATGCGGCTCAGTCTCCTTCGTGACTGACTACCGCCCCGCGGGTCGCCGCCAGCAGATCGCGGTACTGGTTCTGCAGCGATTTCCGGTACGCGGATACGCTCACTCCAGCCGCGGCGGCGCGTTCCGCTAACTCCCACGCGCCCAGGCCGGCGCCCGCGGAGAGGCGGGCTCCGGCGGTTCGCGAATAGTTCGCGTCGCACTCGAACCCGAATGCCGCAACCGATGGCAGCGGCCGCGCATAGTTATTCGGCAGCCCGATCTCTTCGAAGGGAAACGACGAGGCCCAGTCCATGTGATACCCCGCCAGCATTCTCGTGGGATTCACCGACACCTGCGCGTGCGTCACGCAGTTTCCGGCCGGAATGTGGTAGCGGCTGCGGAGCATTTCGGTCAGCATGGCCGTCGCGCGGATCTGCGCCGAAGTCACCGCCGCCTCCATCTGTCCCGGAGACGTCTGCGTTTCCACGGAAACGCCGATGAAGCTCTCGTTCAAATTCACGTAGAGCCACTTTTCGTCGGACCAGACCGAGTATCCCGCGTGCTCCGCCGCGTCGGCTTCCTGTACCACCCGGAAGACCCTGCCGAACCGGTCGATGACGAAGTTGTAGGCCTTTTTCCGCTTCACGTAGTCGAGCAGCGATTCGCCCACCTGCTTGAGTTTGCCGTTCTGATCGGGCTCGAAGGGCGCCTGCAGGCTCTCGGTGGTGTGATACACAATGCCGGCGGGGTTGGTACGGGCTTCGTCCTGGGTGCGGTCCCGGGCATCGTCCTGTGCCCCGCCGGATCGCGCGGCAGCGAATGCCAGGTACGAACGCGGATGGTTGCCGGTGGAAAACTTGTTGTCGATCCGCAGCCCATTACTGTAGGTTTCAAAGGCCGCGGTTTTCTCCACCTGCCAGATCTCGGGCGCCGATTCGGCTTTCGGCAGCGCCATGCCGGCCGGTATGATTACGACGGGAGCGTTCACGAGGTTCGCCGATACTGCCACAGCGGCTTGGGCGTGGCTGAACGCTTTCGCGCCGCGCCGCGCGACCGCAAGACGGCCCGCCGCCAGCAGCGCCGCCAGCGCCAACAGAGACAAACCCGCGGAGCGCGCCCGCGAAAACTTCCTCGGCGGCTTTGGCTGCCATGCCGGCGCGGCCGCCCGCAAAAAACGTAGCCGCACTACCGGGTCCGGGATGCGCTGCGCAGTCCAATTGATCCACGGAATTGCCGCTGGATCTGGCTGGGATCTGTTCATACTGGATTCTTTTTCGGCGGAATTGCCGCGAAACCTTATAGTGCCGGGTTCCGGGTCCTATTCTCATCCGAAATCTACCGTAATTAGTGCGATTGCCGGGCAAGAAACCGATTGGCGTGTTAAAAAAAAGACGTTAGTTCGCGGATCGGAAATTAATTTTGAGATCTAATCCGGGCTGCTTGTACTATCTTGGTGATATCCGAACGATTTCACCAGAATTACCCCTGGCAGGCCGGGATCAGCTGGCGCTGTTGCTGTCTGGGCAAGCGCACTCGCTCGGTTGGAAGGAGTGCCGATTCATGTTTAGACGATTGTTTCAAGACCCGGAGGCCGACGTGCAGACAAGGGAAAGCAATCATGCGCCGAAGAGCGCAGATCACACGGGGTTGGGGAAATTCGATTCGTTCAACGAGATCTATCGCAGCGGTCCAGCGGATCAAACCAATCTGCCGTACGACATTATGAAGGTGGCGGGGATGCTCGCGAGCCCGCACATATCGAGCATGTCCGTGGAATCGAAGCGCGGATCGCTCATGATGGCGCTTGAGGCCGCCGGCGCCGAACCGAAGGACATCATGCAGGACGCCATGGTCCGCCAGCGCGCCCTCAGCGATTACGAAGATTGCCAGCAGAAGAAGCTACGCGATTTCGAGTCGTTCAAAGCCGAACAGAACCGCATAATTCAAGAGGAGTTGGACCAGATCAATATTGAATACCTGGCGCGAATTCAAACTAATATCAATGAAGTCGCCAAACAGCAAGACGCTCTGCGGGCGTGGCAGAAAGGCAAGCAGAACGAATTGGCGGCCATTGCCGAGGCGTGTGGATATCTGGCGCCCCCCGAAGCCGGAGGGAACTGTCTGGTAGCGGCGCTCGATCGGGCGGCTCGCCGCTAAGTAAGGATCGCCGATGATCGAAATATTGGGCCTCGGTATCGCCTTAGCGTTTGCCGGTTACCTGATCTTTCCCCGCGCTCCCCGGCCCTTTGCGCGGGACGACCTGTTGTACTACCGGCGGCTCTCGGAAGAGATGCGGCGGAATGAGATTCACCCCTTTGAATAACGACGAGAATAACGATCAGCCGCTCGCCGGGCCGCCGGGTCCGGAAAGTGAACCCATGAAGGAGAATAGCTTGACAACCGAAGAGAAAGACGCAAACCTGCCCATTGGACTAGACGTGGGCACCAGCCGCATTGTGGCGGCGCGCGGTGGGGATAAAAGCTGCCGCTACGAAGCGCAGTTGAACGCGTTCATCACATTGCCGTACTCGAAGCTCACAGAGAACCTGCTGACGAGGGAGGACGTCTTCCACGAGGTTTTCGACAACGAGATCGTAGTCGCGGGCAACGACGCGCAGAAGTTCGCCGAAGTCTTTCACGTCGAGACCCGGCGGCCGATGCTGCAAGGAGTCCTCAACCCTCAGGAGCCGCACGGCATCCACGTGATCCGCCGCATCATTACGCGGCTGATTGGCAAATCCTCAGCCGAGGGCCGCAGACTCTTCTATAGCGTGCCGGCGGCCTCCGACGGCGGAGAACAGGGGATTGCCTATCACAACGCCACCATCAAGCAGATCCTCATCGAGCTTGGCTATGAGGCCCACCCCATTGAGGAGGGCCTCGCCGTGGTGTTTGGCGAAATGTGCTCTTCCAACTACACCGGCATTGGCATCTCCTGCGGCAGCGGGATGTGCAACGCGTGCCTGGCGGTGCTGTCGGTTCCGGTAGTCAGCTTCAGCGTCGCCAAAGCCGGCGACTACATCGATTCGCACGCGGCCGCCGTCACCGGCGAAGTCGCAAACCGCCTGCGCACGGAGAAGGAACACGGATTCCGCCTCAACGGCCTTTCCACCGACCGTGTGAAGAACGCGCTCACCATCTATTACCAGGAGGTGATCGAAACGCTGGCCTATACGCTGCGCGCCAAGCTCTCGTCGGCGGCGAAACTGCCCAAGTTCGACCGCCCGGTTCCGGTGGTGCTCAGCGGCGGCACCGCTATGCCGAAAGGATTCCTGGACCAGTTCATCGCCGCGCTGCGCACACAGGACTTCCCGGTGAAAATTCTGGAAGTACGCATGTCGGACGATCCGTTAAACTCCACCGCCCGCGGCGCGCTGATGGCCGCAACCTGTTAGTTTAGTGGCGCGGGCCCACGGCCTGCTGGCCTGTGGCCCGGCCAACGCTAGGAAATCCGATAGACGTAGCCTTCTTCAATGAAGCGATTGCCGATCGACTGGCCGCCAAGAATCATGCCTTCAGCGCGACCATTCTTCCCATAGAGACGGCGCAGAGCCTTGATGAAAGGATCGTTCATCGGTAGAATCAGCATGGGCGGGGTCTTCTCGAAGGCGAATCCCGCAGCATCGAGCGCCTTGCGCAACAACCCATAGGCGTCCTGCAGCCGGGGCGTCCCATCAAGCTGGCGTCCGGCTAGAACCAAACGCCACGACTCATATTCGGATAGATGGACAAAGAGTGCGACGCTGATCTTGAGTTGCGCTTGATCGAGGATACTGAGGATCTGAGCGCCTCTATCGACTTCGATGCTTACCAATGCGTTTTTATCCATGGAATGACTCCGTAAATCCTATGTGTGGCCGCCTTAAACATATCTTGAGCCGACTTCTGGCCATGCCGTTGATAACGACTCTCCTCCGTCCAGGCTTGCGCGGTTTCCCAGTTTTGCTCGAATTCCGCATCCCGCCGGCTGCGTTCGCTAAACCCGTCTCCAAGACCGGCAACCTGCGCCAGAGACCGCAAGTCATGCGAGTAACTCTGGAGCGCCTTCTTCTTGTCCGGAAATTCATGCCGCGCCGTCTGCTTCGCAATGCACGCCTTCAAGGCGCACTCCACTCCGTACCCCGTCAGATAGTATGCGCATCCCATAAGCCCAACCCCAGCAAAGCTTTCGCTTCCTTCAGTCTAACGTTCGATAGCGCTTGTAGATCCTTGCGGTCCACGAACCTTCATCATATCGCCGCCCCGCGCCGCAGCCCCCAAAACTCCCCATGCTACGATAGTTTCTTGTCAGGTCTCGGGCTCCGTGCAACGGACGGCTGCAAACCCCGCCAGGTCCGGAAGGAAGCAACGGTAGTGGTGCGGTTCGTGTGCCGCGGATTACCCGGGGCCTGGCATATGCCCGCCCCATGTATCAGGTAATCGCAAGAAAATACCGGCCCCAGACGTTTCACGACGTGGTCAACCAGGAACACGTCAAGACCACCCTGGAAAACGCCATCGCGCAAAACCGCATCGCCCACGGCTACATCTTTTCGGGCCAGCGCGGCACCGGCAAAACCACCGTGGCGCGCATTCTGGCGCGGTGCCTGAACTGCATCCAAGGGCCCACCGCCACGCCTTGCGGCGAGTGCGCAAGCTGCCGCGAGATCGCCTCCGGGGGCGCCGTGGACGTGATCGAAATCGACGCCGCCTCGAACCGCGGCATCAATGAAATGCGCGAGCTGCGCGAGAACGTCCGCTACCAGCCGGTGCGCGACCGCTACAAAATCTTCGTCATCGACGAAGCCCACCAGATCACCAACGAAGCCTTCAACGCCCTGCTCAAGACCATCGAAGAGCCGCCGGAATGGGCCGTTTTCGTGCTTTGCACCACCGAAGCGCACAAGATCCCGGCCACCATCGCGTCGCGCTGCCAGCACTTCAGTTTCCGCTCCGTCGATTTCGACGCCCTCATCGCGCGCATGGCGTGGATCTGCGGCCAGGAAGGCATCGAAGCCGATTCCGAAGCCCTGGCCGTACTGGCGCAAGCGGGCGAAGGCAGCGTGCGCGATTCGCTTTCCGCGCTCGACCAGGCCATTGCCTGCTGCGGGTCGAAGCTCGATGCCGCCGAAGTGCGCGCCCTGCTGGGGGCATTCTCCCTGGAATCGCTGGAGCGCGTCAGCCAGGCGCTGGCCGATAGCGATACGCGCCGCATGCTCGAAATAGTGGACGAGCTGGAGCGCAACGGCCAAAATCTGCAGCACTTCGCGCGCGAGCTGGCGCGCTATCTGCGCAATCTGCTGGTGGCGCGAATCTCCGCCGCCGATGGCGCGCTGGGCGCCCGCTTGATCGCGGCATCGCCCGCGCAGCGGCAACGCATGGGCGAAATCGCCGCGCAGTTTTCCGAAGAGGATTTAACGCGCTACCTGCAGCTGACGCTCGATATATTCCGCGATCTCCAATATTCGCTGCAGCCCCGGTTTCATCTGGAGATCGGCCTGGTGCGTCTGGTACAGGCAGGCCGCCTCTTACCCATCGAGCAGGCGCTGGCCGGGCTTTCGAGCGAATCCGCGCCGTCTGCGCTGCCCGGATCGAGGTCCGTAGCTAAAGCGCCGCTGGCATCTGCCGCGCCGGCGCCATCTGCCGCGCCGCCGCCACCACGCACCGGCCCATCGCCGTTCGATCTCGACCGCGCCAGGAAGGCCGCGCCTCGTCCTTCCGAGCCGCAATCCTCGGGCGCGATTGCGGTGGCCGAGCCACCGGCGCCGAGACCCATGGCGGTTGGCGACTGGCGCGGGCAGCTCCACTCGGCGCTGATGGAACTTGGCCTGCCCTTCACCGCCGACGCCATCGAGAACGCGCGCGTCGCCGAAACCGGTGGCGAAATCCAAATTGTCACCACCAAAGCCTACTCGCTCGCGCTACGGCTCGAAGATCTCAACAAGGCCGTCAAACACATTTCTTCGCGGCCCATGCGCATCAAAGTACTCATCGGCGAAGCCGGCTCCGAAACCGCCACGCCCATCGCCGCCCCAGCGGCCAAAGCTCCCTCCGCGGCCGAGGACGAAGCTGCCACGCGCGCGCTGGCCAACCCCGAAGTGCAGCGCTTCCGCGAGGTCTTCGGCGGTGAGATCCGCAAAGTTCGAAACCTCAAGGAGTAGCTACATGAAACTACCCGGCAACATGCAGCAGATGATGCGCCAGGCGCAGCAGATGCAGGATAAGCTCCAGCAGGAGATCGCCCAGATCAAGGTCGAAGCCACGGCCGGCGGCGGCATGGTCACGGTCCACATGGACGGGCAGAAGAACCTGCTATCGGTGAAAATCGACCCGGAAGTCGCGGGCGACGTGGAGATGCTGCAGGATATGGTGGTCGCCGCCTGCAACGAAGCCGTCAAGAAGGTCGACGCCGAGACCAAGCAGAAGATGGGAGGCATGCTCGGCGGCATGGGCCTGCCTCCGGGCCTCTTCTAAATGCCCGATTTCGCCGAACCGCTGGCGCGGCTCATCAACGAGTTCAAGCGGCTGCCCGGGATTGGGCAGAAATCGGCGCAGCGCATCGCATTCCACGTGCTGCGCGCCGGCCGCGACGACGCCGCGCATCTCGCCCAAGCCATACTCGACGTGAAGGACAAGCTCGGCCTCTGCAGCGTGTGCAACAACATCAGCGACCACGAGCTCTGCCTCTACTGTTCCGACGCGCGCCGCGACCCCGCCATCGTCTGCGTGGTGGAAGAGCCGCACAGCATCGTCGGCATTGAAACCACGCGCCAGTTCGAAGGCCGCTACCACGTGCTGCACGGCGCGCTCTCGCCGCTTCGCGGCATCGGCCCGGACGCGCTGAAGATCAGGGGCCTGGTGGAGCGCATCGGGCAGGGCGAGATCAAGGAAGCCATCATCGCCACCAACCCGACGGTGGAAGGCGAAGCCACCGCGGTCTATCTGGCGCGCCTGCTCAAGCCTCTCGGCGTCAAGGTGACTCGCATCGCCATGGGCATTCCCGTGGGCAGCGATTTGGAATTCGCCGACGAAGTGACTATCTCAAAAGCTATGGAAGGCCGGCGGGAAATGTAGCGGCAAGTGAGACAGGCCTCCTGGCCTGTCTTTCCGGACCCAAGCCGTGTGGCTTGAGGTAGCCTCAAAGAAGCTCCTCCTGCGGCTTTGCGTCACGCTTTTTGAGCCAGATCCCGACCCCGTTCAATCGCCATTCTTTCGGCGCTTCGATGGCAACATATGTCCCCATCGCAGTCAACCGCGAAATTGAACCGTTCAATCGCCATTCTTTCGGCGCTTCGATGGCAACGGCATTGCGACGAAGCCATAGCTCCCCTCTGTCATGTCACCGCTTCGACTTCGACCGCTATGTGATCAAGCACCAAGGGCCAGACAATGGACCCGAGCACGCAGCAGCCTACGGCCCGTCAGGGTCTGCCGATTACCTGATGTCTCGATCGGACGTGACCGACAATCGATCCCCGCCGCTTACGCCGTCTTGGGAACTTCGCCAGCCGCCGGTGCTTTTCCGTGATCCGGCGCGCCGCTCCCTTCAGCGGTTCTTCTTAAAAGTCGCCGAATTCGAGCTTCATCGTCGATCCGCCAAGTTCGATATCCTTGACCACGTCCGTGTCGCCCTCTTTGTTGGCCTCGACGCGTGTGGAGCGGAACTTCTTGTCCGTATTCTCAACCTTCACCGGCATCATGACTGACTTCGCTGTCAACTCTTCTGTGAACACAGCGTTGTTACCGTCCACTTTCACGGTGTACCGGCCGGCCTTCAACAGCGCCTTGCCCACCTTGGTAATGGAAGGAAAGCTGATGTCGTAGGCCCTCGTACTGGGGCGGACGTTACCGGCAACGGCGATCGTCAGACTGCACGCCGCAAGTATTCCAACAGTGAGTAGCTTTTTCATTTGAGTGTTCTCCTATAACAATAAATGGCGACTGGGACAACGGCCCGCGGATCAGCGTCCGCACAAGAATACGTTGTTGGCCCCTCGGAGCCAGCAAAGGGCATTTCACGGTCCATTCGGCAAGCGCTTTGAATGCTTTGAATCTATAGGCATTTGCCGCCGATGCGGTTCTTCACGGGGTATGGGAAGTGGGGCGCCAAACGCTATTCCTGGGGGTGACATGCGTCGTTTGACCCAGGAGATCGGGCGATGCTTCAGCTTTCAGCAACCAGAGCACTCGATGCACGCGGGGCAGCCGTTTGCTTAATCTCCAAATCTCCGCGCCTCCGCGTTGAAGAGCCCTCTCTCTTGCGGACGCACTATCGGTAAGGCGAATAGCAAGGCGAAACAGGCCCGCCTCTGCGGCAGACAGGATCTGGAGCTGCCCTGGATACTAGAAAGGGGCCTGTAAGATCGTCGTGCAAACTGCCCTCGCTGCGACCCATGCAGTAGCCGAGTGCGGCAACGAACATGAGATCTCCGCTCCCTCATCTCAGCCGTTGCCGTTGAACCCGGCATCTTCAAGAATTCCCCTCGCAACTCCGCGCAATCTCCAAATCTCCGCGCCTCCGCGTTGAAGAGCCCCTCTCTCTTGCGGACGCACTATCGGTAAGGCGAATCAGCAAGGCGAACAGAAAGCCGAAACAGGGCCGCCCGCAGTCACAGCCGCGACGCCTCTGTCGCTTCCGTTCCCAGCGCCTGACGCACCTTTTGTGTCAGTGCGGCCGCCGTAAAAGGCTTGTGCAGGAATTGCACATCGGGTTCCAGCACCCAACCGGCATTCACGCGGTTGTCCGTATACCCGGACATGTATAGCACCTTGATTTCGGGCCGCATCTCGAAAACCGATTTAGCCAGCTCGAATCCGCTCATCTGCGGCATCACGATATCGGTCAGCAGCAGGTCGATCCGTCCGGCATGTTCGCGCGCCATCCGCATGGCCGCGTCCGGCGCCCCCGCTTCCAGAACTTTGTAGCCCTGCTTGGCCAGCATTGCATACACCAGCTTGCGGATGCGCTCTTCGTCTTCACACAGCAGCACCGTTTCGTTTCCGCGCAATTCCTCCCCGCGCCCGTTGGCTTCGGCCATCACCGCGGATCCCTCCGCCATGGGGAAATACAACTTGAACGTGCTCCCCTTGCCATCCTCGCTGTACACCATGATGTCGCCGCCGCTCTGCTTCACCACGCCGTAAACGATCGATAGCCCCAGCCCCGTCCCTTTGCCCGAGTCCTTGGTGGTAAAGAACGGCTCGAAGATCCGCGACTTTACCTCGGGCGTCATTCCCGTGCCCGTGTCGCTCACCGCCAGCATGCAGTAATGGCCCGCCTTCACGCCCGTGTGGAGGCCCGTGTAGCTGTCGTCCAGAAATACGTTGGCCGTCTCGATCGTCAGCGTTCCGCCATTCGGCATGGCGTCGCGCGCGTTCACCACCAGATTCATCAGCGCCTGATCGATGTGGATCGGGTCCGCCTTGACCCGTCCCAAATCGGGCTCCGGATGCGTCACAACCACGATGTCCTCTCCAATCACCCGTTGCAGCATCTTCATCGATTGAGCCACCGATTCATTCAGGTCCAGCACCTTGGGCTGGCTGATCTGGCGGCGGCTGAAGGCCAGCAACTGGCCGGTGAGCGAGCTGGCGCGGTCTGCGGCGAACTGAATTTCCTGCGCGTATTCGATCAGCGCCGGAGAATCGTGCGCGTCGGCGATGAGCATCTCCACATAGCCCATAATCACCGTAAGCAGATTGTTAAAATCGTGCGCCACGCCGCCCGCCAGACGCCCTACCGCTTCCAGCTTCTGCGACTGCCGGAATTGCTCTTCAAGCAGCTTGCGCTCCGTGATATCGGCGTCGATGGTGACGTAGCCGCTGATGGCGCCGGAAGCGTCTCGCAGAGGCGCGGTCCAGATGGCAACCTCGATGCGCGAGCCGTCTTTCCTTTGATGGGTGCGCTCGTCCCCTTGCATGGATTCGCCCGCCCGCAACCGCACCAGCGCCGCTTCAAACTCGTGCATGCGGTGTTCCGGAATCACCGGAAGCGTCTTCCCAATGGCTTCGGCTTCCGTCCAGCCGAAGATCCTTTCGGCCGCCGGGCTCCAGAAAATCACCTTGCCTTCCAGATCGATCGCGAAGATCGCCAGAGGCGACGATTTAATCAGCGCCTGCCGCACATCGTTCGCCTGCCGCAGATATTCGTTCGCCTGGCTGAGCTCCACCGTACGCCGGTCCACCCTGCTCTCCAGATCTTCGTGCGCCTTGCGCAATTGTTCCGCTTGCGCGGCCAGCAATCGTGCGGTCTGGTTCAGCGTCCGCTCCAGGCGCGTCACCTCGTCGCCTCGCCCCGTCTCGGGTTCCGCGCAGGATTGCCCCGCCACCTGGCGCGCCAGTTCCTCTACGCGATGCACGCGCCGCACAATGCTGCGCGTAAACAGCACCGCCGCCGCAAAACCGCCCAGCAAGCCCACCAGTCCGCCCGCAAAAATGGCCAGCTCCAGGCGGCGATGCGCCTGTTGCTCGGCCGTGATACGCTCCTGAAGCAGGCGTTCCTCCTCGGCCTCCATCACGCCCACTTGACGCCGCACCGCTTCGACGCTGGCCCGTACGCTCTCCAGGCGCTCCGCTCCCCGGGCGAAACCGTTCGCCGCCGCATCCTGGCGCACGCTCTCCACTAAGGTCGTCGCCGCGCCCGCCAATTCTTCGGTTTTCGCCAGTTGCTGCAATTGGGAGGGGTTGTCGCCGAACTCCTTGCGTACCGATGCGAAGACGCGGGGCAACTCTTGCCGCGCGGCCCAATATGGTTCCAGGTAGCTTTCCCGCAGCGTCAGCAAATACCCGCGGATACTATCCTCGAGAGCGTTCATCTGGCCGCGGACGCGCCGGATCTCGCTGCGTACCACAACCGTATGATCTACCCAAGTCTGGGCATCGCGCGTTTGACGCTCAAAATCGTAGAACACCGCGACGGCCGCGAGCAGCGCACACACCGGAATCGACACCACCAGAATGCCTTTGGCGGTGAGCGACAGATTGCCAAAAGAGGCTGCGATGCGCACGAAACGGCGTCCGCCCATCGATTCCTTGCTACTGCGGCGATTCTCGCAGGCCGGTATCGGTCAAATAGCCGATCCGCAATTCCACCATAGCATTTGGCTGGTAGCTTCGGGCAAGCTCGATTCTCAAGTAATTCTCGCTGAGCGCCGCGCCATCGTGCAGCGTCACCGCGGAAAGCGTCCGCCCCACCATCCCCTGGCGGAAATCCCGGTTCTTGGCGTCCGCCAGCTCACGCAGAATCCGGTTGCGCGCTTTGCGAACTGGTGTCGGAACCGCGTCGGCATGCTGCGCGGCGGGCGTTCCCGGCCTCTCCGAATACGTGAACACATGCAAATAGGTGAACGGCAGGCTTTCAATGAAGCTCCGGCTCTCTTCGAAATCGGCCTCGGTCTCGCCGGGGAAACCCACCATGACGTCCGCGCCGATCGCGGCATCCGGCATCAGCGCGCGCGCTTTGAAGACGCGGTCCGCGTAGTGGCGCGGCCGGTACTTGCGATGCATGCGTCGCAGCGTGCGGTCCGAACCGCTTTGCAAGGGAGCGTGAACGTGCTTGGCGATGCGAGGCTCGGAAGCCATCAGATCCAGCAGCGCGTCCGAAAAATCCATCGGCTCAACCGAGCTAAGCCGCAGCCGCTCCACGCCGGTTTCCGCCAGCAGCAGCCGGATCAGATCCGTCAGGCGCATCTCGCTGCCCGGCTCTCTCCCCCAGCGCCCCAGGTTGATGCCGCTCAGAACAATTTCGCGATACCGCCGTGCGAGGTTGCGCACCTGCTCCACCACCTGCGAAGCGGGAGCGCTGCGGCTGCGTCCGCGCACGAAGGGAATGATGCAGAACGAGCAGCGGTTATTGCAGCCATCCTGAATCTTGAGATTGGGACGGGTCCGGTCGCCCGCCGCATCCTCCACCGGCGCCGAAAGAAAATCGTGCTGCGCCAGAATGTCGCCCACATGGACGTTGCCCAGGTGGATGTTGCCGTGGTAGGGTTCGCTGGCATTGGAAATCGACACCAGGTTCGCGATCTCCGTCTTATGCGAATTGCCCACCACCCAAGAGACGCCGGGCATGCTCGCCAATTCCTGCGGCGCGCGCTGCGCATAGCAGCCCGTAACCAGAATCCGCGCCGCCGGATTCTCGCGATGCACGCGGCGGATGGCGCGGCGCGCGTCCTCGTCCGCCGCTGAAGTGACGGTGCAAGTATTGAGAACTACCAGATCGGCCGCGGCGCGGTCGGCAGCCGGTTCAAAGCCTCTACCGGCAAGCAGCGATTCCAGCGCCGCGCCGTCGGCTTGGGTAGCGCGGCACCCGAAATTTTGAACGAAGAAGCGGGCCAAATTTCAGTGTGGCACATCCGGAGAGCCACCTTGGAAGCGCCGATTCGAAGCACGGCCGCTAAGCCGCAAAATGCCTGCGCAGAGCGGCAAACCCGTCGCCTTGGCAACGGCGCTTTAGCCATTGCCGCAGCACGTGCCGCTACCCGTTCCATCCCCATTTGCACGAAACATTGCGGCGTCAGCGTTACCTTTCCCTCAACCGGACCACTGCAAGCGCTCTGGGCTTGAAACGGCCAAGTGGCTTGCGGCGCCGTCCCGGAACCGTTTCTGAACACTGGTTCTAATTAAACACTGGCGGCTTACTGCGGGCAACATATTGGTTGCGATTCCCATAGGAGATTCGATTGACGGATGTTAGCATCCCGGTCCGCAGCCAGGCCGCCGATAATTGCTTTATATTATTGATCGCAAGTTCCCGGCGCCATATAATTTCCAGACCGATGCGATCCGTACTCGCTCTGTTTTTTCTCTCGGTCGCCGCTCTGGCGCAGAGCAATTTCGCCACGCTAAGCGGAAGAATTGAAGACCCCTCTCACCGGCCGCTCGATCGGGCGCAAGTGACCATCACAGCCAAGGACACAGGCGCGGTTCGCACACTCAGCTCGAACAGCGACGGGCTATTCGAGGCAGTGAACCTGATGCCTGGGGACTATTCCGTTGAGGCCGGCGCTCCGGGTTTCCTGACGCTCTCGCGTAGCGTGACGCTGGAAGTGAACCAGCGGATGGGGGTCGATTTCGCCATGGAGCTGGGCCAGCGGCGAGAATCTGTTGCCGTCACAGCTGCCGCCGAAACGCTCAAGACCCAGGATGCGAGTCTCGGCGAGGTGGTGGAGCCGAGGTCCATCCAGGACTTGCCGCTCAACGGACGCATGCTGCTCGACCTCGCCCTCACGGTGCCCGGCGCGCATCAGGGCCACGGGGCGCAGACGGGTACCATGAACCCGCTGTACTGGCGTCCCGGACAGGCATCGGCGATTACCATCGGCGGCAACCGCCCGAATGCGAACTATTTCCTGTTGGATGGCGCGGTGAACACCGATCCGACGTTTAACACGCAGAATTTCAGCCCGTCACCCGACGCCGTTCAGGAGTTTCAGGTGCAGACCGGCAGCTACCGCGCCGAGATGGGCGGGGCCGGCGGCGGCCAAGTGAACATCATCACGAAGGCGGGCGGCAGCCAGTTCCACGGGACGGCGTACGAATACCTGCGGAACAGCGCGCTCGATGCGCGCACCTGGGACGAGATGCCTGGAACTACATTCCTGGTACAGAACAATTTCGGCGCCTCGCTGGGCGGTCCGGTCTACGGCAAGAAGACTTTTTTCTTCACGAATTATGAGGGTTACCGCCAGACACAGGCCCAGACCTCAATCGCCACGGTTCCCACCGCCGCGGAGGATGGAGGAAATTTCAGCCAGAGCGGAACGAATATCTTCGATCCTTCGAGCTCTGTCGCCAACCCGGCCTACAATCCGTCGCTGCCGGTGAGCACCTCGAATCCCCAGGCGATTCGCAGCGCGTTTCCCGGCAACGTGATTCCGGTAAGCCGGCTCTATCCGGCGGCTTTCAAAATGTTGCAGCAGTACACGCCGCTGCCCAATATGGATAACGGCATGATGGGCAACATGACCATGATGGGGACGCCCACAGTTCTAGGTAACAGCGGCGGACAGGATTCGAACAACCTGCTGGACGTGCGCGATTTGCGGCTGACCACCAATCAGGGAACCATCCGCGTGGACCGGCTCTTCAATGGCGGCGACTTTCTGAACGCGCGCTACTCCGTCAGCGGCGAGTCCGGCTTCTATCCCCAAAACCTGCCCGGCTATGGCTTCTATCACGACAACATGGGGCAGAACGGGTCCATCGGCTGGACACACATCGTCTCGCCCACGCTGGTGAACACGGCGTCGGTCACGGTGTCGCGGCTGACCATGTTTCACTACACGCAGAATAACGGGGTCAATGACATCGTGGATGCCCTGGGAATTACCGGCGTCAACTTTGGCGGCCCAGGCGCATGGGGCGCGCCGTCTTTCAACGTCCAGGGCTACTCGCCCTTCGGCGATTCGTGGCTCGCCACGCCGATGCACATGTGGGACACCACGCTCGAAGGCCGCGAAACGCTTAGCTGGCAGCGGGGCGCCCACAGCCTGAAGTTCGGTGGAAGCTATCGCTGGTATATCTGGCCGATGTGGGCGTTAGTGCAGAGCCGCGGTTATTACACATTTACCAACGGTTTTACGACGCAGACCGCAACCAATGACGGCACCGGCGACGCGCTGGCGAGCTTTCTGCTGGGTCTTCCCGCCACGCGGCAGGTGCAGAACGGGGTGCCCACCATGGACTTGCGGCAATGGTCGGCAGACGCATTCGCGCAGGACACCTGGCGCGTCGCTACGCACACCACAATCGACGTGGGCGTCCGGTATGAATTCATGGCGCCGCTGGTCGATACCTCGCGCCATTGGAGCAATCTGTATCAGACCAGCACCGGACTGACAGCGTTCATCGGAGGCGAAAGCGGAATGCCGCGCGGATTGATGTACCCGAACAAGCTGAATTTCGCTCCGCGGCTCGGCATAGCGCACCACGTGGAGAGCGCGGGCCTGGTGATGCGGGCGGCCTACGGAATTTTCTATACGCCAGTCGATTTGAACACCTGGTGCAACCAGTTGCACAACGTCCCGCTGGTCTTTCCGATCACCCAGCAGAGCGATAACTTCACGCCCTCCATCAGCGGCTTCAACTTCCCTCAGCCGGTGCTGGGGAGTACCGTGGTGAGCTTCACCGCGTTCGATCCGCACGCGCCGCCGCAATACATCGAGCAGTGGAGCGCATCCGTCCAGAAGAGCTTGCGGCACGATACCACGGTCGAGATCGGATATCACGGCGAACGCGGCTTCCACCTGCAGAGGTCGGACCTGATCAACAACGACCAGCCCGGGCCGGGCACGCTGCAGCCGCGGCGGCCTTATCCGACGGCGACGTTCCTGCCCGGCACGGTGATACCCCCGAACGTGGTGTCGACAGGTCTCACCTTTCCGGTAAGCACCGTGAACATGCTCGAAGATACGGCGAGAAGCTGGTATGACGCAGGATATATCAACCTCCGGCGGCGGTATTCCAAAGGGCTGACCTTGCTGGCGAATTACACCTACTCGAAGAACCTCAGCAACGCGCCGGATTTCCGCTCGCCCATGTTCGAATCGGCGGTTCCGCAGAACAGCTACGACCTGGACGCCGAAAAAGGCCCGGCGTGCGACATACGGCATCGTTTTGTAGTCAGCGCGGTATATGATATTCCTGCGTATGGGCAGGGCCGCGCCGTTCAGACGCTGACGCGCAACTGGAGGCTTTCCACGCTGTACCAGGTGCAGAGCGGCTTTCCCTTCACCATCTCGGTGTACGGCGACACTGCTAACGCCGGCACGGTAGTGGGCGAGAATCCGATTCGCGCCAACTATACCGGCCAGCCGGTATTCGGGCCCGGAACCGGCAACACGAACGCATGGTTCAACCCCGCGGCATTCGCGACGCCCGCGGCATACACCTTCGGCGACGTGGGGCGCAACACGGTATACGGGCCGGGGATGCAGACCATGGACGTCGCGATGACGCGATCGTTCGCCTTCGTAGAACGGGTGCGTCTGGAGATGCGGGCCGAAGCCTACAACGCTCTCAATCATTCCAACTGGGGAACGCCCAATCGGTTCGTGAACACGCCGCAGTTCGGGAGCATCACGGAAGCCACCACGCCGGGGCGGGAGTTTCAGTTAAGCGCGCGGCTGTCGTTTTAGGGAAACCGAATGCAACTTGTCCGGAACTTGTCGTGTCATCGCTGGGCAGCTCGCTTGCCTCTTGAATCGAGGCCTTCAAAAATACCCCCCGATTCAGGGACGGAAACCTAAACGGGAGTGATCTCCGGAACGCCGTTTGGGGCCATTTTCCGAAGGCCATCCCCCACCGCGTTCCGAGCCGCACTGATGCCGGGTGATTGGGCTCGATAAGATCTGGCGCAGTCACGCCGGGCTTCTTCGCCATCCGGCCGAAGGCGAACTTGGACCGGAAATCGCACCCGCGCGCTGTCGATTGCAGCATGGTTACATCCCGGCCAATAGCCTCCCGAGCGGGAAGGCTTATAATCAATTCCATCGCACAACGTCATTCTTATATGAGCGGTTTCCGGCTTGTCGCCGGCGTGCTCCTGCTCGCCGCCGCGACCGTATTCACGTGGCTGACCATCGACGGGCTTTCCGCACGCCGCAGGCTCCGGACGGAGCTGGCTGAGATCGGTCACGTGCGTTATGGGCTGCTCAATGCGGATCGCTGGGTAGAGAAAATGGCGCCGATTCTGGAGGCGAACATCGACGCCCTCGATTTGAAAGCGGCGAGCCGCGCGAGTCTCCGGCCGACGGTCGAGAACGCCCTGTACCATCTGCTGGACGACGTCAAGCAGAAAATGAGCGCGAAGAATCCCCCGAGCGCGGCGGGTGGCGCGTTCCTCGGCCAGGGAAATGCGCTCATGGCGAACCTCATGATGGGGGCGCTCCGGCCGCACGTTCCGGAGTATGCGGACGTGGTCCTGGCGGAATTGGGGAAGCCGGCGAACAAGGAGGCAGTCAAGAAATACCTCAAGAGCGTGCTTGCCGCGGGCGCCAAAAACACTTTCGGCGACGTGGACATGACGTGGTATTCGTCCATCTTGAAACAGCACGGATGCGCCGATGCCGGCGCCTGTCAACAGGAGCTCGGCGACCGGATTCGTCAAGCGGACGCCCGGCTTGCATATTACTATCTGTCGGTGCTGGCGGCGAGCGCGGCGGCGTTCGTTTTATTATTGACCGAGAGGCCGGCTCTCCGGCGGCCCGGCGCCATCGTGCTGTTGCTGTTTTGCGTAGTCCTGTTGTTAGGCGGCGTGCTCACTCCGATGATCGAGGTGGAGGCGAAGATATCGCGGCTGAGCATGACTTTCCTCGGGCAGCCGATCGCGTTTGGGGAACAGGTGCTGTATTTCCAGAGTAAGAGCGTGCTCGAAGTGTTTCAGACGCTGATCGCTCAGGGCAGACCGGATATGTGGATCGTCGGCGTATTAGTGCTGATGTTCAGCATCGTTTTCCCGGTATTGAAGATCTTCACCTCAGTCTTGTATATGTATAAGCCGTCGTTGCTTCGGAACAATCGAGTGGCGAGATTTCTCGTCCTCGAGTCTTCGAAATGGTCGATGGCCGACGTGATGGCCCTCGCCATATTCATGGCATATGTCGCCTTCAACGGGTTGATCGCACACACGATGGGCGCCTTGAAGGGGACCGGCGCGGAACTGGCGATACCGACCGACAGCTCGAAAATACTGCCCGGCTATTACCTGTTCGTCGGTTTCTGTATGGCCAGCCTGTTTCTCTCGAAGAAGCTGGAACGCGGCATCCGGACTTCGCAGGACACAGAACCAACCTGACTAATCTGTTGCTGAAGGCCGCCGTGGCGCACGCACTCATGCGTGCAGCGTTCACAATCGTGTGAACGCGATATGTCTCGCAGTTCCCCAGGGGCGAATCCCGCAACAGAGCCGCGAAATCGCTGAGATCGCCCGGTTATATATATAATCCTAAAAACGGCGGTAGCCACGTTGGCGCGCAAGGGCCTGCTTTCTGTGGGGCAGGCGCTTTCGCCTGCCAAGTGCGACTGAGCCTCGCCCGAAACTGTCAAGTACCCAACGCCCGCGCATCGCCGACGCCGAAACATTTCGCGGGAGTAGTCCCGATGGGGCGCCGGAGGCCCACGAATCTTCGTTCAGAGAGCGGCCGGAGCGGCACGATCCCTCGGCCATCGTTTGACGCTCCATCCGATTTATGCCAATATGGGCATGTACCGACGGATGAAGCACCTCACGTGGATTGCCGATTCCCGTTCCAAGGTGAAGTCATTTCCGGCTGGCGTCCAAGACGACATCGGCTATGCGTTGTACGCGGCGCAGTTGGGCGAAGTGAGTGTTAAGGCCAAGCCACTGCGCGGTCTTGGCGGCCAGGTGATGGAGATTGCGGCCTATGACGCTAGAGGAACCTACCGCGCGATCTATACGGTCTCTATCGGAGAATCGATTTACGTGATCCACGCGTTCCAAAAGAAGTCCAAGGCCGGGATCGCGACGCCGCTGCCGGAGATGGACCTTATCCGGCAGCGGCTAAAAC
The DNA here is from genome assembly GCA_003135055.1 of Bryobacterales bacterium. GTDB lineage: Bacteria > Acidobacteriota > Terriglobia > Bryobacterales > Bryobacteraceae > PALSA-243. Next base: position 16,805 of record PLDF01000294.1, on the reverse strand, counting down.
AATTGAGAAGTGAGGTGAAGAATGCCGAAAAGAGAGCTCCTTGAGCGGGAGCCCAGCACGGGCAACGTATTCGCTGACCTCGGCCTGGCCGACGCCGGCGAACATCTGATCAAAGCCGGACTGGTAATTCGGATCGACCGGACCATCCGCCAACGAAAGTTGACCCAGGCAGCTGCGGCACAGCTCATGGGCATCGATCAGCCCAAAATCTCAGCTATGCTGGCTGGCCGGTTCCGGGGATATTCGGTCGAGCGCCTCATGCGTTTCCTGGTCGCGCTAGGGCACGATGTAGAGATCGTTGTAAGGCCTAGAAAGCGCGGTCTCGCCGAACTTCGCGTCGCGTAGAGGCCGCAGCAAGGCAAGACGGTTATGTACCGTTAAAGCTGGATTACTCCCCGTAAGTCCGTTCTGGGATATCGGCGCTGGATGTCCGGCGGTGATGCCCAGCGCAATGGACCCGAACGTTTAGGGGGCAACGTGAGGCACAAGTCCGGTATGACGTTTTCGGCCACGTGGATCAAGGAACGCAAGCTCGTTAGCATTACTAATCTGGCCTGACCGGCGCAGCCGCCTCAATTGTCACGGCTTCATGGCCACAGCCAGGCCACACAGGTGGTACGGGGATCTCGCGACGGTTAGCCCGCGGATGCGTCATTTCCCAGATCGCAAACAACTTGCGGCACAAGTCCAGGACGGCAAGGCGGTCCATTGAAGCGTTTTGACACCGAGATCCGGATATTTTGTGATAATCAATTCAGTAGCGGCATGGAGACCCACATGAACGCCGATTTACCCATTCTGAAGAATCTCGACTTCGGGAACGAAGCAGGGGATGATGTCGACCCCGAGGAACTTTTGGAATATTTCGTCGAGCAGGAAGCGTTCGGGAACTTTCTGGAGAAACGGAAGAAGTTGCTGGTCGCCACTGCCAGGAAGGGCGTGGGAAGTCCTGCAGTGGACGGCCGTCAAATTCGAGAAACGGATACAGACGCGCTCGTGATTACGGTCAGGGGTGCCGACCTCGTGCGAAGCAGATTTAATCTTTCCTCCGAGCTGAATTCGCCAAATGACTACACGCGCGATTGGATGATCCGGCTCTGTGCGCTTGTCAATAGGGCGTTGGCCCTCCGACTGAATCTCGCCCTTACCGATGATCGCATCACATTGATAGAAACGGCCGAGCTCGAAGGTTACAAGGCGCGGAATATGGTTGGATGCCTTCTTGACAGGCTGCAATCATTGCTCGAAAAAGGCCGGGGAACAACGAAGCTGCCCGCCAAGAATGAGATCGAGCTTCTGAAACGTGTCAAGGACCGAAAAGTGTGGATCGTCATTGATGATCTTGATGCTACATTTCAAAACACCCCACTTGAATCGTTGGGCCGAGCTTAGCTACGTTTTTTTCGGCGTGCCGATACTTAGTCAGGGATGTGAAGGATCTTTATATCCGCGCGAGTGTCCGCACCGATGTTTGGGCGCTCTTGCGTCGCTACGATGAAGCGTTAGACAAGATGTCTCAATACGTCTCAGAAAACTGCGGCGTGAACGAGATTTTTGGCTCTTCTGTCTTCACGGATTCGGGCAAGCTTGAAACAACTGGGGGTGGCCCCGCCTCCAGCATCGCCCCTAGCGCGGCAAGAAGAAGTAGAGGAACGGTTGCTTGAGCTGGCATTTGTACCAAAGATGCAATGGGGGGATAGCCGCCAAGCTTCAGAGATGCAGCCGTCACTTTCGCCCTCGCGGATGGCAGACTCGTACAAAATTATTTACACTCTTTCTTATGAACGGCCTCGATGGACAATTCAGCTTTGCAAGCTTGCGCGGGAGTCCGCCCTCCGACACAAATCGAGCAGGATCGCGAAAGAGAGTATTGATGAGTTTGGGGCGAGTACGGCGCGAAGCGGATTGAGGATCTCGTTTCGGAACATAAGCACCAATGTCCGCAAGTCAATGAGCTGCTGAATGCGTTTAGAGGTGCTGAACGGCTAGGAACGGCTAATGACCCGCGAGGGTCTGTTTACCTGGATTGCGAGCCGAGTGTCTACCCGTTTGGAGGTGAGTATTGAAGGTGAGAGGACTCGCGCACCGAAAGAGATTGCTCGCTTCCTCTATCGACTAGGATTTATCGTGGCTCGTAGCGAGAATGACGAGGGGAAGTACGAGCACTATCGTTTTGACCAGATGCCCGATTTTTTGCAATCTCGGACCGACCATGATTTTGGCATTAAAGTGGGAAATTCATCCCTGCTGCCGGCAGGCGCTAGATATCCAAAAGCTCAACCAGTCGCACCGGGAGAGATTCGCTCGTCAACGGAAGAGGGATTGAACCGAACGGAAAGGGCAGATGATCGGCCTTGATCCACTATCGGCAACGAAGTTTTCAAACTGACGATGCATTCCGATCCTGGCCGCATAACGCCAAGCAGTAGCAGCGAAGCGACCCAAGATTCTGTCGCTTCGCTGCTTCAGTGCGCCGTGAACAGGCGTCGGGTGTTTCGCAAGCACAAGTGATCGTTGGGCCTGGTCACTTTGGGCTATATGCCCATACGTAAACAATTTCGGTGGTTTCTATGCCACACGATTCCATTCGGCGACAACCAAGATTAACCAGGTACGCCGGCGCTGCCAGTCTTAAAAGCGTGTTCTGCAGTCGCCGGCTGCCGATCTGAGAAGCTGCGGAGTCGGCATTCAACCAGCTAAACTGGCCGTATGGAGTTCGAGTGGGACCCGGACAAGGCGGCCGGTAATCTTCGTAAGCACAAGTTTCCTTCAGCGAAGCCGCCACCGTGCTCGGTGATTATCTCGGCGCCACTGCCCCCGACCCCGACCACTCCGGCGACGAACGTCGATACATCACCATCGGGTTATCTAGCTAGTCGGGGCCGACCTCTCATCGTCGCCCATGCGGAACGCCACGGAAGGATTCGGATCATCAGTGCTCGAAAACTGACCCGGAACGAAAGACGAGTTTATGAGGAAACGCACGGATAAGATGAACGACGAGCTGCGCCCGGAGTACGACCTTCGGCAGCTGCTTAAGGCGGGGGTGCGAGGCAAGTACGCGAAGCGATACCATGCAGGCACAAATCGTTTTCTACTGGAACCAAATATCCGAAAGGCCTTTCGCAGTGAGAGAGCGGTGAACCAAGCCTTGCGCCTGGTGCTGAGTTGCGCAGGGTTGGCCTTTGCAAAGCTCACCCTTAACAAAGTACGACAGGCCTCCCGGCCTGTCGCTTGGGCCTACGTCTTTCATCTAGCGATGAACTAACGCTGCATTGACGTGAAACCCTTATCTGATGGGCCTCTGGAAGCCTTCCACCTGCCCTCTGCCACCTCAGATTTGCGAAAGTCCCGCTAGCGCCTTGAACAAGCGCCGAATCGGTCGCCTGAAAAAGCGGATCGATGCGTATTGTGCCAGAGAACCACTCGGACGGTCCCTTGACGGAAGGTTGCGAGCCATTTCTTTTGATGTCCATTTCTTGAGACTCCTTCGCGTCGTCGCTCACCGGCCGGTCATCTGCTCCAGCTTCTCGGGGTACCGGGCGCCTTGCACCGTTATCTTTGAGGCGGCGCTCTCGATGTCACGTAGATCGCCGGGCGTGAGTTCGGTTGACACTGCCCCCATGTTTTCGTCCAAGCGATGCAGCTTTGTGGTGCCTGGGATTGGTACAATCCACGGCTTCTGGGCCAGCAGCCAGGCGAGTGCGATCTGAGCAGGTGTGGCCTTTTTCCGTTCCCCGATGCTAGTGAGCAGATTGATTAGGGCCTGATTCGCCTTGAGAGCGTCCGGCGTGAAGCGAGGCAGGGTGCTGCGAAAGTCGGAGCTGTCGAACTTCGCACTCTCGTCGATCTTGCCCGTGAGGAAGCCCTTGCCCAGGGGGCTGTACGGGACAAGGCCGATGCCGAGTTCCTCAAGGGCCGGTATGACTTCCTTCTCCGGAGTCCTCGTCCACAGCGAATATTCGCTCTGGAGAGCAGTGACCGGCTGGACTGCGTGTGCGCGGCGGATGGTTTGCGCTCCCGCTTCGGAAAGGCCGAAGTGCTTGACCTTGCCTTCCTGAATCAGGCCCTTCACGGCCCCAGCTACGTCTTCGATAGGCACGTTCGGGTCAACCCGATGCTGATAGAGCAAGTCGATGACGTCAACCTTGAGCCGCTTGAGCGAGCCCTCGACGGCCTGCTTGATGTGCTCCGGCCGACTGTTCAGGCCCGGCAGGCCCTTCATTCCGCGGGGATCGAAATCGGGGCTGAGATCGAACCCGAATTTGGTGGCGATCGCCACGCGGTCACGAAAGGGAGCGAGAGCTTCACCGACGAGCTCTTCGTTCAAGAACGGGCCGTAGACCTCGGCAGTGTCGAAGAACGTGATGCCGCGTTCCACGGCTGTCCGGAGAAGAGAGGTCATCTCCCGCTTGTCTTTGGGCGGACCGTAAGAAAAGCTCATCCCCATGCAGCCGAGGCCGAGAGCCGAGACTTCCAGGCCGCTGTTTCCAAGTTTGCGCTTCTGCATTGTTTCTCCTTTGAGAACTGTTTCCCTCATCTCCAGGTTAGAATCGGGCGCCGTGGAAGGGGTATCCCGATCCTTCCGATTTATTGCCTATTCCTCTTGCACTGCTGATCCAGGCACAGAGCCAGCAGTTATTATGCAGTTATCATAGAGTTATCATAGTAGAGTAGAGGTGAGCTAAGCCGCTACCATGAAACACCGCAGTGGAGAGGCATCTCTGTTACGAGGCCGCGCACACGAATTGCGGGAAGAGCTGGCTCGCGAGATTGCCTCGTCGATCGGCTCCGCGGAGAACCGGGCAACGGACGTTCCCGGGCTGACGCTCCACCGGCGGACTGCCCCTACCGCCCGGTGCTCAATGACTTACCAGCCGGGGGTGACCGTGATCGCCCAGGGGCGGAAGCGCGTAGAGCTCGGCCGAAACGTTTTCATCTACGATGCATCGCGGTTCCTGCTGACGTCGGTCGATTTGCCGGTCGTCAGCCGGGTGATCGAGGCAAGTGAAGAGGCGCCCTGCCTGGCGTTGTCGCTCAAACTCGAAATGCCCGTGGTGCGGGAACTTCTCAGCCGGGAGGAGATTCAGGTGGCCGAGGCGTCCGACAGTCCTGGCATGGCGACCGGCGAGACCACGGTGGAATTCCTCAGTGCATGCTGCCGGCTCGTGGACCTGCTGCACACGCCGCAGGACATTCCCTTTCTCAGTGGCCAAATTCAACGCGAGATCGTCTACCGAATCCTTCGCAGCGCGGTGGGAGCGCGCCTTCAAGCGATCGCAACGCAAGGAGAGCAGAGCCACCGAACGGCAAAAGCGATCGCCTGGATCGGGGCGAACTATGCGAAGCCGCTCCGGGTGGAAGATCTCGCGGAAATCGCGGGCATGGGCGTATCCACGCTGCACCATCATTTCCGGGTGCTGACCGCCATGAGTCCTCTTCAGTATCAGAAACAGCTTCGGCTGCAGGCGGCGCGGGGACGCATGCTTATGGAGGGTCTGGACGCCGCGAGTGCGGCCTTTGAGGTCGGATACGAAAGCGCCAGCCAATTCAATCGCGAATACAGCCGTTTCTTCGGCCAACCGCCGATGCGGGATATTCGGACGCTTCGCTCGCCAAGCGCTCCGCCGTTGGAGTCGGTCAACAATGGGGTAAGAACGCTATCCGGCCGCGACAGTTTGTGAGGCGCCGTTGAAGTCGGCTGGCGGAATGTAGCCGTTCCTGGGCGTTCGGCCATCCGGAACACGGGGATGGCCACGGGTTTGCTGCCGGGGGCGGCCGATATCGTGGCAGGCATTCACGGCCACTGCGCCGAGCCACGGTCCGGCACGCGCACGTCGTCGATTTTCCGGACACCCAAGTGCAGCCGGATTAAGGTCTCCTGTACGCGTCCTGGGCGTCGGCGACGTTGCCCGTCATGCGCAGGGCGAGGGTGAAAATGCGGTGTTCATGAAGCATAATGAGTTGCTCCAGAGCCTCCCGGTTGCCGCTTTGGGCCCGCCGCAGCAAATCCGTTTCGGGAATTTCGTGGACCGTATGCGGGTGCATGGTGGCGATCGTCACGGTAAGTCCCAACAGTCTGTCACAAGCCTATACGTTGGCCGAAGCCAAAACGTTGAAACGCGCGATCCGGCTGGATCGCCTCGTGTTCCTCGCTCCTATCGGCGCAGGAGTCTGAACTTGAACTCTTTCGCGGAACGTTGGGTACGCTCGGTCAGTCGTAATAGGAACGGCTTCGCTGCAATTCGTTCTAAGAGTCCGGGCAAATCGATTCGGCTCAGCGGTCACTTCATAGCTGAAAAATCGCTTGAGTGCATGTAGATGTCATCCACTTTTTGCACCAGCTTATCGGTCTGCTCTTCCTTCATCATCGATTGAAATGCGGGATCGGCGAACATCTCCGCCCAATGCTGCTTCGCCGCCGCACGATTGGGGTGGGCCAGAAGGTAAATGAAAGTATCGCCGGAAGCCGGCGCGTCGTCTGGCACCCAGTACCCGACGGCGTCCAGTCCGTGCTTCGCTAGCAGCTTCGATGCTTCATTGCGAAATCGCGTTTCCAGCGCCTCCACTTTACCCGGCGTCGCATGATAAATGCGGAGTTCGAAGACCCGATCGGAGTTTGCCCGCGCCGTAAACAGCACACCGGCTGCAAACGACAGCAGAGCGACGCCGCACACCGTCCATCCATTCGATTTCCAGCGGTTCAGTGCCATGGCTGGCAGCGTATCAAATTTCGGCGGCGGCTGGTTAACCGTCCTCAGCGGCCTGGCGCGGCGCCAGTGCTCCTGACCGAGAATGACACGGTTCCGCCGTGCCGGTTCCCCCTCCCGGAATAGGAGAGCGGGGCGCCCGCCCGCAAGATCGGGGCCGTGAAACGGGCTTTCCGGAAACTAGACACGGCCGGTCCCATTCGGCGACGCACTTTCCGAAAATCCACTTTTTGTCCAGTTCGTCGTACTATCGAAGCGAACGGGCGAAGATGAGCGAGAATCCTCTAACGCTTGAGGAGATTATCCGGTGGTTCCGGCTTCGGGAGCATACCTTGGCCCATTCCGGCGTACGTCTGGCCGAAGTCCGCCAAAGGACTGAGCATCTCCCATCCGCCGCTGCCGACTTCGACGCCGCAAGCATGATGGGACGAATCAGCGCCTGGGTCTCCGGGGAATTCGACTTCGAAGCGCTTCGTACAGCCGATGGCAAGAACGTGTTCTTCCGGCACGAAAAGGTTGCAACCGTGGACGAGGCAAGCCTTGAAGACGCGTTTTCCGATTTCATCGAACACATGCAAAACCGAGCTGGATCAGGTGGCGACGATTCTGAGGCAGGCGGCGGCGATTCGTAATGGAAGCCAAGCCCGCGTTTGTGCCATTAACGCCTCCGCACGAACATACACGGTAAATTAGCGAACTCCCGCTGCCAGGCGGGGACGCTTCACTTGCCGGCGACATCAAAGGCTACCGCGTTGGAAGCTGTACATGGGCCGGCATGTACACCGCCGCCATACCCGGCAGCATCCCCGCCGGCGACCTCTCACTCCAGGAACTTTGCAACGGTCTCGGTGATTCGCCGGCTCGCGCGGCCGTCGCCATAAGGATTGTGGATGCGCGACATGCGATCATATTCTTCCGGGCATTCCAACAGCCGCACGGCTTCGCCGACGATTTTCGCGGGGTCGGTCCCCACCAGCTTCACGGTCCCGGCTTCCACCGCTTCCGGCCGCTCCGTGCAATCGCGCATCACCAGCACCGGCTTGCCCAGCGACGGAGCCTCCTCCTGTATGCCGCCCGAATCCGTGATCAGCAGATACGCGCGGCGCATCAGGTCCACAAACGACGCATAATCGAGCGGCTCGATGAGCGCAATGTTGCTTCGCCCGCTCAAGGCTCGGGTCACCGGGTCGAGCACGTTGGGGTTGCGGTGTACCGGGTAAACAATCTGGATGTCGTCCCGGCCGGCCAATTCGGACAGCGCTTCGCAAATACGGTCCATGCCTTCGCCGAAGCTTTCCCGGCGGTGGGCCGTCACCACGATCAGCTTGCGGCTGTAATCCAGCCAGTGCCACGAATGGGCTGGAATTTGCCCGTGCTCCAGGGCCTTCGCGACATGCAGAACCGCGTCGATGCCAGTGTTTCCGGTGACGAAGATGCGCTCGTCCGCGGTGCGCTCGGCCAGCAGGTTGAGCCGCGAGCTTTGCGTGGGCGCGAAATGCAGCGCGGTCAGCCGTCCGGTGACTACGCGATTCATCTCCTCGGGAAACGGCTCCATCATGTTGCCGGTGCGCAGCCCCGCTTCCACATGGGCCACCGGAGTGTGACGGTAAAACGCCGCCATGGCGCCCGCCAGAGTGCTGGTGGTATCGCCCTGCACCACCACCATATCGAAATTCCCCGCGGCCAGAATCGGATCGAGCGCGGCGAGAGCCCGCGCGGTAATCTGCGACAGCGTCTGGCCGGGCGTCATCAGATCCAGATCGAAGTCCGTACGGACGTCGAAGCATTCCATCACCTGATCCAACATGGCGCGATGCTGCGCCGTAACGCACACCAGCGCCTGGAGTCCGGAGCCGGATTCCTGCATGCACTGGACTACCGGGCAGAGCTTAATCGCCTCCGGCCGGGTGCCGAATATAAAGAGAATACGCTTCACAAGAACGTTCAGTGTAGCGCGCAGTGAGGCGGACCCATGGCCTGTCAAGACGGGTAGTGTTCTAAAACCAACTGCGTCTCGCAAGTCATCCGGCTCCCACTTGGGGCGTCGGGGCCCAGCCGACAGGCATTTATGCTGAGTTCGCCAGCCCCACGCGCACCTCACCTTCGTGCCTTCCTCGCCACAAATGACGAAACCGTGACGTGGCTGACATTGGCGTTACGGAGGACACACGGGGTGGGTCCTATGTGTATAGTTCCGCTCAGGCGCGCTGGCCGCCACCGTCCCACACGCTCCGGATTAAGTGTTTCTGGTGTCGAGATGACTCGGTAGCCATCCGACTACGACGAGGCTCTTCTTCTTGTCCCAGAAAAAGTAAAGCCGGAAACAGAATCTCTCGTCGCGGTCGTTTCCTTTCCTCAAGTGTTGCTCCAAAAACTTCTTGTTTCCCGGCGGGCTGCCGACCGGATAGTTGACGAAATACTCATCCTTCTGCTCCCCAGCCGTGACCTGGAGATCGACGGAGCCACGCTCAAACCGAGTGCCTCTAAGCCCGAGTGCCATTGCTGCTTACGGGCAAGCCCGCCGTTTACCCGAAGCTCCCAATACTCGTTTGCCAAGAGCTTCAAGCTCTTGTAAATCAGGGCGATATCTTCAAATCGTGAGTTCCTTGCTTCGTCAAGAGCCGGGCGCAGAATCAATATCCTCTCCCTTCTTGGACTCTCGGCATCGCGCCAGGCTTCAAGTTCTTCCACGCTTGTTGGAAAGACTTCCTGTTGCGGGAACAGGCACAAGAACCTACGGATCTCATAGACCACGTCGACGGATGCCGACGCGAATGAAAACGATCTGATCTCTATCGTCGCAGAAGAGTGCCGATCCTTGGCCCACTGAATGATCTCGGCGATGTGCTCCCCGTAAGCCTCTTCCCGGCCTCTGCGGATACAGGCCAATACAAGAATCTCCGTGAATCCCAGCTCAAGTCTGTCGAAAAGGATCGCTCTGAAGTTCATGAGATCGCCATCGCCGTATGGCCCGATGGTTCCAACCCACATAATCGCATGATTCTGCAAGAGAGCAGAATGCTCCTTTGCAGGTGCACGAGCACGGGATCGTAAAATCCAAGGGCAATGACAACCTTCATCCTGAACTTCCAAGTTAGCGCTGCCGTTTGATCGCATCAAATACTTCACCGACTGATAACTTCAGGTCGCGCAACTCAGTAAGCGGGAGATTGGCCACAACTCTGATAATCACTTCACGCAAGTCATAGAGCGCTCGATCCTCTCTGGGATACTCTTCCTGGTGCGAAGAGTCATCTAGCTTTTGCGCCGAGCCGAGCGGGGATGTTGAGATCCCTGAGGCCATAACGCCTCGCTCACGTAGCTCAGTCTCCAGTCTTGACAGCAACTGCTTGTTCTTGAACGCCAGCCACGCCCCAGACAGACCGCGTTGCTGCTGCACGTACGGCCAGACTTTCTGCCACCAGGCATGCGGCGATTGGTCAAGGACGGTTGTTAGATACGCACGCTGAGAATCGTCGGGCGCCTGTGCCGCGAAATCTCTCGCAATCCGCAAGAGGGTGTCCGCGCGGTAACGGGCTTGATTCTAACCCACGGATCTTCGATGTTAGACCAACATCGACAATTCTAATCGCTCCGGTGTCGCGATTAGCCTGCAATTCTAACGGAGAATTCGGACTTTTGAATACTCTGAAGGCATCGTGACTGATATTCCCGGGGAGTGTATATCTCGAAGGAGGCTGAGGTTGAGCCGAGGCTGGAATTGGGACCGGAACCGGGGCTCCCGGGAGACCGGACACGATGTCCATACCGACCCTGCCAACCTCATTCAACTTCCCGAAAAGATGGCTACGAACAAAGGCGCGCATATTTCTGGCGCCGTACTGCGTTGTTGTGAAACCAGGGAGGTGATGCTTCACGAGTTCTGAAAGCCTCCCGCCACTGATAGTCTTGCTTGGGGATTCCTCGGCGAGCGCTAGGATTCGCGCAACGACGTCTTCATGTGGTGTCATAATATCGGTCCTTTCGCGACGCTACCCTAAGGAGTGATATAGGAGGGATAGGCCTAGGTCCTATCCCTACCTTGAAATTCCTTAGTGCTGCTTAGTGTCGCGAACAAACCGACAAAAGGAAAAGGAACTATGCTGAAATCTACAAATCCAATTCGAGCCCCGCATCGACTGTTGCGGGCTTTTGCGGCTCCCGGTTTAGCTCCCTACCCGATTCACAGTATCAGCGTGGTCTACAACGCGCGGAAGCAAATCCTGCCCGATAATGCTTGGACAAGGCACGCTCACGGATACCTCATTACTGACGATACGCTGCTTTTGTCAGCCCGTCCATAACATCGCCGTTTCAATAGTTTCAATGCGTGATATTCGAAAGCGTAACTGATTGAAAATAAACCTATTACATTTCGGAAATGCCGGGAATATTTCGGCATTGTTCGTTACCCGCCAGACCTCGAGGTCCGGTATAGTGGTCAAGCTCTGCGTACATTGGTGCGGCTGGATCGCTTATCCAGCCAGGGTACAACGCGACTCGAATCTGAAACCCGCCGGTTTAAGGTTTAGCACCGCCGCAGTCCAATGGCTGTCCAAACTCCCTCCATGCCACTATTTTGGTAACCTTTTCCCGTCCCGTCAGTATTCCATTACGAAAGCAGGCACGTGGAGGACGAACAAATCATGCAGGCGGTTCGAAGCGGCGAGGTAGGCAAGCTCGAATTGCTGTTCGACCGGCATCACCGCGGATTATTCCACTATTTTCTTCACGTCACCTCGAATTCCGCGGTCAGCGAAGATCTGGTGCAGGAAGTCTTCTTCCGCATCTTGAAATACCGCCATACGTACCAGACCGGCACGGCCGTCCGCCCCTGGATGTATCAGATCGGGCGCAACGCGCTGATCGACCACGTTGGGCGAAACAAGGGCGAAGTCGCGCTGCCCGAGGGCGCTGGCGAGATCGGCAGTCCGGAAGCGCTGCCCGACCGGCAGGCGCAAAGCAATCAGGAGGCCGCGCTGCTCAAGCGGGCGTTGCGCGCCATGCCTCGGGAAAAGCGGGAAGTGATCGTTATGAGCCGTTTTTTGGAATTGAAATACGAAGAGATCGCCACCGTGCTGAATTGCGAAGTGGGCACGGTCAAGGTGCGGGTTCACCGCGCCTTGCGCGAGTTGGGCGACCGGTTCTTCGCCCTGCGGGGAGAGCGGGCGTCATGATGTGCGAACGGGTTCGCGAACAGTTGCCGGAATGTCTGGCGGGCAAGCTGGATAAAGCCGAGCGGGAACGCGTCATCGGCCACCTGGAGACCTGCTCCGCGTGCCGCAACGAACTGGCCGAATTGGGAATTGTCTGGAGAGGTTTGGAGAGTATGGCAGCCCCGGAACCGAACCGCGCCATGCGGACGCGGTTCATGGAAATGATGGAAGCATATCAGGCCGGAATGGAGCAGACGCCGCCGAAGCGGGTCGCGCCGCCGGCCGAAACCGACCGCAGCCGGTGGCTCGCATGGTGGCCTTCGCAGCCGGCCTGGCAGATGGCGATCGCCTCCGCGCTGTTGATTGCGGGCGTGGTGGCCGGACGGTATGAAGCCGGCGCTCCCAGGGAAATGTCGCCGGAAATGGCGCAGCTCAAGGGCCAGGTGGAGGGTCTGCGGCAACTGGTGGCGCTTTCGCTGCTGCAGGCGCAATCGCCCAGCGACCGGCTGCGCGGCGTCAGCTTCAGCTCGCAGATTGCGCGGCCCGACGCCGATGTGGAACAGTCGCTGCTGCGCGCAGTCAACCACGATCCGAACGTCAACGTGCGGCTCTCGGCGGTGGATGCCATCGAGAAGTATACCGCCGACCCGGCGGTGCGGCGCGCGCTGGTGGACGCGGTGGCGGTGCAGGATTCGCCTATCGTGCAGTGCGCTTTGATCGACTTGCTGGCAGAGGTGAACGACCGCGAATCGGCGCCGGCGCTGCGCAAACTCTCGCAGGATGGGCAGGTGGACGAAGTAGTGAGGGGGCGCGCCACTTTGGCCATACGCAAACTGGAGGTTACCAAGTGAAACGGATTGTGATCTTATCGCTCGCTTTTTCGCCGGCGCTGGCGCTTTCGCCGGCGCTAGCTGGGGCGAGTCACTATGACAACTGGCGCGACTGGCAGTATAAGGACACCGAGACTATACAAAAATCGTTCAACGTTTCGGCCGCTTCCGATCCGAAGAAGCTGTTAGTGGATAACATGCACGGCATCATCCACGTCAGCGGCTATAACGGGTCGGAGATCCGCGTCACCGTGCACAAGGAAGCTCGCGGACGTTCGGCTTCGGCGCTGGAAGACGCCAAGCGCGAGGTCAAGCTGGATATCTCGCAGCAGGGCAATTACGTGCGGCTCTATGAAGACGGGCCGTGGCGCAGCTCGCATGGGAATAACTACCGCGGCGAGGAATACTACGGATACCACGTGAACTTCGATTACGACATCGAAGTTCCCAGCGGTACCGGGTTGAACCTGAAAGGGTTCAACGACAAGATCGAAGTGAAGGGAACCACCGGCGATTTCGATATTCACGGCTTCAACGGCGGAATCGAAATGGAAGATATCGCCGGCTCGGGCTGGGTGGAAACCTTCAACGGCGGCATGAAGGTGACGTTCCGCAAGAACCCGGATCGCGACAGCACCTTCAAGACATTCAACGGTTCGCTCGACATTTACTTCCAGCCTGATTTCAACGCCGACCTGCATTTCAAGACGTTCCACGGCGGCGTGTATTCGGATTTCGACGTGGCGCCGCTGCCGGTGAAGGTTGGCGCGGGCCAGAATCTCAACGGGAAGTTTGTCTACCGCTCCGACGGCGGCGGATCGGCGCAGGTGGGCAAAGGCGGCCCCAGCCTGACGTTCAGCGGATTCAACGGAAGCATTCGCCTGCACTCAAAAGCGATTTAAAAGTGGCCGCGACTGTGAAGGATGCGTTCACACGAGTGTGAACGCGGCACGCAATGAGTGCGTGCGCCACGGTTAGCTTGCCCCGATACACATGGAACCGGACCTATACCTTGACCTGTAACTGGAAACTAAGAGGATAAGACGATGAAACGAACTTTCGCCCTGACGGGAACGATGCTGGCCGCTTGTGCGCTCGCTTGCGCGCAGGACGATGGCAGCCGCGTGGTAGTGCCGGCGCGCAACAGCTCGCGGCCGCGCGTGGTGGTGGCATCGAGCAGCAACGGCTCCATCACGGTGAAGACGTACGACGGCAAAGACGTGATCGTCGAAAGCGGCGCTTCCGACCGGTCCCGGAACCGCGGCCGCAACGGCGCGCCGGATGGCATGCACCGCATCGACGTTCCGGAGCGGGGTCTGGTGGTGGAGGAAGCGGACAATACCATCACCGTCCAGGACCACACGCCCGGCGGAACCCACATTACCATCACGGTTCCGCCGGATACCGCGTTGAAGCTGTCGTCGCATAACGGCTCCCTTTATGCCGAAGGCGTTCACGGCGAGATTGACGCCGATTGCCACAATGGCGGCATCAAGCTGGTCAATGTGTCGGGGACGGTCCTCGCGGATTCGCAGAATGGCGGCATCACCGTGACCATGGACCGCGTGGACGCGGGCAAGCCATCGGCCTTCAGCAGCGTGAATGGCACCATCGACGTCACGCTGCCGGCGGATTTAAAAGCCAGCCTGAAGATGCGGAGCACCCAGGGCAGCATCTACAGCGATTTCGACATGAACGTGACCAGCGGCCGCGCCACCACGCAAAAGAACAACACCTCCGACGGCAAATTCCGCGTGGAGTTCGACCGCACCGTGCTCGCCACCATCAACGGCGGCGGCACCGACCTGACCTTCAACACCGTGAACGGCTCGATTTTGATCCGCAAGAAGAAATAAGTGAGTGAGTGAGTGAGTGAGTGAGTGGGACAGGCCTCCTGGCCTGTCCTGCCCCGAGCCGCTTCCGAGCTATTGGCCTTCGGGCGGCAATCTGCGATTGAAGCTTGTTGCGTAACCGGCCCGGCAATCGATCGGCGACGCCCCGACCCGCGCTTTTGCAAAACAGTCCTTATGCTTCACTCCGCCGCCGATTTGTCAATTGGCGCTGGACAGGCCGGAGGCCGGCCGGAGGCCCGTCCCACCTATTGGTAGAATCAATCTTCGTTATGCCTCCGCGCTCTGCGAACCGCCCAGCCAAGGCCCCGGTGGCCCCGCCAGCGCCTGCCGCCCGCGAAGCCCTTGCGCCCATCGTCGCGCCGCCGTGGCTGCGGCCGGCCATCGTCGCGCTGGCGGCGGCGCTGCTCTTCATCTGGTTCTCGCCCGAGGTGGCGGATAGCGACACCTGGTGGCACCTCAAGACCGGCCAATATATCTTGCAAACCCACAAGCTGCCGGTGCCCGATCCCTTCGCGTTCACTACCGCCGCCGCCGGTTCGGCATATCCCGCCGAAGAGACCGTCCGCCACTTCAACCTCACGCACGAATGGCTGGCGCAGATTATCTTCTATCTGGTCTACGCCGCGGGCGGCTTTCCGGGAATGGTGGTCTTCCGCTCGCTGTTGCTGATGGGCGTGTGCGCGTTAGTCGGACTCATCGCCTGGCGCCGGTCCGATAGCTTTTATCTAGCCGTTGGGGCCGCCATCGCCACCGGGCTCATCGGGGACCGCTATGTTTCCGACCGCCCGTTCCTCATCTCGTTTCTGCTATTCGCGGCTACCATCGCGCTGCTCGAATACCGGCGCTGGCTTTGGGCGCTGCCCGCCATGTTCGTCTTGTGGGCGAACTGCCACGGCGGCTTTTTCCTGGGATGGGCCCTCCTGGGCGCGTATTGCGCCGAGCCCGCCCTTGCCCGTTATCGCGGCCATCCGCAAGCCGGCGACAAGCGGCTATATCTCATCGGCGCCATCGCGGTCGCCGTGTCGGGCCTGAACCCGAACTTCTTCCAGCCCGTCATCATGCCGCTGCTTTACCGCGAAAGCGTGATGCAAGGGCTGCTCTGGGAATGGCAGCACACGGCCCTGTGGCCGCTGGAGCCGTTCCAGGTGATGCTGTTTGCCGCCATCGTCGTGATGCTTTTGGCCTGGCGCCGCGTACGCCTGGTCGATTGGCTGCTCTTCCTGGCGTTCGCGTTCGGCGCCATCTGGGCGGTGCGCAACGTGATGCTGTTTGGGATTGTGGGGCCGTTCCTCATCGCCGGCTATTTCCCGCGTTATTCCCGGTGGAAGCGCGCGCTGCCGGCCATCGCCGAATTCGCCGCCGCCGTATTGCTGATTCTGGGAATCGGCCTGGGCGTGGCGAGCGGCGCCGGACTGCAATTTCGCGCGTCCGTGTGGAAATACCCCTGGGGCGCGGCCAAATTTCTGGAAGATCATCACATTCGGTCGCGCATGTTGAATTCGTACGTCCACGGCGGCTTCCTGATCTGGCGCCTGTGGCCGCAGGAGCGGGTTTTTATCGACGGGCGCGCCTTGAGCGACAACGTATTCAAGGATTTCCGGAACATTGTGTATAACATGGCGGGTTCCGACCCGCGCCAGCTCCTCGACAAGTACGGCATTGAGACCATCGTTTTGGACGGTTTCGAATACACTTCGGGCGAACCGTTCCGCCTGGTGCCGGTGCTGGGGCTTTCGACTCCCGTCGTGTGGCATCTGGTCTATTGGGACGACACGGCGACCGTCTTCATGCGGCATCCGCCGCCGGATGTACAGCCTCTGCAGAACGCGTATGCGCTCAACGGCATCGAAGCGCAATGCGAAAGCTACGTGGCCCACGACCCGTACCATCCGCGCTGCGCCCGCGGCCTGGGCGCCTTATACTTGCAACTCGGCGATAACGCCCGCGCGCGAAAATGGTGGGCCTTCTACCTGGATCACGCCGTGGAGCCGGACCCGGAAGCGCAGGCGATTTACGCGCGCCTGCTGGCGTCGGGCAGGTAGTCCGCCGCTGTTCTGCCGGACTGATCCGTGGCCCAAGAATTCGTGGCGCACGGGGCGCCCTCTGGGCCCATGCGCGCAGCGTTCTCGTGTGAACGCGCTCCGAATTGAGCCGAGACTCTACCGGCTCCGATCGGAGCCACGACCGGAGTGTCGTCCAGCAAAAGCGCAAAACCCACCCGGTCACAGTGCTTAATCCTAAAAACGGCAGTTGACT
>PLDF01000290.1 GCA_003135055.1 Bryobacterales bacterium | reverse complement strand
CGCCATCGAGGGCCACTCGCGTTACGGTAAAGCGGCGATCGTGGCGATGGCCTATGAGCCGCGCATGTGGACCGCCTATGTCAGCTCGTCCGGCGAAGGTGGCGCGAAACTGCATCGCCGCAACTGGGGCGAGATCATCGAGAACGTGGCCGGTGTCGACGAATACCATTGGATGGCCGGCAATTTTCTCAAATACGCCGGACCGCTGAAGTGGAGCGACCTCCCGGTGGATTCTCACGAACTCGTCGCCATGTGTGCGCCGCGCCCGATCTTCCTGAGCGCCGGCAAAGGCGGATACGACGCCGAACCCGGAGGCGATAGCTGGGTGGATGCCAAGGGGACGTTCATGGCAGGCGCAGGCGCGGCCTCGGTGTATGAGCTGCTGGGCAAGAAGAGCCTCGGGACATCCGAATACCCGCCCATGGAGACGCTGCTTGCGACTGGCGATATCGCGTTCCGGCAACACTCCAGCGGCCACACCGACCAGCCCAACTGGCCGTACTTCCTGGATTTCGCGTCTAAGCACATGAGCTTGAAATAGGGATGCTTTGCTGGGCGTCGCGTAATTGAGTGACAGGAGATGTAGGGCAGGTTGGCGACCCAATGTCACTTACTTTGCCNNGGACAGACGATCGTTTTTTGTCGTCTGTCGGGCGGCCGGACTTTGGCGAAACATAACAGACCACGAAAGGCGATGGTCTGTCCTACGAAGTGGTCGGCCACGAGGCCGACCCTCAGGCGCTCCGCCAGGATTGCCGCCCCACAATTTGCGCAGAACGGTCGCCGGGAGCCAAAGTAAAAGTAAGCGACCCTGCGCGGCGGTTGCCAACCGCTGTCACTATATTCAGCTAGACTCGATTAGGCCGGAAAACCGACCGGAATCGGGGGGCGCCGCCAGTCTTGAAACGCGCCGCCATCAAATCCCGTAAGCTTCAGCCGCGGTCCCGCCCATGATCGAATCCTGTTCCGCTTTCGACAGTTTGGCGATGGCATTGGTCACCGTGCCGTACCAGCGCGCGTAATCGCCGGCCAGCAGCATCACCGGCCAATCCGATCCGTACATCAGGCGGCGGGGTCCAAAGGCCGCGAGAACGACGTCGATATACGGCTGCAAGTCCGCGGGCGTCCAGCGTTGCGGATCGGCTTCCGTCACCATGCCCGAAAGCTTGCAGTAGACGTTTTGCCGCTTGGCAAGCTCGCGCATATTGCGGTCCCACGGCGACATGATCTTGTCCTTGATGCGCGGCTTGGCCACGTGGTCCAGGACGAACGTCTGGTTCGGATGCCGGTCGACAAATTCGATGGCGGCCGGGAGATGCCGCTCGAAAATCAGGATGTCGTACCGCAGCCCGAATTCGCGTAGCGCGCTCACTCCTTCGTTAAAGTCCTTGCGCAAAATGTAGCGCGGATCGGGTTCGTCGTGGATCACATGCCGTACGCCGCGCAGCCTGCGGTTCCCGGCAAATTGTTGCAGGCTCCGCTTCACGCCGGCGCCGTCCGTAAGCGGGACCCATCCCACCACGCCGCGAATCAGCGGGTGCTTTTCGCCAAGACCGAGCAGCCAGGTGGTTTCCTCCAGCGTCTGGCGCGCCTGCACCGCCACGGTGCCCTCGATGCCGAAATGGTGCATCAGGGGTTCCAGATCTTCCGGCAGGAAATCGCGGCGGATGACCCGCTGCTCCGGCGCGATCCAGCCGTACTCGGCGGCGCTGTATTTCCACAAGTGGTGATGGGCGTCGATGGTCATAGAGGTTTGTTGCCGATGCAAATGGCTTCTTTGAGAGTGCGATGGTACAGGCGGCCATCGGAAAAACTGGGAGTGTTCAGCGTCCACGTCTCGCCCGACGGCCCCAGGTCGTTGATCGCCACGATTGCGCTTTCGTCAAGTACCTTGGCTTTGGCATTCACCACATACGTAATGCCGGGCATGGTGGTGAAGTAGATGTTGTCGTTGACGGCGATCGGGCTCCCCCAGAAGGCCGGTATCTCCCAACCGTCGGTGCGCGAGCGGTCTTCCGCGCCCACATCCTGACCGCGCGAATTCACCGTGCTGGTGGCGACGGCCACGCCGTACACGCGCTTATCCGGAACCCCCGGATGGCGCAGCACAGTTACGGGCACTTCCAGATACTCCACCTTGCCGGTCTCCAGATTCACGCGCGCGACGCAGTGCGACGGTCCCGCTCTGCCTTTGGGAGGCACGTTGTTGCGGCGATGCCCCACGGTAGTCAGGAAGTAATGATAGCCGTCGATCGCAATATTGGCGTGCCAAGCGGGCATAACTCGAATGACTTCTCCTGGCGCCAGCCCGGTGGGTGGCGCCAGATGGTTGCGCGGCGATAGCTCAGTCATCTCCCGCAAGTTGACCCCGCGGTGGACGATGTAAGTTGCGTGCGCCGGATCCCACTGGCGGTAATCCACGTTGCGGATCAGCGACTGTTCCCGCAGCAGCCGTCCCGTATTGGCGTCGAATACGAGGTGAGACTCCTCGGGATTGAGCTTGAACCAATAGGCATACCTCGTGTCCCAATGCATGGTGTAGAGAGCCTGCCACGTGGGCGCGGCGAGAGATCCCGGTTCGGCCAGCGGCTTGCCGCTCTCATCCGTAGGGGCCGCCCACCGCCACAGCGAATGTCCCTCTTCTCCCGGCGCAAGACTGAGCAGAGACAGGCCGACGGGGCGCTCGGGGACGTCGTGCCATCCTCCGCGCGCGGTCAGTACCGCGGGCTTCCCACTGGCGAGTCTCCCGAAAACCGACGTGGTGTAAGTGGTGGTTCCGTCTTCCGCAACCCACAGCGTTTTCCCGGTGTACTTATCGATGCCGCGCAGATAGTTCCAGCCTCGCTTATCCGGGTGATTGCCATCCAGCGGTTCCACGTTGAGAAGCGTGTCTCCGAATAGGATCGGCTCATGCTGCTTATTGAACGGATATGGCTCGCCCCAGGGAGTGTATTTACGGCGCCAGATCTCTTTGCCCTGAAAATCCCACGCGCCCATTTCGCCGCTCGAGTTGAAGAAGAAGACGTACGTGCCGTCGGTGGCCGGCGTAGGCGATGTGGAATCGCTGTACGCGTACATCATGGGGCTCTTCACCGAGCCCTCCAACTTCACGCTCCACAACAGCTTTCCGGTGCGTGCGTCCAGACAGTGGCCCAGGATGGATGCGCTAAACTTCGGATCGCCCTCATGATAGTCGTCGAAGGTGGTGAGAAAGAGGCGGTCGCCCCACACGGCGATTCCGCTCTGCCCGCCGTTGGGCAGCGGAGTGCGCCACAGGATGTTATGGTTCAGCGACACGCTCCACTCGACGGGCGCGTTAGCGGCGAGGACCCGCCAGTTTCCGTCGGGACCCGCAGCCTGCGGCCAGTTGGCAAGCAGAAGGCCGCTGCCAGCCAGGGCCATGGATATATAGAGCAGCTTCACGCGACGATACCGGCGCCAGTGCGTATCTTACGCAGGCTGATTCCCCTAATCGCCGGGGTCACTGCCAATTCCAGCCTACGGAATTATACCTCAGGGGGTGCTCAAACGGATTCGGGAAGCGCAGTGTGAGCAGTGTGAGCCGTTCGTGGGGCACGGTTGTTAAAACCTGCGGCGGATTCTCAATCCGCCTGCTGAAGGCGGGGCGTTCTTTTCCCCGAAGGCGCCCTTACTTTTCGGTTAGGATTTGGAGGCATAGCCCTTTCCGGCAACAGCCCGCCATCGCCTGTCCTGTTCGGGAAGGTGTCATACCGCTGTGGCGTCGGAACTCCAGCGGGCGCGTGCTTCGTCGCAGCCGCCGCCATCGCGAATCGGGCCATGGATGAACTTCTCGGAGCGGAGCAATCGCTTATCGATCAACGCCGGCTTTCCTTCCCACCAAAAAAGCGCCGCCCGATCGCATACGGCGCCGGCGCGAAATGGGCCGTGTCCCAACAGAGCGGAGCCTGTTCGACGACGGCATTATTCCGCATTAATCGGCAGCGATCTGCGCGAACGGGCTCCGCGATGCACGGTTCGGCTTTGGGCGGGTACGCGCCGCCGGGTGGGAACAGTGGTCGCGCCGGGCGCCGTCCGCGCAACGCGGGCGGAATCTGGCGCGATGCGTGGCGTTCGTTTCAACGGCCCGGCGCCCGGTAGGCCGGCAACCCTATTTCGCCGCTTCGGCGGCCGCTGCCCGGACCAGCTCCCAACGCCTCTTGGTGGCCTCAACGATTCTCTTCCGGCCAGCCGCACTCAGTTTCCGTTTCGGCTTTAGGGCCTCGGGCTTGGCAGCTTCGGGCGCGGCGCTGGCTTGCTTCTTGGCCGCAGCCCATCTCTTGCGCTGAGCTTCGGCTACCCGCTTCCTGCCGGCCGCGCTCATTGTCCGCCGCTTGCGCGCAGGCTCTGCTGCGGCCGCGGGCCCGGCGTTGCCGCCAGTCAATTGTTGCCGAAGCTCTGCAACCTGGGCGTCGATGCGCTGCTTCTGAGCCTCGAACCCTTCGATGGCAGCGGCGAGAATCTCGGGAGTAAGTTTTGTTGGCATGTGAATGAACCGTCGGGAGCCGCTGTAATTCACCACTATTGCGGAACGGTGGCGGCTGCGCCCACAGTCCTCTTGGTCGTTCAACCATCCTAACACCTTGATTCACTCCGCGGAAACGTGGCGGGACCTTCCGAGTCGCCAGCCGGTCAATCGCCGCTTGTAGAGGGCCGGGATCGGTTTCCATGGCTTCAAGTTTATTCATGATGCGGGCGCCAGGCAGGAGGCCCTAAGGCGCACAGCGACGTACTTCGGTCTACACTTATCGGAAAATGCCCCTGACTGTGTTCGATGCCAAAGGCATCCCCGCCACCCGCCGCGATCGTATCGAGGGGCCGCCGTCTCCATAGGGCAAGCACCTCTCCGGGCCGCGAAGCGTGGATCGCTTCCGATCCGAAGCGCGGCGGCGTGCGCATACTCATCATAGGCCCAGTGGTTCGAGCGCACGGTGGTGTTGGCCATCGACGAGGCCCCCACAACGGTCGCGGAGCGGGTCGGGGAGACGCTGGAGTAGTGGTGCGAGCGCACTGCCGCGGCCTTCCTCGGGTAAGAAAGATCGCCTGGCAGAAAGGCCGTCCGGCACTTCGAGGCGCCGGATGGGCGAATCGAACGCTTTTTCGAATTCTGTACTGGTTGGAACGTCTCGCTGGTAGAATGGGCAGCCATGGTACGAGCAATTCTCATGGGAGCGCTGCTCCCGTTTCTTATGGGGGCAGCCGATTTCACGGTTGGCTCCGCGACTGCGCGCAGCGGGCAGAAGGCCACCGGCTATATCGCCGTGCCGGCGGGCGTGGATGCGGCCGCGAGCATCCCGGTGATCGTGGTCAACGGCGCCAGACCCGGGCCTGTGCTCGCCCTGGTGGCCGGATCTCACGGCACTGAGTACGCGTCCATCCTTGCGCTGCAGAAACTGGCCGAGGCTGCCGATCCGGCGGAGCTTTCGGGAACGCTGATCGTTGTGCCGCTGATCAACGTGCCATCGTTCGCGCAAAAGGTTCCGCACTTGAATCCGGTGGATGGCAAGAACATGAACCGCTTCTATCCGGGCAGGCCGGACGGCACGCAGACCGAGCGCGTATCGTGGGCCATCGTTAAGCAGGTGGTGGAGAAGTGCGATTACCTGATCGACCTGCATGGCGGCGATCTGGACGAGAACCTGCGGCGCTACTCCTACTGGGCCGCTACCGGGAAAGACGCGCAGGACGCGGAATCGCGCGCCATGGTGCTGGCCTTCGGGCTCGACCATATCATCATCCAGGACTTCCGGACCCCGGTTGCGCCGGGCGGCGCCGTCACCATCACACGCTTCGCGGCGGGGCTCGGCAAGCCTTGCGTCACGGCGGAAGCGGGCCATGCCGGCGTCAGCGATGCGGACGACGTCGATTCGTTGATTCAGGGCTGCTGGAAGGTGGCGCGGCATCTGAAGATGCTGTCCGGCCCGGTCTCCCCGGTAGAGCATCCGCTGTGGCTCTCGCGCGTTTCCATTGTCGCCAGCGAATTGGATGGCGTCTTCTATCCGCTGGTAGGCCCGGAGGCGTACGTGTCGCAGGGCATGAAGATAGGCTACGTCACCGACTATTTCGGCAAGAAGGTGTGGGACGCGACGTCTCCGATCTCAGGCGTCGTGCTCTACATCGGCGCGTTACCGTCGCTGAAGAAAGGCGACACGATCGCGCATATCGGGGAAATTGGAAAATAAGACATATCTCCATCGCCGCGCGCTCAACATCGGCGAGGGACCACGGCTCCGCACTCGTTGCAGACGAACTGCGATTGCTCCACAGCGCTCTCATCGAGACAGCCGCGGCAGCCGGCGCCGAAAAGTTCGTGGGGCATGATGGGTAGCGCCACGCCTTCATCGCCGCGCGCGGCGTTCAGAGAACGTACAGTCGCAGCATCCACCAGACAAGGAAGAGGGCGATGGCAGCCACGACAACGTAGCGAATCCATTGACCCACAGTCTTCGGCTCAGTTCGGTTTGCCATGTTTAATTTCCATGTTTAGCGGCCTGCCTTCCACATCGATTTTACGGGAAAGCTCGGGCCTGAGAGCGGCGGCGTGCGATGACCTGCCCAAACCCGCCTGCGAGACTCCGGCCACGTTGCCCGCCGAGGGAGGGGCTCGAAAGGTTAAGCGCGGGCGCCCGCTGAGGCGGCGAATGCTACGCGGCTGAGGCTGCGGCGCCCGACTCAAGGCGAGCCGGATACGGACGTTCACCAGCTGCACCGCACGGGAAGCGGCGATTCGCCGGGTTCTTCTACCCGGCGCTGCTGTTTTGCGCGGCTCTACCTGCCAAGCGCGACTGACCGAGGGCGACGGGTGCTTAAACGTTGTCGGGATTTCCTCGCTCGGCCGCGAATCCCGCTCCTAAGGGTCGCGGCTCTGTGACGACTGCGTGTGTCTGCAGATAGTTACGGAGCCGCGACCGTCAGGGAGCGGTCGTTTTGACCGGCGTTTCCCGAATCCCATTAAGCACCCGAGGGCGATAGCCGGCCCATCTGTCGCTGCGTTTGCGATATGCTATTCGGGATTGTCGTGCCTGGAGGCGATTCCAAATGATGGCGTTTATACCGCGGGTCCGCTCTGCTATTCTCCTGTTGGTCTTTTCCACGGCGGCAGTGGCGCAGGTGGATCCTCAGTTCTATGCCGCACTGAAGTGGCGCAACATCGGACCGTTCCGCGGCGGACGCATTTCGGCTGTCAGCGGCGCCATCTCGCAGCCCGGCGTGTTCTATGCCGCGGCCTCACTCGGGGGCGTCTGGAAAACGGTCAGCGCGGGCGCCACCTGGTTCAATGTCACCGATTCCGTGCCGGAGATTGCCAACGTCACCGCGCTGGAAGTGGCGCCCTCCGACGCTAACGTGGTTTACCTGGGAACGGGAGACCGCGGCTTGGGCATGTATAAGACTATCGACGCCGGCAAGACCTGGCAGCATATGGGACTTGAGAACCACGCCGTGGGCGCAATCCTGGTGGACCCGCACGATGCCAATCTGGTTCTGGCGGCCACAGGCGGCGATCCGCGCGCCAAGAGCGACCAGCGCGGCGTCTACCGCAGTTCCGATGGCGGCCGCACGTGGTCCAAGGTGCTCTACAAGGACGATGAAACCGGCGCCTCCAGCATCGTCTGGGCTTTCGATAATCCGCGCGTCGTTTTCGCCACCATGGCGCGGCACTACACCGAGCCGGGAGCCGGAGGACGCGGCGGCGGGGGCGGAGGACGCGGCGGCGGTGCAGCCTCGACGGTGTATAAGTCAACCGATGAAGGCCTGACGTGGACGGAGGTCAAAGGGACGGGCATGCCGCCGGTGGGCGCCCTCGCCGTGGCCCAACACTCTAACTCACAACGCTTGTATATGCTGGGTCGCGGCGGCATCTTCCGTTCCGACGATGGCGCCGCCAACTGGTCGCTGGGCACTAACAACACCTACACCGCCAGCGGCCACATCTACGTGGATTCCAAGAACCCCGATGTCATTTACACCACCGGCACCTCCGCGTACCGGTCGGACGACGCCGGCAAGACGCTGGTGGCCTTTAAGGGCGCGCCCGGCGGCGACGATCCCCGTGAGTGGTGGCTCGACCCGATCAATCCGGACCGCATCCTGTATGGCGGCGATCAGGGCGCCAGCGTCAGTCTGGATGGCGGCCATACCTGGAGTTCCTGGTACAACCAGCCCACCGCGCAGGTGTACAAGATCGGCGTCGACAACCGCTTTCCATATTGGGTTTACGGGACGCAACAAGACAGCGGAGTAGTGGGGACGCGCAGCCGCGGCGACCTGGGCGAGATCACGCCGTTCGACTGGTTCCCCGTTCCCGGATGGGAGGCCGGCTATGTCACCCCGGACCCCTCCGATCCAAATATCCTCTATACGAATGGCAATTATGGCGATTTGGCGCGGGTTGAGATCAACACCTGGCAGCAGCAGATTATCAATCCCGCCGTGGGCCATAGCATCTATCGCCGCGCCACCAACGCGCCTATCGTGTTTTCGCCGCAAGACCCGCATACCATGTACTGGGCCACGCAGTTCGTGATGATGACCAAGGATGCCGGCCGGCACTTTCAAGCCGTGAGCCCCGATCTCACTGTCCGTGCAGGCCAGCCACCGGCGGCTGTTCTAGCTACCGGACGCGGCGGCCCTGCTATCGCCGCGCTAGCCGTTTCCCCCGTAAAGGCCGGAGTGATGTGGACCGGCAGCACTACGGGCGTCATCTCCGTTACGCAGGACGGCGGGGCGCATTGGAAGGACGTGACTCCGGCGGCGATTCCAGCCGGTTCCATGGTGGGCGTGGTGGAAGCCTCGCACTTCGACCCTGCCGCTGCCTACGCGGAAGTGGACCGCAGCGCCTCAGGCGACGAGAAGCCGTACATCTACCGCACTCGCGACTATGGCCAGAGTTGGCAACTCATCGTCAACGGTTTGCCCACCGATGAACCGACCGGCAGTTTTGTACGCGTGGTCCGCGAAGACACCTTACGCCGCGGACTCTTGTTCGCCGGGACGGAGACTACCGTGCATGTCTCATCCGATGACGGCGACCACTGGCAGTCGCTACGGCTCAGCCTGCCGAATACTTCCTATCGCGACCTGGCGGTTCACGGCAACGACTTAGTGGCTGGAACCTACGGCCGTTCCTTCTTTGTGCTGGATGATATCTCGCCACTGCGCCAGCTTACGCCTGTGTTAGTGTCGCGCCTGGCCGCGCAGGGATCGTATCTGTTTAACCCCGGCGACGCCATCCGCGTCCGCCGCAACATCAACATGGATACGCCGCTGCCGCCGGAAGTGCCGCACGCGCTCAATCCGCCCGAAGGCGCAATCCTCGATTACTACCTGGGATCAAAGCCGGCGGGCGATATCAAAATCGAAATCTACGACGCGCAAAACCGGCTGGTGCGGACACTTTCGAGCCGTCCCGCCCCGCCCTTCAACGAGCCCCTGCCGCCAGTGCCCAACTATTGGCTGCGCCCGCCGCGTACGCTTACAACCAATCCGGGCGGCAACCGCACCAACTGGGACCTGCGCTATGACGATCCGCCCGCACTCAGCCACAACTGGGCCCAGGTGATGTCCGCCGTTGATCGAGACACGCCGTACACGCCGCAAGGCGCGTTGGCGCTGCCCGGGGTTTACACCGTGAAGTTCACAGCCGATGGTAAGACCAACAGCCAGACTCTGACGGTGCATGAAGACCCGCGCATCGGCGAATCGCCCGCCGTGATAGCCGGTCTGCTCGCCCAGTTCGACCTGGAGCAAAAGACCGTGGCCGGCATGGTGGCCAGCAACACCGGCTACAACCAGGCAAGCCAGTTGCGCACCCAACTGAAAGAACTGACTGGCCAGGCGTTGCCACCCGCGGCCGCGCAGGCAGTGAGCGCGGCCGATGCCAGGATGGCGCCGGTACAGGGACAACTTTCGGCGGCGGTGAGCGGCCCCTACGGCGTGCCGGCGTACACCGGCAACCCTGGATTCACTGGCGTCAACGGCGCCTTTGCAGGATTGATGGTGATTGTGGAGTACGAATCCGATCACGCGCCGGTCGACGCCCAAGTCAAGGCGTTTCACGACTATTGCACCGACCTCGATAACAATCTGGCGCTGTGGCGGACGATCAACACCGTGGACGTGCCGGCCCTCAACGAAGTGCTGCGCAAGAACGACTTGAAGCCGCTGACTCCCGCGGCGCCGCCTGCGGATTTGGGCTGCGGTACGGTTCCGGCCGGCTTTGGGGCAGCTCCAGGGAGATAGCGTCACCGGCGCCCGGACAGCCGCCAAGAAGAGCATCACCACAGCGCATTCTGGTAGTTCCGACGAATCAGTCTGTCCCTGGTGATCAGCACGGATTCCCGGTTAGCGATGGCGTGCGCGACGATCAGGCGATCGAAGGGATCCATCGTCCAACCGATATCCAGGGCCTCGTTGGCAATCGCCGCGAATGGAAACTGACAGAGCGCAACGCCGAAGGCCGCGTTGATCGCAGTGAAGAGAGTCCTCGCGGATACGCCGATTTTCTTCCGCCGATACAGGTAATCGAACTCCAAGAACACCATGGGAGAAATCAGAAGGTCGTTGGCCTCTACCAGACGCTTCGCTTCGATGCTCAGCTCTTCGGTCAGACCGTCGTGCAGGAAGACGGCTACATGGGTATCGAGGTACGCTGCGCTCACAGGGATTCGTCATCCCGTTTCCACCGCTTTTCCAGGTCGGCCATTAAACTGGCGTCGGACTCCACAATCGATTGCGGATCAACCAAAAGCGCATGACGGCGAACGGCGCGAGCCAATTTCGACCGGTCCGGCGGGGGCGTCAGCCGCAGCTTGGAGCCTCTGTAAGTGATCTCCACGGCTTCACCTTGCAAAGCGCGATCCAGCATTTGAAACAGATTCTTACGGAACTCGGTAGCGTTCAGGCTCACAAACACTATTGTACAGAACTTAGCGTACAGGTGAGTGAGTATAACGTACGC
Organism: Bryobacterales bacterium; assembly: GCA_003135055.1. Lineage (GTDB taxonomy): Bacteria > Acidobacteriota > Terriglobia > Bryobacterales > Bryobacteraceae > PALSA-243. The sequence continues at coordinate 4,727 of PLDF01000290.1, read as the reverse complement.
TCTAGCTCCGACTCCGCATCTCTAACGAGCGCGACCGCGCACGGCAGTTCCGAACACTGGCAACTCTCCGGACCGGCATCGCGCGTTTGACGACGTGGACGAACTGGAATGGCGCAGCCCGGAGCCTGGCTTCACCGCCTTGGGCGCACGACTCGACGTGAAGCTGGAAACAGCCACGGCGGCCAAACAGGCCATGGCCTACAACGACGCCAGCGACCCATCCTCGTGGAACGCGGGCGGGAACGGACGCGTGCCTTGGAACGGATACTTCTTCAACGCCGCTTCGCTCACTTCAAATCCGAGGCCTGGCTTAGTGGGCAGCGGATAGCGCCCACCCACCATCCGCATCGCGGAGAAACCCATCAGGTCTTCCCACACCCGGTTCATCTCCCCGGCCTCCACCAGCCCGCAGATCTCCTGGGCCAGGAAATTCGGAATCGCGGCGTCCACATGCAGGCTTGCGATGCCGCCCACCGGCCCCTCGCAAGCGTGCGGCGCCATGCGGATGCCCGCGGCGTCGGCCGCCGCCGCCACCTTCCACAACGCCGTGATCCCTCCCACATGCGCGATGTCCGGCTGCAGCACATCCACGATCCCAAGATCGATCAGATCGTTAAAGCCATAAGCCGCGATCAGTCTCTCGCCAGTCGCCAGAGGCGTGGTCGATTTTCGCGCCGCCCGCTGCATGGCGCGCATGTTCTCCGGAGGACAAATCTCCTCGGCGAAGAAGAGATGAAACGGTTCGATTTCCCGCAGTATGATGGCCGCCACCGTCGGGCTCGGCCGCGCGTGAAAATCCACCGCGAAATCGATATCCGGGCCCAGCCCTTCGCGCAACATCTCCATGTGCTTCACCGCGCGCGTGAGCTTGCGGTTGGTCTCCACCCACTCCAGCAGATCGGGCAACTGGAACTTGAGCGCCGTCACGCCCGCCTGGCGCGTCTGGTCGCGCAACGCGCGCGCCTCTTCGAGCGTCCATGCCGCGGCATGGTAGTATCCGCGCACGCCCTGCGGCTCCACCGGCCCGCCCAACAGCTCGTACACCGGCATTCCGAGAACCTTCCCGCGTATGTCCCAGATAGCCTGGTCGATCCCCGAGATCGCCGAGCCGAGCACCGGCCCGCCGCGATAAAAGCTGCCGATGTACATCAACTGGTAGAGATGCTCCGACTGCATCGGGTCGCTGCCAACGATAAAGTCCCGCAAGTCGTTCACGCAGGCCATCGCGGCGCCGGCTTTTCCTTCGAGCGTGGCCTCGCCCCAACCAACGACTCCCTGATTGGTCTCGATCTTCACGAAAACATACGGCCGGTCGGCGCGCGCGATCTTCTCGTCCAGCGTCACTCCGAACACCTTCATATCCGTAATGCGGAGCTTCGAGCCGACATCCTTGAATACCTCCGAGCCCGGAGGAATAGCCGCGGCCGGCGCAAAGGCACAGCCGCATCCGATGCCGCTTTTCCTCACGGCGTGAGCCACGGCGGGGTGAGCCACGGAGGCGGGCCCTCCACGCAAGGCGCCGGCGGCGGCCAGCGCTCCCAACATTTCGCGCCGTCTCATACCCTCTCCTCGCTATAGCGGTCGAGCGCCCGTTCATCCACCTCAACTCCAAACCCGGGCCGGTTCGGCAACGGCGCGAATCCATCCTTCGCCGTCTCCTGGTTGCCGGAAGTCAGTTCGGCGCGCATCGCGCGATCGCGCTCCGCGGCCGGAAACGGAATCTGTTGAATGAAGGAATTCGGCAGGCTCGCCGCCAGGTGAATCCCGGCCGCCGTCGCGATCGGGCCGCCATCGTGATACGGCGCCACCGCCACGTAATGCGTCTCCGCGATCGCCGCCATCCGCTTGATCTTCGAGATGCTGTTGAGCCCCAGGCTGGGCCGCAGCAGATCGATGCTCCCCCACCGGAGCAGGTTCTGGAAGGTTGCGATATCCGTCACCGAGCGGCCCAGCCCGATCGGCATCACGCTCTCTTCCGCGATCCGCGCCAGTGCGTCGTTGGTCAGTACCGCAGCCGGCTCATCGAACCACATCAGGTGATCCTTCTCGAGCGCCGTCGCCAGCAGCGCCGCATCCCCGGGCGTCAACGTGCCCGCGGCGTCCAGCACGAAATCCATGTCCGCGCCCGCCACACTGCGCACCCGCGCCACGCGCGCGCGCACCGAATCTACGTAAGCCTGCATGCGCCACAAGGAATCGCGGACCGGAACGGGCACGGTGAACGCTTTGAACCCCCGCTGCACGGCCGGCTGAAGCGACGCTAACAGCGCATCCTCGGTCTGTCCCTCCAGGTGCGCCAGTACCCGTGCCTTGAAGCGCGTGGGGCCCCCCAGGAACTGATACACCGGAGTCTTGGTCCGCTTGCCAAGCAGATCGAGAAATGCGCAGTTGACCGCCGCCTCCATGGCGGGCGTTGCCGCCAGCCGATGCCGGATAAACTCGGTCTCGTTGGGTCGCCGGCCCACCGCCGCCGCCCGGGCCTCCAAGATCTCCGCGGACGTTGCGGGCGCGCCTTCCCCGTATCCCACCAGCCCGCCTCGGGTCTCCAGGCGCAGCACTGTGTAGCGGCGTCCCGACGACGGCTCGCGCAAGCGCCAACCGCGCACATTCGCGATCGACAGACCGTCCATCGCGGCCGCTTGCGGCGCGAACGCGGGCAGATTGCTCCAGATCTTTTGTCTCATGGCTTGAAATCGTCCAGGTTCGGCGGGCAGTCTCCGGTCGCCGATATTGTTGTCGAGCCGAACAAACCCGTGCGAACTATCATATCCCAAACCGCCAGTCGCCGATTCAGGCGGCGGGAGTGGAACTCGTTAAAGTTCGTCGATCCTCTTCCGGCGCGGATCATCTTTTCGTTTCGCGGTAGCCTCTTTCAGTTGTGCCTTCAAATCGTCCTGATTCGGCAGACGCCATCCATCCGCCAGTCCTTCGCCGATTTTGCGGTGGCCGCCGCAGGATCACATCGTATTCGTCCAAAGCCTTGCAGCCACCATATGCGCTTGCCGCGATCTGCGCAACTCCGCCTTCCGCGGGAACCGGAGACCTCGGCCCGGCTGGGTCACACCATAGCCGCTGGGCTGATCATCGAGGGGCCGCGGGACTGCCCGCAAGCGCGTTGGCCGCGATTGCGCGTCTTGCCCCAGCGCTCCCCACAGTAGGAGCCTCCCAATTTTCCAAAACCAGCGCGCGTTTTGGGCCTAACTCCCCGCTTGCCACAGCGTCATCCGGAGGCCGCCGCGGCGCTCGGGGCGGACTTCTCGCGTTGCCAGCAGGACGCCGGTAAGATCCTGGCGGACCGCATCCTGTGGTTCATGCGGAGGCGCTCAGTAAAGGATAGAGAAGCCGTTTTCCCTCCGGGCCAGCACCGCTGCAAAGCTCCATGCCGGAATGCCGGGATGCTGCCCTCTCGAAGCCGTGGCCTGCCCGCTGGGATCGTACATCTGCCAAGCCAGTGAGCCGCCTTTTTGCCAGCCGGTTCCTTCCGTCCATACGAGCAGCACCTCACCATTCTGGTTCACAGCCAGGCGTGGGTGCTTGCGATCCTTCCCGTCTCCCGGCGCCGCCAGGGGTTGACTCGCACGGTGTCCTTCACAGTCCAGGCGAGCCCAGTAAACCTGGCCTCCCGTCTCCCAGGCGCCGGCCAGCGTTTTGCCGCTCTCCGCGATATCCATGCTGCTCATTGGGCAAGCGTTGATATCCCACTTGTGAAGCAGACCACCTCGAAAATTCCTCCCTTGATCGGTCGATGTCAACAGATAGATGTCGCGATGCACGGATTCAGTGGCTGACCGGTAGAGCGCAGACACATTCCCCTGCGCGCCGGCGAAGATCTTCATGCCACAGCATCCGCACGCTCCGGTCGCCTGCGACCACGCTTTTTCTTCGGCGGAGAAGGATCGGCCGGCGTCTTGCGATTTTGCGATCAAGACCTGCCTGCGCGCCTCGCCCTTTTTGCCCGTTCCCTTCGCGTCGGATTCTCCAATTCCGTGCCAGGCAACGTAAACGTTCCCGGCGCGGTCGGCTGCAATCGACCCGCCGCCGTCCAGTCCATAGGAGTGGTGCATCGCATTGCGCTGGGACTCGAAGGCGTTGCCTGCGTCATTCAGGCGGCTATACAGCATCGGCGCTCCGGGTTTGCCGGAATCGGGATTGAGGGGCCCTTTGGGTTCGGCTTGCGCCGAGCCGTTCCACGCTACATGCACGCGGCCGGCCTCGCCGATCGCAAGCTGGGCGCCACGAATTGTGCCTGCCGCAATAGCACTGCCTGGCTGGCTATTCACTCGAATCGCGGGTGAGAAAGTCGCTCCGCCATCAGCGGAGCGGGCATAAAACAAATTGCCTTGGTGTGGGTCGCCGGTGTAATAGACCAGGTGCGAAATCCCTTGATCGTCAACTGCTGCCTGGGGCTGCAAGCCCGCTTCCGGCGTGCGAAGGAGGCGTACACGGCCGCCGGAGGCGGCTGCGCTCTCCGCAGTCGAGCTGGTCAGAGCCGCGCTGCACAAAAGTAATGCTTTTCTTCTGGTCATGATGACGCCTTCCCCGCAGACCTGATTCTATCAATTGAAATAGGTCACATGAAATAGGTCACAGCAGATGGTGCTTGCGAGCCGGCCGGCGCCTCCATGGAATGCTCTCTCCGGAAACTCACCTACAAGCCTTTTATTTTCAGTGGACACTGTTCGCGGTAGTTTTGCTTTGATTTCTCCGCTTCCTCCTGCCTCCGTGCC
>PLDF01000238.1 GCA_003135055.1 Bryobacterales bacterium | reverse complement strand
GCGTGTTTTGGACAGCAGTGTCCCGCGAGGGTAATCACTACAGAACATTTTTTTCGGCCATTGCTGCGACCGGCCGGGCTGCTACGAGCGATTCGTGCGCGAGCGGCGAAGTCCTTTGCAGCGCTTCTGCTCGCACGCCTGCCGACGCGCACTGGAGCGCGTCCAAGACCGGGAGCGGCACTGGAAACAGGCGCGCGACTTAATCCGGGCATATTGATTCTCAGGTGGGACTCGCCCTACATTCAGCCTGTCTGATGCAACTGGAGTTTCACCAGCTCGACCGGCGTTGGGAGCACTTGCGAGTGCGCCATCCGGCGCGGCAGCGGCGGTTGTTGGCGTCGCTGGCCGACAGCGGCCAGCAAACGCCCATCGTGGTGGTGGCGGCCGAAGACCAGGCGGACCGTTACGTGGTCATCGACGGCTACAAGCGGATCGCGGCGCTGGAGCAACTGGGGCGGGACACGGTGGAAGCGGTGGCATGGCCGATGAGCGAGGCCGCGGCAGTGCTGCTGGACCGCTCGCTGCGACTGTCCGAACACGAGACCGCGCTGGAGGTGGGTTGGCTGCTGGCCGAGTTGGAGCAGCGCTTCGGCTACGGGCTCGATGAGTTGGCGCGCCGGTTCGACCGCAGCGTGAGCTGGGTATCGCGGCGGCTGGCGCTGGTGGAGGTTCTTCCGGAAGCCATTCAACAGCAGGTGCGAGAGGGCAAAATCCTGGCGCAGGTGGCGTTGAAGTTTCTAGTGCCGGTGGCGCGCCAAAGCCTGGAGGATTGCCAGCGGATGGCGGCGATCTTCGCCCAGCATCACTGCGATACGCGCGAAGCCGGCCAACTGTATGGCGCCTGGCGCGGAGGCTCGCCCGCGATCCGCAAACGGATTCTGGATGATCCCGAACTGTTTTTCAAAGCGCAGCGACAGGCGCAGGAAAGAGCCCCAGCCGGGACCGGCGCTGAACTGCTACGCGATCTGGAAATGATGGCCGCCATCGTGAACCGCGCGCAACGGCGGCTGGCCGGCGCAGCAGTCACGGATCTGGATTGCCAGCAATGCGAATCCGCGCGGCGCCAGATCGAGCGCATTCAAAAGCAACTCCATCGCATCGACGAAGAAATCCAACCGGAGAAGAAACCGCATGTTGAGCCAAGCGCAACGCACCACGATTCTGGAACTGAATGCCAAGCAAGTGAGCAAACGCGAGATCGCGCGGGTGATGGGGATCTCCCGCGTGGCGGTACGCAAAGTCCTGCGCTCGAACTCCATCGCAGTGCCGGAGTTGCAGCGTCCGGAGAAAGCCGAACCTTACCGGCAACAGATCCTGGAGCTTTTCGACCAGTGCAAGGGGAATCTCGTGCGAGTCCATGAGGAGTTGGCTGCCTCCGGCGCGGAGATGTCATATGCCGCATTAACGGCGTTCTGCCGGCGGCATGGAATCGGCTACGCGCCGCCGACGCCGGCGGGCCAATATGCGTTCGCGCCCGGTGAAGAGGTTCAGCACGACACGTCTCCGCACGAGGTGGAACTGGGCGGCAGGAAACGCAAGGTGCAGACTGCATCTGCGGTGCTGTGCTATTCGCGAATGCTGTTCTTCCAGTGCTACCCCAACTTCCGGCGTTTCGACTGCAAGGTGTTTCTCACCGATGCGCTGCGTTACATAGGTGGCGCCACGACCCGAGTGATGATCGATAACACGCACGTGGTAGTGTTGCGCGGCAGCGGCCGAGACATGGTTCCGGTGCCGGAGATGGCTGCCTTTGCAGAGCGTTTCGGCTTCGAGTTCGTGGCGCATGCCATTGGCAATGCGAACCGTTCGGCACGCGTCGAACGCCCCTTCCATTTCATAGAGCATAACTTCCTGGCGGGGCGTACCTTCAGCAGTTGGGCGGATCTGAATCAGCGGGCGCGGGAGTGGTGCGATAAGGTCAACTCGACTTACAAGAAACATATCCGCGCGGTTCCCCGTGAGCTGTTCGCCGTCGAGCGGCTACATCTGAAGCCGCTGCCGGCGTGGATTCCGGAAGTCTACCGGCTGCAGCAGCGCCTGGTCGATATCGAAGGGTATGTGGCGCTGAACAGCAACCGCTATTCGGTCCCGGTGGACTGGATTGGCCGCCGCGTGGAGGTGCGCGAGACTAAGGACAAGATCGAGATTCAACTCGATGCCCGCCGCCTGGTCACTCACCGGCGCATCGCCGAAGCCGAGCAGCAGCGAGTAACGCTGGCCGAACATCGTCCGCCGCGCGGCCAGAGAGACGCGCGGCCCGACCCCCATCCCGAAGAGAAGGCCATCGTCACGGCCGCGCCTGAGTTAGCCGACTATGTCGCTGGATTAAAACAACGGAGTCGCAAGGTAGTCACTCTTGTCCTGCGGCAACTGTTGCGACTGGTGCGGGAGTATCCACGGGAACCGCTGTTGGGGGCCGTGCGCGAGGCCGGCCGGTATGGGCTTTACGATCTGGACCGGCTGGAGCGGATGATCTTGCGCCGAGTGACACGCGAATACTTTCTGCTCGATAGGGAATCGAACGATGACTGAAGAACTGGATCAACTGCTAAAGAATCTCAAGCTGCGGCGCATCCTGGAGATCTATGAAGAACAGTTGCACGCCGCTGAGAAGGACGACATCAGTTACTCGGACTTTGTTACGCGCCTGGTGCGCGCGCAGTGGCAGGCCAAGCAGGAGGGCGCGCTGGAATGGCGCATCCGGCGCGCCAATCTACCCGAGCGCTGGACGTTGGAGACGTTTCCCTTCGCCCGCCAACCTGGCGTGAACCGCAAACAGATTCGCGGGTTTGCGGAGCTGGAGTTCATCGCCAAGGCGGAGAATATCGTGCTGGTCGGCAAAACCGGCAGGGGCAAAACCGGATTGGCTTGCGGGCTGCTGCTGAAGGCGCTGGAGAATGGTTACCGCTGTCAGTTCATCCGCGCACAAGACTTATTCGATGAGATGTATGCGTCGCTGGCGGATCGTTCCACGCGGCACTTACTCAAGCGTCTCGCGCGGCTGGATTTATTGCTAATTGACGAGCTAGGTTATTTGAACCTAAAACCGGAGCAGTCGAACATCTTTTTCAAGCTGATGGAAGAGCGTTACCGCCAGCATTCCACCATCATCACTACGAATCTTGTCTATGACGAGTGGCCGAACTTCCTGGGCAGTCGGCCAATGGTGGAGGCGCTGCTGAGTCGTCTGCGACACTACTGCCACACGGTGGACATTGACGGGCCGTCGCTGCGCGAACTGCAAGGTTGAAGATGCGAGGCTGGGTGGATTTCGGCGCGGTGAAACAGACGGTGAGTCTGGAGGCTGTGTTGCGCCATTACCAAGTGCCGGGCCTGCGAAAACGCGGCCATCAACTGGTAGGCCGGTGTCCGATTCACCGGGGCCAGCGCGACGATTCCTTCCGCGCCAGTCTGAGCAAAAATGCGTTTCACTGTTTCGCCTGCCAGGCTGGCGGCAACGTATTGAATTTCGTCGCCGCCATGGAGCAGTGTTCGATTCGCCAAGCGGCGCTCTGGTTGCAAAGATGGTTTTCTGTCGGCGCGCCCGGCGAGGGGCGGAGCGTGCGGAAGGGGGAACTGGTTCGGGAAAAAGAAGGGCGCAATCCTCCGCTACCGTTCGCGCTGACGGGTGTGGATCATTCTCATCCTTACTTAGTCGAGCGCGGCATCGATCCGGCTACGGCCGTCGAGTTTGGTGTAGGCTTCTATGCCGGATCGGGTTTGCTGAGCGGGCGGGTGGTGATACCGATCGCGAATGCACGCGGCCAGACCGTCGCTTACGCCGGTCGTGCGCTGGACGACAGCCTGCCGAAGTACAAACTGCCGACCGGCTTCCGGAAGGCCTGGGAGCTTTTCAACCTGCACCGCGCGGCGGCCACCGGCAGCCAGACCGTGATCGTGGTGGAGGGCTACTTTGATTGCCTGCGGGTGCATCGAGCGGGGTTGCCGTGGGTGGTGGCTTTGATGGGATCGTCTCTGTCCGCGGAGCAGGAGAATGCGTTGCTCGCAGCCTTCGACCGTGTGGCTCTGCTGCTCGACGGAGATGCCGCCGGCCGCGCCGCAAGCCGCGCCATAGCAACCCGGCTGTGCAGGAGATGTTGGGTCGCCGAAGTCCAAGTGCCGGACGGCGCGCAACCCGATCAACTATCGCTCGTAGCTATTCAGCAGTTGCTGAGCTAATTCCTTCATCGATCGCCCAACCTCGCATGCTTCACACAGACCGATGATGACCTGAACTCTCTTTCTCGGTGTGTTCCCAATCCTGTTCCTAGCAAGGGTCGATCCGTCCAAGCGTTACTGGTCTATTCTTGCCAAGCGCCGAAGATAACGCCATGTTTCATATCTCCGGCTATAATCCAGGCAGCTATGAACCACGCAGACCCCAACACGATGCGCGCAAGGGCTCGCCAGGCGATCGAAATCCTGAAGACTCAACTCCTCGGGACGGGAACCATAGAGCCTTTGGTCGCGCTGTATTTCGACGACCACATCGAGCAGGTTGAGTTTCAAGATCCCTCAGTCTTGGAACACTTTGACGTCAGGACGGCACGGAGTTTCGACTACCTGCGAACTGTGGTAAGGATCAAGAACCCACAGGCGGCGTTGATTACGCTGGATGTTCGAATGGGGCCGTTCGAGTCCGACGAGCGGGACGTCCTGGCGGACGCCACAGCCATTTTCCTCATGCTTGATTCTCCCCTTCTAACGATTCAGGTTCTTCTGCCCTACAAACGTTGTAGCGGGGGGATCGCCGTGTCAAATGTTCACTACACGGAAATGCCCGGCGATGATGGCGGGGCGCCGTGCCCGCTTTTCAAGGTCTTCTCGGATGTAGCGGCGGCCGTGTGCTGAAACGCGCTGTTCACACATTAAGGTTGGTCCGTCCCGCATTGCATTTTTCACTCACACATTCTCTATCCGGCGTTTATGCCGAAGCTCGCGGCGCGAGGCACTTCAAGCTTAGGCGGCCCGGAAAACTGACCGGTTTTCGCGGATTAAATGGCACAAGCCGACTCCTCGTTACCTATCTTGATCGCGACATGGACTTCGTCTGGACTCTGAAGCATTTGGACAAGACGAGCTGGCAGAGGGGTTCGGTCGGTTCAAATCAAGCCTCCACAACCAAACTTCGTCTTTACAAATAACTTCAGCGAATCCCGCCAACCAAAACCATTCCGCCCCAATAAGTTCCGGATACCCCGCAACGGTCCTAATCGATAACAATGACGACTGCACCCCTGCCTGTCACGCAGGAGGGTGCGGGTTCGAGTCCCGTCGTTCCCGCGAGTGCTTCGCCATCGAGTGGCAAAGTCAAGAAAATCGCGCAGCGCGAAAGACGCGCCATGTTGACCGTGTTCATAAACCCGCGTAGTAGTCGTATCCTTGCTCGTGCCAATAATCATGCGGCTGTGTGTCGGTGTAGGTTATTCGGCCAATCTGTTTGAGCTGTTTGATCCCGTATTTGAGCGGTGTCACCAGACGCAACGGGGCGCCGTGGTCGGGCGTCAGAGGCTGGCCGTTCAACTCGTAGGCGAGAAGGGTCTGCGGATGCAATGCGATTTCGCCCTCGATGCCGACATAATATTGGCCGTCCGGCGTGTCCAGGCCAACGTATTTCGGAAAGGCAGTCGTACGCTCCGTGGACGCAGATTGACTGTCTCTCGCCCTTTGCGGAGGGAACGCGACGAGAAAGTCGCGCAGGCGCACGCCACCCCAGTAAACAATCTCGCTCCAACCCTCAATACACTTGAACTCCGTGACCATCTCTGCGTGCGGGAGCTTCCTTACGTCCGCCATCGTGAGCAGCAGCCCGGGAACTCCCGCAGACATATCTTCGGGCATCTCCATCGCCTTCATCTTTACAGCAGCACCTTTTGCGTCCTCCTCGTGCATGCCCAGCTTCTTCGGAGCCACAGTGCCACGGAGGTTAGGAGCCGCTCCGCTCGACGCGTTCATTCCGTAGGTCCAAGAAGAAACGTCTCTGCAGTACTGTGCATAGGACGCAGGGTTCGAGACACCGACAAGTTGCAGGCGCCAGTCCTCGGGGCGGATCTCCGAGAGTCCGATATCGCCATTGCGGCGGAAGGAACGCACTGCTTTGGATTGCTCGAACTCGGCCGCCAATGTTCGTTCGCGAAAAAGTCGGCGGGCTATTCCAGCGTTAAACTCCATCGCTTTGCGGAAGGGCGAAACGAGTCCGTCCACTTCGGGCTGGATATTTAGCCATTTCCAAATACCGGCACCCGCCACGGCGGCTATCGCGGCGGTTAGAAATCCACGGCGCGAGCGACGGCGCAGCCCAGCGACCGTTTCGCGCTCAACTTGCGAAGGTGTTTTGTTCATAAAGAATCCTCATCGTGCTTCGCCCGTTCGCCCGGCAAAATCTGATAACCGACGATCATGGCGCGGAAGTTGTTCCAGCCTGCGCGAATGACTTGCGCGACGTGCACCAAGAAAAAGCCAACGTAGGCGATCGTCAGCCAAAAGTGAAACCACCGCGCCATCTGGTAACCTCCGAGCAATGCCGTGATGACGTGGAGTTGGGTAGGTTTGTAGATGGCCAGCCCGGTCAGCAGCGAGCCCGCACCCATAAGAATGACGCCGGTATAGGCGATCCGTTGTGCGCCATTAAGCTTGCTCTGCGGTGGATGGCGCTTGCTGAACCCCAGATCGCGCAATGTCACGGCGATGGCTTCCCCAAACGAATGCCGCGTAGGCAGCAACTCCCGCCACTCGCCGGAGAAAATGGTGTACTGGACATACGCCATTCCGTTCAGCGCGAAGAACCACATGAAGAAAAAGTGATAGCCCAAGCCCTTCGCAAGTTGGAATTTAAGATGGAGATTGTTGTAGAACCATGAAGGAAAAAGCCGGAAGAGCGTCCAACTGCCGAACCCGACGCGATAAACCCGGTGTGCATTCAGCCCCTCGTGCTGCGAATCGGCCCAGTAGATGAGCAGACCGGAATAAATCATCACCGCAAGCAGTGGGAAGTTGATCCAGTGCATCCAGCGGATGGCGAGCGAATGCTTATGCTCGATGGTGATGGTCATCCCTATAGTTGCTTCCTTACGAGATTCACCACGAACGTTATTCGCCTCCGCGCCGCCCGGGTCATCCGCACTGTGGCTGGCGGGGAGGATTGCGGGCTCTGGCACATTATTCGATGGCTCAGTGGAGGCATCGCTCGAAAGCTCGGTTCCCTCTACCTTAAGCGACCCCGGTGGCTCGGCTGGTTGATCGATTCCCGGCTTCGGACAAGACTCTGCGGCCGAAGTCGATTCATCGTCTCGCCCGACTTGCTCGCGCTCGTTCATAGTTCACCCCCGTTTCCAGCCAACTCGGTCGCCATTGCGCGACACTGCGGTTCTGCACGCCGCAGACGCCATAAAGCTGTTCCCAAACGGACTGCTCTCGCCAGCTTCGCGTTGGCGAACCGCGAAGTCATTGCAGTTCGGGGTGCTGGCGAATGGCCTCAGCCTTGAGAATAAAGCTGCCGTCTTTGACGACTTCGTCGTTGACCTTGAGTCCCTCCAGAACCGGGTAGAATCCATTTGAAGCGGGGCCGAGCCGCACTTTTCGTACGGCAAAGCTGCCTTCGCTATCACTGACCGGAAGGAAGACATATTGCTTCTCGCCGATGGCCTGTACCGCCGATTCGGGAACCGTCAGACCTTTGCCGCCCGCGGACATAAATACGACATCCATGTACATGTCGATGCGCAAGGCCTCGTCGGGATTCGCCACCTCGATGCGAGCCTGCGCCGTCCGCGTGTTGGGATCTACTTGGGGTTGGATGTAAACGACGCGGCCCCTCCAGACGCGGCCGAGGTAAGCCGGAGCGGTCACCGTGGCGGGCGTGCCCACATGGATCGTCGAGAAGTCTTTCTCGTTGATACTCGCCATCACCCACACGGTCGATAAATCAACCACGGTAAACAGTTGCTGCGACATGTTGGTGACCAAGCCCGGATTCGCTGTGCGGGTCAGCACGATGCCGTTGATCGGCGCCGGCACGGAAAAGTTCGCATCGATCTGCTCGGCTTGCTTCAGCCCGGCGATCTGAAGATCGCTGGCACCGAGCAGTTGCAGCTTCGCGAGTGCGGCGCGCACATGGGCCTCGTGCGCGGCGTGGTCCGCTGCCACGCCCTCCTCTTCCTGCTGGCTGGCGGCTCCCAGCTTGACGAGCTTCTCGGTACGTTCCAGCTTCTTGTGATCGGCTTCGAGCTCAGCGGACATGGCGAGATAGCCCGTTTCGGCGTCGGCGAGCTCACTGCTGAAAATCACGGCCATCGGCTGACCGCGCCGCACATGATCTCCAAGCACCACGGGAACCTGCCTGATAACACCGCCAACGAGGGGAGTGACATGCACCTCGCGGTACTCGTCCGGGTTGACGATCCCCGGAACGCGGAGCGTGCCGGAGGTTTCCCTCACATCCACACGGACGGTTCGCACCTGCGCCTTTTTCAGATCGTCGGGACCAAGCTCGACCTGTAACTCTGCGTTGGCCGCGGCTGCGTCCGTTGCATCATCGTGCGAGGGAGATGCCATATCGGACATACTCGACTTGGGCGCCTGTTGACGTGGCTTGGGCCGGCTACTGGGTCGTGCCCCGAACCACAGCCCGACGGAGATGGCGACGACGGCGATCGCGCCAAAACCGATCCACATCACGCGACGACGTGGAGTAGAGGTCGTTTCCTTCTGATCCGTATTCAGCATATCTTCACCTTTCATGGCAGGTTGGTACCGATTGCTTGTTCGAGACTAACGCGCGACGCATACGCATCGAGCAATATGTCCGTATATCCGGTTTCGATATCGATGTAACGGCGCTGTTCCGCGATGACATCCAGCAACGTGGTGCGGCCATAACTGTAGGTCTGGCGCACGATCTCCAGATTGTGAGCTGCCTGGTCGCGCACGCCGCTGCGGTAAACCGTAACCCGCGCCTGTGCTCCGTTGAAGCGGACGAGGTTCTGTGCGACCTCATGCCGAAGATTCAGATCGACCGCCGCGATTTGATTGCGTGCTGCCTGGATGGCCGCCGTGTCCGCCACTACCGCACCTTGATTACGATTGAACACCGGCAAGTTGATGTCGAGGCCGAAAACAACGTGGTTAAAGGTTTGGCGTATCGGTGCAAGATTGCCCGCTGCGTCGAAGGCCCGCTGCGAAAAGCCAAAGTCCGGCCGCTCGTAACCGCCGAAGACGCTGGCGTCCGGCTTTCCTTTTGCCCGATCGGAACGAATTTCCGCACTGGCCAGTGCTTCGTTCGCCCGCTGAAACGCCAGGTCTGGTCGATGATCCATCGCCAGCTGCAGAAGTTGCTTCCTATCGTAGTCCTGGGGAGCAAGTTCAAGAGCTCCCTTCAACCGGATAGGCTCCTCGGGGTCTACACCCACCGTTTCCTTGAGAGCAAGCAAGGCAACCTCCGCTTTCGCCTGATAATCGATTCGCAGGGTTTCGATCCGGTTCGCCTCCACGCGAGTTTCATCCGCGTCGAGCCTGGGGGCCGCGCCTTCGCGTGCACGATCCTCCATCAATCGAAGAAAATCCCGATTCACCTGGACAAGTTGTTCGACGAACATCAGGTCGCGTATGGCAGCGAGAGCCTGACCGAAGCGCATGCGAACCTCTCCGGTGAGCAGGCGCTCGTGATCCGCCACACCCTGCTGCGTGACCTCTTCCTGGTTCTCCGCGACCTCCGTGCGCCGCGCACGACGTCCGAAGAGTTCCAGTGGCAGCGATCCCCGGACATTAATCGCGTTGTCCCCTCCATTTACTTCTTTCAGTCCACCAAGAGTCAGCGAGGGGTTTTGCCGGAGGCGAGCCTGCGTCACCTCTCCGTGCGCCATGGCGATCTGCTGACGCCGCGCCAGCAAGGTGGGATTGGAAGCCAAAGCACGCGTTACGAGTTCCGTCTCGGTGACTCCACCCTGGAGATCGAGGAAGTCACTCGCTGGCACGGGCTGGACATCCTGCGCGGAGAGCGACAGAGAACCTGCCAACGCCACCATCGTCAGTAACCACGGTCGAAAAGCAAATAGCATTCGTTTCATGTTCCCTACCTCACGTTGCTGTTGAAGGTTGTATGGCCCTGTCCATAAGGCCCGTTCCAGGAAAGCGTGAAGTGCCACGCCCCGCTCATCGCGAAGTTGGAGGTCACTTTGTAAATTCCGATTTGGCCCGTGGGCGTGAGTTCGGAATCGCCGGACATGGGGGCCATGCTGGGCATGGACATGCTTGAACCGATCTGCACATCGCCGACATCGGCGGGCTGGCCTTGGTCATCTTTAAACTGCACGACGAATTCGTTCTGCCCTTGCATCAGTTCGCCGCTTTTATTCAACAGCACGATGGTGAGCTTTCCAACCGTCCGGGTCGCTGCTGGTTTCAGAGAGGAAAGATTTACCTTGTCTCCGCTGCAGCCGGCCATAGCAAGAATGAACGTCAACAAAAGCGCGTACAAAATCTTCATAAAAGTTCTCCTTAGAGTGATGTTGGAAATGCTTGTGTACCTTGCGTCGGTCGCAAACCTGCAACCGGCGATTGGCCACGGCGTATCTCGCGTTCCCGCAGCCACATGAAAATGATAGGTGTGACGATCAGCACGTGCGCGAGGGAACTGAGCATGCCGCCGAGGACTGGAGTGGCGAGTGGTCGTATGACTTCCGATCCCACGCGGTTGCTCCAGAAAATCGGTAACAATCCCGCGACGATGGTCGAAACCGTCATGAGCTTCGGGCGAAGACGGAGCAGCGCCCCCTCCATCACGGCCTCGCGTAGGCCAGCGATGGTCAGCGTTCCCTGCGCGTGCCGCTTCCGCTCCACGGCCTCTTCGAGATAAATCACCATCACCACCGTCGTTTGCACCGCCGTCCCGAAGAGGGCGATGAATCCAACCCACACGGCGACCGAGAAGTTATAGTGCAGTAGCCAGAGCAGATAGAGCCCTCCCGTGAGGGCAAACGGCACGGCCAGCAGAACGTGCGCGGCCTCCAGGAAAGAACGGTAGGTCAGATAAAGAAGAATGAAGATGATACCGACGGCGACCGGCATGACCAGCTGAAGGCGCTTCTTCGCGCGGACCTCGTTTTCAAATTGCCCGCTCCAGTTGTAGTAATAGCCGGGAGGCATTTGCACTTTGGCGTGGATGGCTTTGTCCGCGTCGGCGATTACGCTGCCGGCGTCCCGGCCGCGCGCATTCATCAGCACGGAAACTTCCAGCAAGCCATTCTCGCTGTTGATCTGGGCCGGCCCGGATACCTGACGGATATCCGCGACTTGTCCCAGTGGGATCTGTGCGCCATTCGCTCCCGTTACCAGCACGTTCGCGATGTCTTCCGGATTACGCCGGAACTGCGGCGCATAGCGCACCCGCACCGGAAAGCGCCGCCGCCCTTCGATGGTGGTGGTTAGATTGTTTTCACCGATCGCCGTCTCGATGACGTTCTGCACCTCGCCGACATCGATGCCGTAACGCGCTGCTGCTTCGCGGTTCGGCTTGATATCGAGATACAGGCCGCCCGTCACCTGCTCCGGATAGATATCGCTGGCGCCTTTCACGGTTCGCACGGCGTTGGCGATTTCACGAGCTTTCGCTTCAAGCTTTATCAGGTCGGACCCAAAGACCTTGACGCCAATCTCGGACCGAATGCCCGTCGTGAGCATGTCGATGCGGTTGATGATCGGTTGCGTCCAGATATTAGCCACACCAGGTAGGGAAACAGCGCGGTCCATTGCGCTTTTGAGCTTCGCAAGGGTCATTCCCGGCCGCCACTGGTCGCCCGGCTTGAGATGCACGATCGTCTCGGTCATGTTCAACCCCGCTGGGTCGGTCGAGGTCTCCGCGCGCGCGATCTTTGCCGCCACATAGGCGACCTCGGGAAAACTCTCCAGAACTTTGTCTTGCCGCTTGGCATATTCAATGTTCTGCGGGAGGGAGATGCTCGCGTCCGCGATGGGCATGAACATGATGTCTCCCTCATTGAGCGGCGGCATGAACTCGCTGCCGATGGTGGAGGCCACAACCAAGGCACCAACGAGAAAGACGACGGCGATACCAAGTGTGATAGCGCGGTGATCGAGCGCCCAGGACAGGGCGGGACGATAGAGCCGCTGCAAGAAACGCATGACCGGATTCTGGTCTTCCGAATGGAACTTGCCCCGGAGCAGGAGCACGCACAGGATGGGTACCAGGGTTAAGGCAATGGCTGTCGCGCTCACCATGGCAAAGGTTTTGGCAAAGGCCAGCGGATGAAAGAGCTTTCCCTCTTGCCCGGTAAGCGCAAACACCGGCACAAACGCCAGAATGATGATCGCCATCGAGAAGAACGTCGGACGGCCAACCAGCTTCGTGGCCCGTAAGACCGTCTCGAAGACGCGTCCTCGATCGTCCGTATCGACGCCTTCCAAATGTCGAAACGCATTTTCGGTGACGACGATGCCCGCATCCACCAACACGCCAATGGCGATGGCGATTCCCGCCAGCGACATCACATTCGAGGTCACATGCGCGTAGTGCATCAGCAGGAAAGAACACAGAACGGCAAGCGGCAGCGGCAGCGTAACGACAAGGATGCTGCGGAAGTGCATCAGAAAAATGATGTGCGCGAGTGTGACGAGGATAATCTCTTCGAGCAACGCATGACGGAGGGTATCAACCGTGGCTTCGATCAACTGCGATCGGTCATAAAAAGGAACGATATGCACGCCCGGGGGCAGCCCGGGCTCGAGTTCCTTGATTTTCTGTTTTACCCGGTCGATGACTTCTTTCGTGTTCTCACCTGTCCGCGCCACGATCACTCCGCCGACTGCTTCGGAGCTGTTCTTGACCAGAGCGGCGGTGCGGAATGCGTCGCCGATCTTGACGATGCCCAGATCCTTCACGAAAACAGCCGTGCCGTTATGCGAACCGACCACGATATTGCGGATATCGTCAAGATTTTCGATCAGGCCAAGCCCGCGTACGATGGACCATGAACCGTTCTCGGAGATGACATTACCGCCCACATTCGAGTTGCTCGCCATCACGGCGCGCATCACCGTGCTGAGAGGAACGCCGTACGAGCGCAGCAGGTTCGGATCGACATCAATCTGGTATTGCTGCACCGTGCCGCCGACGCTCGCTACTTCGGCAACTCCGGGCACCGAATTGAGTTGATAACGAACGTACCAGTCCTGCAGAGAGCGCAGATCGCGCAGATTCAGCCCGCCTCCCTCCACCGTGTACCAGAAGACGTGGCCCACCCCTGTCGCGTCCGGTCCGAGCGTCGCCACAACACCGGCCGGAAGCTGTTTGCTCACCAGGTTCAAGCGTTCCAACACGCGTGTGCGGGCGAAATAAAGGTCCACGTCGTCGTCGAAGATCACGAAGATCATGGAGAAGCCGAACGCCGACGAGGACCGCACCACCTTGACGCCCGGCAGCCCTTGCAGGCTGACCGTGAGCGGGTAGGTAATCTGGTCTTCGACCTCTTGCGGACTGCGGCCCTGCCAATCCGTGAAGACAATCACTTGGTTGTCGCTCAGATCAGGAATCGCGTCGATGGGAGCCTTTAACATCGCCCACAGACCCCAGCCCGCGATTCCAATCCAAAGCATGACCACCAGAAACTTGTTTCGCAGCGAAAGCTCGATAAGACGATCGATCATAGTTGCTTCCCCCAACACTCACGCATGAATTCGTCCGCGCCCACAGACCGGGACACGGCAAACAATGGCAAATCTGTGCATACAAATCCCACAGATCTGCCCCAGTCAGGAGCAGTTCAAATGAAGGGACCTGTGCGCAGTTCGAAACAGGAATGAAGAGGAGAGCTAGATTCTCAGGGGAGCGGAAGCGTCGAGCGTTTCAAGAGGCGGCGACAGTGCTCGCGATAGCCAGGAAGCGAATTGGTTGGACTCGCGCGGGAAAGGAAGGACAGGAGGAAAATTTACGGCACTGATCGCCAACGAAGGAGCAGAGAACGAAACAGTTGAAGAAGGCCGGAAATCATGAGGCGGTTGCACGGCGGTCTTGCAGCAGGAATGAGACATCGGCATGCCGGACGTACCCTGTCCGCAATCCCCACCCATGTCCTTGCAACACTGCTTCTCATCAGCCGTAAGCTGCGCGTCGGGAACGGCGCACGCCATGATCGGCCCTCCCAAGAGGAGGACAATGAGCAATGGCCGAAAATGGATAGCAAGTTTCATAAGCTGAGCTCAACTACGGCTCGCTAACCCACAGAAGGGTCTACACTCACGTTAGATACAATTACGCAACAAAAGTTTCAGACGAAAGCCGCCTCGTATCGTGAGTATACCATCCCTGTTCCGGCAAGGTCGATAGCTGAGCGTGGGTTTAACCACAGATTCGAGCGATTTTCCAACCCACAATCCAACCCACAAAATGCGACGTCTTGTATGACTTGCGCCGCGTTTGGCAGTCCCCGCATGTCTTGTAAGCCGTTGTAAAACCTATTCACGGAGTGCTGTCACGGCAACGGTCTAACGGTTGTGCGAATCAGTATCGCTAAACGCGCTATCGCCAATCTACAAGCGCGTACGGTCGGCGACCGCCACTCGGCCGCCAGCGTCATTGGCTGGCGTTGAGAGTCTTTTCCATTCGATTGAAGACGCGCACAGCCTGGTCGGGATTGAGCCTCGCCTTCGGATTGAGGCGCATTTCACGAAGGATCTTCGTGTACTCGGTGTTCCCCAGAGTCCGCTTAGCCTCTCCGAAGTGCGCACGGAACGCGTCCACCAACATCCGGTAGACATCGCGCGCCTTTTCCAGACTAGGGATGTTGGTCACCTCGCGATAGCCTTGCCGGCCGAGAATGTCGCCGTATTCAGGCACTCCCAAGACGCTCCGCATGCTGGTGAAGCGCGCAGCCATGTTCCGACTCGTGAGGCCAGTGGGCGCGGCGTTCCGGCTCTGAGCGCCGCTCGGCATTGATGCTGGCCTCGGGGCGGGCTGTGACGCCGTGGACCTCGAGCCGTTCTGGTGAGCGCCTCTGCCGTCTCGGGTGCGCTCATCGTGCAGCCCTTTGTATACGTCCATGCCGATTCCCAAGTAGCTCGCGCATTTCGAGAGCGCATCGGTGCAGGCGCCTTTGTAAGCGTCACCACGATCGGGATTGTCGTTCCCGCCGAACTGCTCGATCGCAATGGAATATTTCGGGATCGTCAACGTCGCTCTCACCACCACCATCCGGCC
>PLDF01000386.1 GCA_003135055.1 Bryobacterales bacterium | reverse complement strand
CCTGGATCGCTTTCACCGTCGCCGCTGCGATGGTTCCGGAAATATCTCCTCCTACGGAGCCCGCTACGGCCTGCGGCGCCCACTGCGTCCCGCTCCACGTTAGAACCTGGCCCGTGGATGGCGCCGTGGTCCCAACCGCTTCACCCTGGATGGCTTTCACCGTCGCCGCTGCGATGGTTCCGGAAATATCTCCTCCTACGGAGCCCGCAATGGCCTGCGGCGCCCACTGCGTCCCGCTCCACGTCAGGACCTGGCCGGTGGATGGCGCGGTGGTCCCGACCGCCTTTCCCTGAAGCGCCTTGACAGTTGCCGCAGTAAGTCCACCCGAAATGTCACCACCCGCTGCCGGCAGTTGTCCGCTGCCGACGGTCCCGCCAATTTGCGAAAAAGTATAGTCGCCGGTCTGCGCGGCGACAGAGCCATTTCTGCCGAATATACTGGTTACCCCTCCCGCACTCACTTGCGTCCAGGTGTTGGCTGGATTGCAGAGATAGATATTCTGGCCGCTGGTTGCCGCCGTGTTGAAGAAGAACTCGCCCGCGCCGCACGTCGCGGGCAGAGCTGCGCCGGCCTTCGCCGGCTTAGTCGCGCTGGCGCCGGAAGCATCCCAACTCCCTTGAACCGTTCGGCTACCGGTAACCGTGGACTGCGCCAGCAGCGCCGGCGCACTCAAAATGCAGATTGCTATTACTCGTTTCATATGTTATTCGCTCAGTAACTGCTTAGAATCCTCGAACCACCGTCGCCGTGAATGTTGCGCTCGCCGGACTGACGGCGCCTGTCGAATCCGCGCACAGCCGCACGGAGACCACGCCTGCTGCGCTAATGCGCATATTTCCGCTGAGCCCCGGCGCCAATGCGGCCGGCCAGCCTGGCGCCACAGCGTCGCCCGGATTGGCTCCAAGCAGCGAAAATGTGAGATCGGATGAGCAGGTTCCCGCCGGTATCGGCGGAAAGCCAAGCGTCGCCGATGCCGTCAAATAGGTCGGAACCACGGCGCTGTCCACTGAGACCGTGGTTTGGCCGGCGGCTACCACCGTCGCGATTCCAGCGCCTCCCAGCACCGGGTTCGAGCTGAGCCATCCCCTGAGGTCGACGCCGCCGTTAGAATCCCACACGCCGTTTGCCGCCGTCCAGGTATAGAGCGGCATCGAATTGATGGGAAACCCGGTCACGCCTGGAGCCGAGACACACGAGCCGCCGCAGGTTATCGTCAAAGTAGCGCCTGCGGTCAGCTTCCCCGTAGGGTCCACGTAGATATACGCGGTTCCGTTGCCGCTGCTGACCGCCACGGAGGCGGCCGCTGTGATGCTGTATACCTGCGTTCCAAATCGAACGTTGCATGGCGTGGACGCGGAACAATTGCCGCCGATCGAGAGCGTTACCGGGCTGGTAAGTACCACCGCAAAATCCCCGAGCTGTGCAGCCATTCCCGCCCCAGCCGCTTGCGTGCCGTTGTTCCCGCCGTTATAACCGTTGATCACGCACCGCCCCGTCTCCGCGGCCGCAAAAACCACAGTCACGTTATAGCTATTCGGATCGACGGTGATCAGGCTAGGCTCCACCAGATTGGCCGGCGCAGCATTGTCGTAACACTGCACGAGCAGGTTGGACGTCCCTAAGCCATGGGTGATGCCTGGAACCGAAATGGAAGTCTGACTGGTAAAGGAGGTTACGTAATTGGCCGGCGGAAAGGTAATGGTAGGGTTCAAAATGACCCACAAGCTGCCGTTGTAGACCTTGAGGCGGTTGGAATCCGCCGAATCCACGGCGAGATCCCCGGCTGAAGCGATGCTGGGCAGCGGACCCGGGGCAATCTGTATCCCCGCGCCGTTGACGCTCGGCAGGAACGTTTGCGTAGCGCCCGCCGAATACGAATTGAAGTTGGTTTTATCCGCCGCATTGGTAACTTGGGCTGCCGTGTAATCGCCGGCCTGCGCTGTTATCGTTCCGGTTCTCCCAAACACGCTCGCGACGCCGCCAGTCTGATTCTGGGGAGCCCATTGGGTTCCGCTCCAGGTCAGGACCTGGCCGGCCGCGGGCGCGGTTGCCGCGATGGCCCGGCTTTGGATTTTGATCACCGTTGCCGCGGTGACGCCTCCGGAGATGTCGCCGCCCGCCAGCGGCAATTGGCCGCTTGCAACGGAGCCGCCGATCTGCGAGAAGCTATAGTCGCCGGTCTGTGCGATCACCGCCCCGGCTCGCCCGAACACGCTGGTAACGGGAGCGGTTGTTATAGTGACAGTCTGCGCGGACCACTGCGTGCCGTCCCAACCGAGGAATTGCCCAGCGGTGGGCGCGATGGTGTTCAGTTTGCGGCCCAGCAGCTTGTTGACAGTCACGGAGGCTGGCGGGCCGCTGATGTCTCCACCGAGCGCTTTCCAGATGAGCGAGGCGCCGTCGGTAGACAGAATGGAATTCGCATTCCCGGAGACCGAAGGCAAGGTGGTTCCTTGCACGCTCCACTGGTTTGTAACTGTGCACACATACCAGTTTTGGCCGGCCAGCGCGGTTGTCAAAATGAACGTCGCGCCCACCTGACACGCGGCGGGTAACAGAGTCCCGGTTTGGGAAGGCAAGGTCGAGCTTGCCCCGGAGAAATTGACGCTCTTGCCCTGTGTCCGCAGATCGATTTGCGTCTGCGCCTCTCCGATCGCCGCGAGCGCCGCCGCCGCAAGCAAGTAGCAGGTCACTGTTTGTAACTTCATAGTTTGAGTTAGTATGAGACGCATGGGCGCTAGCCGCAGGCGTTTCCTAGCCACATGTTAGAACGCAAGGCCCGGCGATTCGGCCGCGCATTTCGCTTAACTAATTGAAATCAATGGAGAAATAATTTCTAATATTGTGTGACTTAACTTCACGGCCCCTGCGGGGCCGTCATCGGGACGGATGAAAAAGCGCTACGCGCGGCCGCGATTCTATTATTGAGATTGAAGGGGGTGCCCGCCACGCAAGTTATTGATATGGTGAGGCTTCCGGGGAGATCTTTTCCGTAGGACTGATAAAGGTTTCATCAGTTTCGCGGCCTAAAAATGCCGAAAAAAGAGGGTGAGAGGCTGGAGGCCGCGAAAGTGATGAAACCGTTCGGTGAACTAAACGTTGGCGCGGGGAAAGCACTCTTTGCCCCAGGGCATTTCCAGCGTGACCAGAAACAGGAACTGCACGGCGGAAACGAAGGTGTTGATGCTTTCCGGCGACAGCTTTCCTCTGGTGGAGCAGGTAGAGTTCGTTTTGGCGAACGGCCTCCAGGTCCAGGTGTTCCGGGCTGGTTTTGTAGAATTTCGCGAATTCGGAGACGTAATGGAGGTAACTTCGTTGTGTGGTGGGCGCGAGGCCACGCAGTTGCATATCTTCGATAAACCGTTGTCTTAGCGGTGTCATTGTGGTTCCTTCAGATTGGATTTTGGTTACGGAAATAACCACTTCCAGTTTGCAGGCGAAGGCTCGCGCCAGCCACCAACTCCGCGGGACCAAACTCTGCCCGTTAGGGCGATATATACGCGAAGCGTTCAGTTGTGTGCTGGGCATGCTCA
>PLDF01000207.1 GCA_003135055.1 Bryobacterales bacterium | reverse complement strand
GTTCACACTCGTGTGAACGCTCTTCGCTCCGCGTGCGAGCGCACGTCGAGATGAGTCTCGACGCGTGTCCGGACTTCTCCCGGCGCGCCCTCTCGTTTAGCGTCCTCCCCATTTCTCCGAATACGTGACCGCTCACATATCCGTATTGACCGCTCACGTATAATGCAATTATGGCCGTAACCGTAAAGAACAAGAATCCCGCCGCAGTCGCTCTCGGGCGGAAAGGCGGCAAGAAAGGCGGTCCCGCCAGAGCCGCAAAACTCACTCCTGTCCAACGCAGCGATAGCGCCCGGAAAGCTGTTCAGGCACGATGGGCGAAAAACAAGGGGAGCAGCAGCCATAATGCTGCGCCCACTACGGCCGCCGTTGACACTTCAAAGAAGGCTCTTCACCTTTGTCTGAAGCGCATCAAGCAGGCCAAGACTGAAATCGAACTCCGTCGCCTCACCGAAGACCTCCAAAGGATCGTGTTCCACAGACACTATCGGAATGCCGAAAATTAGGAAACCGCCGCCGCCCTACTTCATGAAACATCTCGTTGACCGCTTTCGTGAAGGCCGGATTTCGGTTGCCGATTTCGACGCATTGCAGGACTGGCGGAACTCCAATCCCGACGTGCCACCAGGAAAGTGGTACAAGACGTTTCCGAAATTCACTCTGGCAGGGTGAAGGTGAAGTGCCCAAGACTTTTCTCACGCCCGGCATCTTCCTCACGGCACGGAGGTCCCGTGATGAGAGCGCCAGCACGCATGGGGGCCGACGTATACTGCAAATGGCAATGCCTAGCGGCCGTCAAGTTGAATCACCCGCTAATTGAATTCATTTTCTGTCCATTTATCAGTCACTTACGCGATTCCGCTCCCTCAATTGCTTGCACGCGCCTGCTACTCTTTAGTCGCGTAGCCGTTTGCGCGCCACTTCGCAAACATCGACAAAATCCCATTGGGGCGGAATTCCCAAAAACTGCCGATATGCGACCATATGGTACCGGTTGCTGAATAAACGCTCAAAAACAGTTGCAACGTGATGGGACTATTGATAGTCTTATCAATAGTGGCAGTGTAGTCTATGGGCTACGATATCAAACAGAGGCGGCGCGCTCAAAACGAAGGAAAACGGTGGAAGTCCGACCTCAAGAAGTACGGAAATACGTATCAGCGGATGGCCGGTGCCCTTTTGATGAGTGGTTTAACGGCCTCCGTGATCCAATTGGCCAAGCACAAATTGACAAGCGGATAGCGAGGCTACGTTTAGGTTAGTTGGGGGAGTGGCGCCACGTAGGCGAGGGCGTAATCGAACTGATCTTCAAAAACACCGGGCCCGGCTACCGAATTTATTGCGGCCAGGACGGCCCAGCCTTGGTCATTCTCCTCTGCGGTGGAATAAAACGGGGACAGCAATCGGACATCGACAGAGCCAAGGGGTTCTGGCGGGACTACAACGAGTAATTACAATGCCGAAGCGAACCAAGAGCTACGAACCTGACCTGCACGAACGCCTGCAAGATCCGGCGTACGCCGTGGAGTACCTGCGCGCCGCTCTTGAAGACGATGACGAACACTCCGATGCCGTGTTTTTATTGGCTCTTAGTGACGTTGCGCGGGCCAATCACATGACCTACGTTGCTGAAGCTGCAGGTTTAAACCGCGAGAGCCTTTACAAAATGCTCTCGCGTCGCGGGAACCCTGGCATCAATAGTCTAAAAGCTGTACTCCATGCGGTCGGCCTAAGGCTCTCTGTCGAAATCGCGGAACAAAAGCCGGCCCCGCAGACGATTGCTCCCGGTCAGTAGCGAGCGCAGTGCCAGAACGAACAATCGTACCGGAGGAGTTCCTCGATGATCCTGCCGGTCCCTGTGCGCTGCGCCAAGAGGCTGGCTTTGAGTTCCTTGCCAACCCTCCCCAGTTTTGATCGAAGCAAAGAGCCAGGGGATGGCCCTATGTCGAAGATTTAGTTTCTTGCTAACTTTAATGATAATTCACAGAGCCAAGAAGAGGTCCGGTCCGCGGCTCCCCTCCAGTCCAAGTGCGAATTGAAGCGGGTCGTCTGCGTCAGTGTCACGCTTCCCTCGAAGAGCACGAAGACTTCCAACCGCGTACGATGTGGAGTCTGTCGAATGCCTTTACCTCAGCATTTAAGGAACTCGATCCCATTCCTCAGTTCAAGGCTACGGCAAACCTCGGACCTTATCTTGAGCGCGTGCCTGGGTCCTGATTGGAGCGCGCGCTATACTGACCTCCCGGTTTCCGGCCAGGCTGCTCGGGACGCCCTCCCGATCCCGGTGGCCCGGCGGTTTCCGGTGGCGCTCGCGGAATGCGATTTTCCTTTGACACCGCAACGATTTCAGCATAGACTCTCTATGTTATGCGCCGAGATGAAATCCCGCATGGGTTGCTGGAACTGTTGATACTCCGGACGCTCGCGCGCGCGAAACAGATGCACGGCTTCGAGATCGCCGAGGCCGTCCGAACTCTGTCCGTTGACGTGCTCCGGGTCGAGGAAGGCTCGCTTTATCCGGCACTGCAACGGTTGTTGGTGGACGGAGCGCTCGAAGCGGAATGGGGACGCACCGGGGAGAACCACCGCGCCCGCTACTATCGCCTGACTGCAAAAGGGCGTCGACAGCTTGACCAGGAGCTAGCCAGGTACAGGCGCGTGAGCGCAGCCATTGAGGGGGTGCTGAGACCGGCATGAGATTCTGGCGGCGGCTGGCCATGCTATTTCAAAGGCGCCGGGTGGAAGAGGATCTGGCCGAAGAGATGCGCCTGCACCTTCACCTGCGGGCTGAGCAACTCGAAAGGGACGGCGCGGCGCCGGCATCATCTCACAGGGAAGCTCAACGCCAGTTCGGGAACGCGCTCTCATTGCAAGACCAGAGCCGCGACGTCTGGCTCTTTCGCTGGCTGGATGATTTACTCCAAGACTTCCACTTCGCTCTTCGAACGTCTGCCCGCCGCCCTGCATTTGCGGCCGCCGCCATCGCCACAATTGCCCTTGGCATCGGGGCTGCCACGGCGGTTTTCAGCGTCGTCGATGCCGTCCTCCTGCAGCCATTGCCATACCGGGATCCTAATCGGGTGATTGTGATCTGGGACCGCGCGCAGCGCGACCGCGAAGGGCAGACGGTGGCCAGCTTCGAGGATTTTGAAGCCTACCGTCGAGGCGCAAAGTTGGTGAGGGATGTCTCGGCAGCCGGGCTCATCCGGGCCACCCTCAACGACCGGGGCACGCGGCGAAAATACCTTGCGGGAGTGGTGAGCACCGCGACCTTCGACGTCTTAGGTACGGCTCCGGCCCTGGGCATCGCCCGGGTGACCGGCGGCGAAGGTTGCGCCGTGGTGGTTAGCCATGCGTTCTGGACAACCGCGCTGTCCGCGGATGTTACGGCTATCGGACGGTCGATCTATCCGGACGGCACGGCATGCGTCGTGCGCGCGGTGATGCCCCGTAACTTTCGCTTCTACCCAAAACGGGCCGCCATGTGGTTCTTTCTCGGACATGATCCCGCCGGCCGGCAACGGTTGCAGTATGCGGTCATCTTTGCGCGGCTTGTCGACAACGCGACATTGGCACAGGCCGTGACCGAACTGCGAGCCATCCACGATTCCCTTCACCAGCGGGACATCCACGGGAAAGACCGGGTGGCCGATGCCGACGATGCTCAGAGGGAACTCACTTATCTCGCGAGTGCCACGCTCCGGTCTACGCTGGCCGTGCTCTTTGGAGCAGTCGTGGCTCTTCTTTGCGTCGCAAGCCTCAACGTAGGCGGGCTGTTGCTTGCGCGTTTCGCCCATCGCCAGAGAGAGCTTGCAGTGCGAACTGCTCTCGGTTGTGGACAGGGACGGATGGTCCGCCAAATGCTGGCCGAAGGAATGACGTTATCGCTGCCGGGAGCGGTTCTCGGAATGTGTCTTGCGGCGGCTGTCGTTCTCTGTCTGCCGTGGGACCGCATCGGTGAACTTCCCGAGGGGGTCACGGTTTCCCTGAACGTGCCCGTTGCGATTTTCGCCGTCGTGGTGACCGGAATCGCCGTCCTAGTGTCGGGCCTGATTCCCGCCTGGTATGGAGCCAAGGCGGATCTTCGACCCTCGCTCGGAAGCACGGCGCGCGGGCTGGTCGGGAATGGAGACAGCCTCCGAATGTCTCGATGGATGATCATGACGCAGGTCGCCGCCTCCTTCGTCGTGACCACGGCCGCCGTTGTCATGGCGGACAGCGTACTCCACCTGGAAACGGCGCCTTTGGGCTTTCGCACGGAAAACATCACCACCACCCACGTCGATCTGGCGAACTACGGCGATCCTAGAGCGCGGATCCAATTTCAGGATGGGCTACTCGGAAGGCTCCAGGGTCTGCCGAGCGTCACAGCCGCTGCAATCGGAAGCTTCTTCCCTCCGTACCGAGAGGATGCGATGGAGCGCCTGGAGATTCGGGACAGCGATCCGAAGCGCGGGGCTTACGACGTTCTGAGCTGCGGTGTGAGCCCCGGGTACTTCGATTCCTTAGGGACGCCGTTGCTGCACGGGCGGATCTTCAATGACCACGACCGGCAAAGGGCCGCGCCCGTTGCTATTGTGAGCGCGTCGCTTGCGAAGGAATATTTTCCCGGCCGGGATGCGCTTGGTAAGGAGATTCGCGTCGAGCAGTTTTCGAGAACGTCGCGCTGGATGAACATCGTCGGGGTTGTGGCGGACTGGAAGCATTTGGAATGGGATGCGAGGTGGGCCAATTCGCGTCTCGTTTTCCAGCCGCTCGCCCAACGCGCCGATATCGAATTCGACGTTGGCATCCAAATGCGGCCCGGCTCCGCCGATTCCGGCCGTACGATTCGGGAGGCAATTCTCTCGCTGGATGACTCGATTCCGAGCGAGGCGATCCACACGCTGGATTCCGAGGTGGCGGAAATGCGCGCGTATCCGCGTTTCCGGGCTCTGATAATTATCTCCTTCGCCTTGGTGGGTCTCGTCCTTACTGCTACCGGCTTGCAGGGAACCCTCCACCAGTTCGTCTCACGCCGCATACCGGAGTTTGGATTGCGACGCGCGGCCGGCGCCCAGTCAGGCGATCTGATATGGCTTGTGATGAAGCAGGGAGGCGCGCCCGTCCTGGCGGGGATCCTGGCCGGCATTGCCGCCGCGCCCGTACTGGCGCGCGTGTTCGAAAGCTTCTTTCCGGGCTTGAGTATGGCGGATCCTGGCGCCATGGCTCTCGGCGCACTCAGCCTGCTCGTTGTCGCTACGTGTACGATTGCCTTTCCGGCGCGACGGGCGGCGAAGGTCGATCCCGTAACGGCGCTTCGGGAGGAATAATGCAGATCCGCAAAAGGGACCCACTTGAATGGTTTGGCTCCGGATTGCAGGGTCTGAAGTTCGCCGCGCGAGCCGTGCGCCATAACCGAGGTTCGGGCTGGTCTTCCCCCGATTCCCTGGGGTTATCAGCAAACAAAGAGAGGAGAATTGCGATGCGATGGAGCTTCAATGGACCTAGATTGTGGATCTGCGTCCTTGCTTTTTGTTCGACGTGCACAGCTCAAGCCGGACCGCAGCTCAGGGCGCCAACAGAAGAGAACGATACGTACTGCTTCGGGTGTCCAGGAGACACCCACATCGGACCGCATCCTCGCTCAGCAGCGGAACTGGTCCAACTCGCCAGGAGCCACAGCCCGCTCTTGCGGCAGGCGATCGAAGGAACCTATCCGCCAAAGGCGCTTGAGTTGGGAAGGGTTTGGAGTGGCCGCCTGCACGAATTCTTTTTTGCCGTCAGGGCGAGTGCGCGGCCCAGGATCGTTCTTGACGACCAGCCCGGACCTCAAATGCAATCGCTTGAAGGAACGGATCTGTGGTATGCGATCGCGTACATTGAGCGACTTGGCGCTCTGCACGATTTTCATTACCAGTTGGAAGCCAAGAATTTCGGTGGAAGCTCGTACAACATGGTAGCGTTCTCGGATCTTTCCTATCCAGTCGGCGGTGCGGTTCGGGGGCAGATCTCTGCCAAACAAACTGTTGCCAGTAAAATCTATGACGGGGTGAAGAACGACTATTGGGTTTACATTCCCGCAGGTTATGATCCGAAAACACCGGCTGCGCTCATGGTATTTCTTGACGGCGGAAACTTCCTCGCAAGACAAGGTGGAAGCAGAATTCTTGACGCTATCGACAACCTGATCTACCTCAAAAAGATTCCCATGATGCTCCTCGTTTTTCTCGATCCTGGAAAGATCGCTGAGTCCGCAAGAGGCCCCGCTCTCGACCGGGCGCGGGAATTTGCGGAGAGCAGGCATTCCACTTTGGATCAAACAATCCGGAGCATACAGGAAGATGCGGTGACGGACACCTATCCGCGCCTTCTCCGCGACGAACTCCTCCCGGAGATAGCGGCGCACTACCATCTGCGCAAAGACGGGTACAGCCACGCGATCGCAGGAATCTCTTCCGGAGGGCTGGCCGCGTTCAACGCAGGCTGGCAGCTGCCAGACGCCTTTTCCCGAGTTCTTTGCGGCGTTAGCAGCTTTACGAGCGTCCAGTGGAAGACGGGTTTCGCCGGAACCGAAGGCGGCCAGGACTATCCTGACAAGGTCCTGCAGGAGCAGCACCGGAATATTCGCGTGTGGCTGCAGGGTGGTTCAGCGGATATCGAGTCGGATCAGTTCGGCAGTTGGGCGCTCAACAACGTGCGATTGGCCAACGCCCTCAAACTGAAGAGCTATGATTTCCACTTCAGCTTTGGGAAAGGGGGCCATGGTCCCGAGCAAGTTGAAGCGCAGTTCCCAGCGGAAATGACCTGGCTTTGGCGCGACTACGATCCATCGGGGGCGAAGCAAGTTTTCGAGATCGAGCCTGCCGAAAAAACCAAGCCGCCCTTCCGTGTCGCCATTACGAATCGAGATGCCAACTAAATCTTTAATTGCTGGCCCTATGCAAGAGAACTAGTCAACAGCCTAACCTCTCGCATGGACCTCCATGCGCCACCGCTGCCATTCCTGCGGATCATTCCGAAGCCTGCCGAGAAACCACGCGAGGCTAACGAAACCACAGCGGTACCGGATTCTACCCAGCACACAAAATAAGAGGACCTCTGCGCGCTTACGCTATCCCAGCGCGAAAACACAAGCGAACTACGCCAACCATCTCACCTTACAACCTTACAACTACCTATTATGATCGGTTTATGGCCCACGGCCCGTCCTCCATCACGTCTCCCCAAAATTTTCCTAAATCCAAACACCGAAACGGCTTACCCCCAGTTCCGAACCCTCTTCCCCGGAATTCCTTGGTCAAGCGAGAGACAATGAGATAGGGAGTCATACCGAGTCCGCCCAGTGGCCCTGAACGCCACGAAACCACATCGATTACCTCAGCCACGCCAATCCTCAAAAATGCCAGTCACCGCGACGTTCTCCCATCCATTCAATCGCTTACCCAACTCGCGTTCCCGACCCCATAACTCGCCCGTAACCCAGATCATCGATATACCAAACGACCCTAGTCCCATTTTCGGACACCTCGTGGGACAGGCATCCTGGCCTGTCCTCGCCGCCCCCTGCTATATTGGTATTTCCCCGGCAGATAACAAGCACACCATGCCTTCCCTTTGTAATCTCCGCGCCCCTCTCCGCGCCTCCGCGTCTGCGCGTCGAAACCCGCCATGCAACTAGACAAAGTCTACGCCCCCCAACATTTCGAGCCGCACTGGGCCCAATGGTGGATCGATTCCGGCATTTTCCACGCCACCTCCAAGCCCGGCGCCAAAGTCTTCTCGCTCGTCATCCCGCCCCCCAACGTCACCGGTGTTCTCCACATCGGCCACATGCTCGAACACACTGAGATCGATGTCACCGTCCGCTGGCATCGTATGCTCGGCGAAAATACTCTCTGGCTCCCCGGTACCGATCACGCCGGCATCGCCACCCAAATGGTGGTCGAGCGCAAACTCGCCGAGGAAGGCATCAAGCGCCTCGACCTCGGCCGCGAAGAGTTCGAAAAGCGCGTCTGGGAATGGAAGGCCCAATACGGCGACACCATCAAGCGCCAGATGGTCCGCCTGGGCACAAGCTGCGATTGGAGCCGCGAGCGCTTCACCCTCGACCCCGGCCTCTCCCGCGCCGTCCGCGAAGTCTTCGTCCGCCTCTACGAAAAAGGCCTTATCTATCGCGGCGAATACATGGTCAACTGGTGCCCGCGCTGCCGCACCGCCCTTTCCGATCTCGAAGTCGCCCACGCCGAGGTCGAAGGCCACCTCTGGCATCTCCGCTACCCCGTGAATGGGCTCCCCGGCCGCTACATCGTGGTCGCCACCACGCGTCCCGAAACCATGCTGGGCGATACCGCCGTCGCCATCAATGCCAAGGACCAGCGCTACCTCGAATACCACGGCAAGACCGCGCAATTGCCGCTGACCGATCGTGAAATCCCCATCATCCTCGACGATATGGCCGATCCGGAATTCGGCGCCGGCGCCGTCAAGATCACCCCCGCGCACGATCTCAACGATTTCGAAGCCGGACGCCGTCACGATCTGCCCAAGATTCAGGTGATCGATGAAAACGGCGCCATGACCGCGCACGCCGGCCCCTACGCCGGCCTCGACCGCTTCGAAGCCCGCAAGCGCATCCTCGCCGACCTGGAAAGTCTCGGCGTGCTGGTCAAAACCGAGCCCTACAAGGTAAACCTAGGCAGTTGCGACCGCTGCAAAACCGTGGTCGAGCCGCTCATTTCCACCCAGTGGTTCGTCAAGACCAAGCCGCTGGCCGAAAAAGCCATCGAAGCCGTCGAGACCGGCCGCATCGAGTTCATCCCCGCCAATTGGGCCAAGACCTACTACGAGTGGATGTACAACATCCGCGATTGGTGCATCTCGCGCCAGCTCTGGTGGGGCCATCGCATCCCCGCCTGGCACTGCTCCGAGTGTAAGGAGATCGTGGTCGCGCGCGAAACCCCGGCCACTTGCCCGCGCTGCGGCGCCTCGCACCTCACGCAAGATCCGGACGTGCTCGATACCTGGTTCAGCTCCGGCCTGTGGCCCTTTTCCACGCTCGGCTGGCCCGATCAGACCGAAGATCTCGCGGCGTTTTATCCCACCTCGCTGCTCATCACCGGCTTCGACATCCTTTTCTTC
Source organism: Bryobacterales bacterium (assembly GCA_003135055.1). Classification (GTDB taxonomy): domain Bacteria; phylum Acidobacteriota; class Terriglobia; order Bryobacterales; family Bryobacteraceae; genus PALSA-243. The sequence goes on along the minus strand of PLDF01000207.1, from coordinate 29,963 downwards.
TGGGTGGCGCGCATGGCCATGCTTGGCATCGAATTCATGGGCGACGTGCCGTTCCGCCAGGTCTACATTCACGGCCTGGTTCGCGACGCCGAGAAGCAGAAGATGTCGAAGACCCGCGGCAATACCATCGATCCGCTCATAGTCACGGAAAAATACGGCACCGACGCCGTGCGCATGGCTCTCCTGCAAGGCGCCGCGCCCGGCACCGATATCGTGCTCACCGAATCGCGCATGGAAAGCTCGCGCGCTTTCGCCAATAAGATTTGGAACGCCGCGCGCTTCCTCTTCATGAGCATGGAGCGCTCGGCCGTGGAGCCGTGGGTCCCCAAGAGCCTCGAGACGTTCCGCCCCGAGCCCGATGGCGCCACGTTCGTAGTTCCGATTGAAGACCGCTGGATTTTCAGCCGTCTGAACAGTTGCGCCGACCAGGTGAATCGCGCCATTGAAACCTACCGCTACCACGAAGCCGCGCAGTTGCTGTGGCACTTTTTCTGGCACGAATTCTGCGATTGGTATGTCGAGCTGAAGAAGCTGCGCTTCCGCGAAAACTCCGGGCTCGACGCCGGCTGGCGCAACATGCTGGCGGCCTTTGAAACCTCGCTGCGCCTGCTGCACCCGGCCATGCCTTTCCTCACCGAAGAGCTGTGGCAGCGGCTCGCCACCAATCGCGAGACGCGCCCCGTCTCCATCGCCGTGGCGCAATTCCCGCAATACAACAGCGCCCTCACCGATTTCGAAGCCGAGCGCGAAGTGGGCTTAATGCAGGAAATTGTCACCATGGCGCGCACCCTGCGGACGGAAGCCAAGCTCGATCCCAAACAGCAGCTCGAAGGCGCGCTCTATTCGCGCACGGCCGCGCTCGACATCGCTTTTCGTCACGCCGAGGCCATCCAAAAAATCGCCAACGTGAAGCTGGAATTCAGGGCCGAGGCCGCGCCCAAATCCGCGGCGATGCGCTCCACCGCCGAATTCGACCTGGTGCTGCAAGTCCCCGCCGCGCAGGAAGAGGGTCAACGGAAGCGCATCGAAAAGGAGTGTGAGCAATTGGTTAAAAATATCGAAAACTCCAAGCGTCAGTTGAGCGACGAAACCTTTCTCAGCCGCGCCCCGGCGAAGGTGGTCGAGAGCATTCGCCAAAAACTCGCCGGCTATAAGACGCAGTTGCAGAAACTCGACGGTTCGTCATGATGGTCCGTTATGATTAAGATTATTCGCCTCGCGCTCGAGGAAGATATCGGCGCGGGTGATGTCACCAGCCGCGCCTGCGTCCCCGAAGGACTGCGCGCACGCGGAACCTTTATCGCGCGCGAGCCGCTCGTACTCGCCGGAACCGAAGTGCTCGATCAGATGTTCGACCACGTCGTCTTGCTGAAGCACGATGGCGACCGGTGCGCGGCCGGGGAATCGCTCGCCACCGTGGAAGGCAATGCGCGCACGCTGCTTGAGCGCGAGCGCGTCGCGCTCAATTTCCTCCAGCGCCTTAGCGGCGTCGCCACGCTGGCGCGCCAATACGCCGACGCCGTGGCCGGCACAAAGTGCCGCGTGCTCGACACGCGCAAGACCACCCCCGGATTGCGCGCCCTCGAAAAGCGCGCCGCCGCCGCCGGAGGCGTCACCAATCACCGCATGGGCCTCTTCGACGCAGTCCTGATCAAGAACAACCACATCGCCGCCGCCGGAGGCGTCCGCCAGGCATTGTCGAATGCTGCTCAGTCGCCAGACCACCCCAGCGTCCCTCACTCTTCTCCGCCAGAGGCCCCCTCAACTCCGCCAAACCTACCCACTCTCCCCCCATCATCTCCACCAGCCCTACCCACTCTGCCCCCATCATCTCCACCGGCCGCAAATGTGGGGCAGGCAATCCTGCCTGCGAGCCCGCTTTCCAGCGGGCTCAAGCCGGCCGCCAGGCCGGCTGGCGTTCCCATCGAAATCGAAGTCCGCACCCTAGCCGAACTCCATGAAGCTCTCGACGCCGGCGCGCAGCACCTCCTGCTCGACAACCTCACTCCCGCCGAAGCCGCCGCCTGGGTCCGCGAAATCGCCGGCCGCGCCACGGTCGAGCTCTCCGGCGGCATCACGCTCGAAACCGTCCGCGCCTATGCCGAAACCGGCGCCGATTTCGTTTCCGCCGGAGCCATTACCCACTCCGCGCGCGCCGTCGATATCGGCTTTAGGCTCGAGTTGGTATGAACATCGACGCCATCCGCCGCGCCCTGCCTCGCCGCCGCATCGAATACCACCCCACCATCGATTCCACCATGCGCGCCGCCGCCGGTTTGCCGACCGGCTCCATCGTTCTCGCCGGCGAGCAGACCGCCGGACAGGGCCGCCACGGCCACGCCTGGCATTCGGAACCCGGCGCCGGAATCTATTGCTCCATCGTGTTCCATCCGGCGCCGGTGCTCACGCTCGCCATCGGCCTGGCGGCGGTGGAAGCCATTACCGAAGTCACCGGCCTGGTCTGCGATCTCCGCTGGCCCAACGACCTCATGCTCGGCGGCAGGAAGACCGCGGGAATCCTGGTGCAGTTGGTGAGCGGCGGTCAGCCCGGCGTGGACCCCCAGTTCGTGGGCGGCGCCGCCATCGCCGGCATCGGCATCAACGTGAATCACGCCGCATTTCCGCCTCAGCTGGCGGCGGAGGCCACGTCGTTGCGCTTGTACTCAGGCCGCGAATGGTCCTGCGAAGATATTGTGATCGCGCTGATCCCGGCCGTGGAGCGTTTCGCCGCGCTGCGCATCGAAGAGGTTCTCGATCTCTTCACCCACGCTTCCAGTTACGCCTCGGGCCGGCGCGTAGTGGTCCACCAGCCTGGGGACGATATTCACGGAGTCACGGCAGGCCTCGACGCGGCGGGCTTTCTCAAGGTGCGCAAAGACGACGGGACTCATACCCTGATCCTTGCAGGAGGCGTTCGTGCTGCTGGCTCTTGACGCAGGCAACAGCAACATCACCATCGGCGCATTCGAAGGGCGCCAGCTCGTCTCGCAGTGGCGTCTGCGCACCGTGCACGAGCAGACGTCCGACGAATGGGGCATCCTGCTGCGCAACCTGTTTGTGCCCGCGGGGCTCGATATCGAAAAGGTCGACGGCATCATCGTCTGCAGCGTGGTTCCGCCCATCGATTCCACCCTCGCTGCCATGACTAAGCGCTACTTCAACCGCGAGGCGATGTTCGTCGGCCCGCGCACCGATCTTGGCCTCGCCATCCGCTACGACAATCCCAATGAGGTTGGCGCCGACCGGCTGGTGAACGGCGTCGCCGGCTTCTATAAGTACGGCGGCCCGTGCGTCATCGTGGATTTCGGCACCACCATCAACTTCGACGTAATCTCGCGCGACGCCGAATATCTGGGCGGCGCCATCGCCGTCGGCATCGGCATCGCCATCGACGCGCTCTTCAGCCGCACCGCGCGCCTGCCGCTGGTGGAGTTTCGTCCGCCCAAAGACGTAGTGGGCACCAACACGGTGGCCAGCATGCAGTCGGGACTTTACTTCGGCGCCATCGGCATGATCGACGGCATTCTGGAGCGCATCGTGGATAAGCTCGGACCCGAAACCAAAGCCGTCGCCACCGGCGGGCAGGCGCAGATGATCGTCAGCGGCTCGCGCTTTCTCAAAGTGGTCGACGAGCATCTCACGCTCGAAGGCCTCGCCATGATTTGGGAGCGGAATCGCCGATGAGCGAATGCAGCTTTGTGGGGCAGGTTGGCAAACCTGCGGCGGATTGGCAAATCCGCCTGCCGGCATCACCGACAATGCCGCGGGAACCTGCACAGTTTGCGGCTTTGCCCCCATGTGGGGCACGGTCGAAAATCTCGCCCTCGGCTATTCCCAACTGCGCGGCCTGCCCGCAGTCGGCTGCATCCATATACCAGAGGGAGACGTGTGCCCGGGCGAGGTTTTCATCGCCTTTGGTGGCCCGCAGGGCCATGCCGACAGGTTGGAAACCTGAGCCTCGGTTGCCAGCCGCCGCTGTCACTGCATCGGCGAAACTCAATATTTCAGCCAGGTCGAAGAGCATCTCACGCTCGAAGGCCTCGCCATGATCTGGGAGCAAAATCGCCCGTGACCGACCACGAGGACTGGGTCTGCAACTACTTCAACTATTTCACCGAGGTCGAAGAGCATTTTCGGCGCGCGCGCGGCACCGGCCTTTTTCTGCTGTCGCCGCTCGATTGGGCGCTGCTCGAATCGTGGAAGTACGCCGAAGTGCCGCTGGAGGCGGTCCTGCGCGGCATCGACGCGGCATTTGAAAAGTGGCGCGGGCGCCGCGTGAAGACGCAGATGGTGAACTCGCTGGCGTTTTGCGCGCAAGCCGTGCTCACCGAAGCGCAGATCATGGCTGCCGGTTCGGAAGGCCGCGCCCAGCCCAAGGCGCGCCGCGAGACCGCGCCGCCGTTCGCATTGGACCATCTGCGCGCGTACCTGGAAGGCAACGCCGCATCGCTGCCGCCGGAGTACGCCGAAACCGCCGCGTCGCTGCGCAAGCTCGCCGCGGAAGTGGAGCGGCACTACACGGACCTCGAAGCTCTCGAGCAGCGGCTCACGGTGCTTGAAGAGAAGATGATCGCCTCCGCGCGCTTGCGCCAGAGCGATGAAGAGCTGCTGGAATCGCGCCGCGAGCTGGACCGGCAACTGCGCCCCTATCGCGGCAAGATGACCGCCGATCAACTGGCCATGCTCGAGAAGCAATACATTGAGCGCAACCTGCTGGAGCGCGCCAAACTGCCGCGCCTAAGCCTGTTCTACATGCGGTGAGTACGACAGGCCTCCTGGCCTGTCGCTCCAAGCGGGCTCCGCAGCCTGACCCGGCCAAGAGGCCTGTCCTACAAGCTCAATGCATCGCCGCCGCGATGATCCAGCACAAGCCCAGCGCCACTGCGGCCGCCATGATTGCCGTCGCCGTGTTGCGTTCCTCCACCACCTGTTTCCACACGTCGAACGGCGCGAGCCTGATGGCGATGGCGAACGCGGCGAAGAACGCCAGCACGCCCAGCGATGCGAAGATCAGCGCGTTCAGCGGCGGGAAATCCGTCATGGCCTCACTGTACGAAGATTGTCCGCGGCCGCGCAAGCCCACGTGGGGCGGGACCATTGGCCACCATTGGCCTGCCCGGTATTTCGAGCCGCTCCGAGTGCTCGGCCCTTCGAGCGCCAATCTGCGAAGAAGCTCGACGCCTTCCTTAGCGTCCGCCGCCGCCGGATTGTAGCCGGCGCCATCAGGGAAATGAGGATGCGCCAGCCGCGGCCGCCTTGTTAGAATAGGATCTGCCCGATTGAGTCCCGTCGCGGGGTTGGCCTAGTGGTTGGGCGTCAGCCTTCCAAGCTGATTTACACGGGTTCGAATCCCGTACCCCGCTCCATAGAATCAATCATTTGCCATCCCACAAAAATCCGCTACTCCAAAATACTTCATTAATTCACCCGGAAGATACGCGCGCACTTCACAATATGCCCAAACCAGCCGGCAGCCTCCGGCCACGTAGACCGACGAGGGGGGAACTAGAAAGTTATGCGTAAACGCCCGCCGGGGCGGCGAAAGCCGTGCGGCCCGTGTTGCGGAGCCCGACTCACGGCGAGCCGGATGCGGGCGCATTTCGCCGATTACCCGGAGCGGCCGAGAGCTGGAAGTCTGCGAGCGCGTCCCGCTATGGCGCGACGGAGTGCGAGACAGGCCGATATCGCGTCCGGGCAGAGGCAACGCCGGAAGGGGAATTTCTGTCCGGAACCCCCGCTCGATTTTTGAAAAGCGGGACATGCGCGTTCGGCGTCGCCGCGTCATGGATCAGATCTCTTTCAACAGCCACTGAACCGCCCGCTTCTGTATCTTCACGTATTCGGGATTCCACAGAGCGTGGATCGTATGGCCGACGGAAGTGAAGACGACGCGACCGCGGCCGTAGTCGTATGCCCATCCAGCAATGGATTTGGCGCCGAGATTCTGAAAGGTCAGGCCATCGATGTTCTCGGCCTCGAGCAGGATGTCCTTCCTGTCCTTGTCGTACTCCACATAGTGCTGCTCGTCGTTGACCATGAAATCGTGAACGCCCTGTGTGATGGGATGCGAGGCGTTTGCCACCCGCACCTTGAACGGTCGCAGCGTGGGGTGGCCGATGTAGGCTCCCCCCATGACATCGCGATACGTTTTCGAGGACAGCGAAACGTGGCTGTTGTTGTGCAGCGAGTAAAATCCGTTGCCGGCCGTTACGAAATCCTTGAGAGCCAGGGCCTGCTCCTCCTTGAGCCAGTTCTGAGATTTCGGCTCGGGAGAATCGCCGCGATTTTCCAGACCTTGTTGGTAAGAGTACGCGTCGGGCCCCAAATACCCGCCCGGCCAGATCATGCCGTCGCGCAAGCAGAGAAAGATCTGGTAATTCCCGAGCACGTTGCGCGAAAGCTGGCCGTAATCGATCGTGTAATCGACCGTCACATTGAGACCATCGAGGACGCGATCGAGAGCCACCCGAATGTAGTCTGCATTGTGATATCGGTCGCCGATCAGCGCCAGCACGCGCTTTCGGCTTGTCTGGGCGCTGGAAGAAGGGCTCAGCGCTCCGGCGCCCGCCGCTCCGGCGGCCATCTGAAGAAGAGATCTACGTGTAATCATGTGCACGCACCTGCTGGGTGGCATTCTATGCGGCCCCGAACGGCAATGTCAATCCGCAAGCCGATGCCGAGTGGAGTGAGAGCCATGCGGCCGCAACGGCCATCCCGCTGCTGCCCCGCGAACCGCTGGCAACGCAGCGGACATACCGATCCGGCCAACTCCACCGGATGCGCCGTGCCGGCCTTCGTGCAAAAAACCTCTTCGCGCGGGCCGGGTGTCGATGGCTGCGAATTGAGATCGCGAAGCCGGGCATCCGGCTGCAAGCCGGGATCGTTATTGGCGCCTGCCGGACCCGTTCGCGGAGCGCCTTTCCTCCGGCCTGGTTTCCTCTTCCGCCGCAGCCGGGGCCCGCTTCGCCGGCGGCGTCTGCGCCGGCGCATCTGCCTCTCAGCGGAGGCGGTTGATCTTCATACTGGATTCGCCCGGTGTTCGTGCCCCCGTATCTCTTGAGCTGCGCTTCGATCCAATTGATCGCGGCGCGGTTTCGGCCTGTTCCTTGCCGCCGGTCGCCGAATTTGGTCGGGCGGCAATGGCCGCTTTGTAGCGCGGCAGGTCAAGCCGGGAGACCAGCGTCTTTAATCGGATCGTTTTCCGGCGCGGTCTGAGCGTCCGCGTAGCATGCCGGCAAAAGACCAGCCGGGATTGACAGCCGTATCTTTGCGCGCATGGGCTTCCCGCCATTTTATTAAACTCCGTCGTCACTTCCCCAATGAGGTGCGATGCCGCGCGGGCGACAGATGCCGGTCGCGGGGAGTAGTACAAACAGAGTCGCGCCTTGGCCCACTTCGTTAACTTTGCGGATTGTGGCGAAGATCGGGGGCTAAAGCCGATCCAGATTTGCGTATATCTCGGCGATGTTGGTGTTGATATCGGCCTGTAAGCCCTTGGAGGGGCCGAAGTTGGGGAAGCATTTGCTCTGGTTATCCGCCACATATTTGGCATAGCCGTTGGATTGCAGCGATTTCAGCGACGAGAATGTCACAGTTTTCTGCAGATCGGCTACCGTTCTGCCTTCCGCCCTGCCCTGATCGACCTTCGCGGCGAGTTCCTCGATATAGTTGCGCATGCCGGTCATGGGCTGGCGGTTCTGCTGTAGCGGGCCATGTCCGGGCATGAGGCGATCGAAATCGAGCGCGCCGACCGAGTCGATGGTCTTCGGCCAGGTCTTCGGGAAACCGTCGGCGATAAAGGGCATGACGCCGTGAATCATGTCGCCGCTTGAGATCGCCCGTTTCTGAGGACAGAATGTCACCACGTCGCCGGCGGTGTGGGCGTGGCCGTGAAACTCGATGTGGAGATCGTGAGCCTTGTCCTTGATCACGTGCGAACTGGCGAAGGTGATGGTGGGCAACTCCAGCGCGTAGTTCTTCATTTCCTGCCGGTAGGCCTCCATCTGCCGGATCTGCTCGCTGCAAAAAGCCTTCTCGGCGGCGGAAGTGGATTTGGCGGCGCGGGCGCGCAATGCATCGAGCTGTTGAGGAACTTCGTCGAGCGATGCCTTCAACCGCTGGAGAGCCAGATCGGACATGAGTTGTTTGGTGGCTTCACTGGCGATGAAGTCGATCTTCGGCTCGCTGGCACGGTAAGCGTGGTTGCCTTGGGTGTGGTCCCAGTGGAAATGGGAGTTCACGACGTAGCGGACGGGATTGGGCGTTACTTCCTTTTTGATTTGCGCGATCAGCGAGGCGGCAGCCGAGGGCTTTGAATGCGAATCGACTACCAGCACGTCGCTTGAATTGACGAAGATCGCGGCGTTGGCGTTGACGAGCGCCTGTGCGCGGGCGCGGGCGAAGAAAACGCCGGGGGCGACCTTTTCGACGTCGAAGAGTTGCGGGTCCGCGGTTGCCGCCATGGCCCGGAACCAGGCCGCACGGTATTGGGCGAGTTCCAGGAGACCGGCGCCGGCGAGAGTGCGCTTTACGAGTGTTCCGAAAAAATCGCGGCGCGTGTGGTTTTGCGGGTGCGCGTGGTTGTGTGTTCGATCCGGAGTGTGCATTTGGGCAGGCGCCTTTGGCTACCGGTTTTGTAGGTAGTATATACCGAATCGCGGTGGGCCGATTTTGCGGGTTGGTTGTCTCGGGCGAGGTTGGTTCGTGGCGGGCGAAACGCCCGGTTACCTTTTGTGGCTCTGTAAGGCGGTCGGGCACGGCGGCGCGGTCGAGAGCAGGCGTCGAGATGAAGTCTCTAGCGTCGCGGGTTGGGCAAAGCCGCGCTGAGGGCGTTGTTCGAGGTGGGTCCCGACCGATCGAAGCAATGTCGCCGCAATGGCACTCTATTCATCGGTCGGCGGGACTGAAGGAGGGGACGACACGGGGCTTGGCAATGCTATGGCGGGGTACTCGCTCGCACCCACCGGACGCAGGCAAGTGCGGGCCATCAAATCAGGACACGGCCCGACGCCAAAATCCAAAACGATGGCCGGTAACAATTTCGACTAGCTCCCGAGCAAGTCATTGGATCGGATTGCCGCGATGCGGCCACTTCGTGAGGCGCAGCGAGCGGCCTCGCAACTACTCTCGCAACTACTCTCGCAACTGCCGCGAACAACGCCAGCCTCGGTTACTTCCTCGTTGTTTGCGGCAATCCGGGCAGCTTCAACTTCAAGTCGCAGCCGCAATCGTCGCCTGCATTCTTGGCCGTCTTCTGATATTCGATTTCGAAATCGATGATCTGCTTCAGATTCGGCCAATCGATGGTCCGATCGATGCGCCGGCCGTTGACGAAGAGCGTGGGGGTGCCGTTGATTTCCAAAGCCTGCCCCTCGGCTTGGTCCTGCTTCACTTCGGCCTCGGTAGCTTTGCTATCCATGCACTGGCCAAGCTGTAGAGAGTCGACGTCTTTCACGTCCTTGGCCCAGCCGAGCACCTTCTCCTTGAGATTCTCGGGAGTGATGTCCGCCTGGTGTTCGAAAACCCAATCGTGATAGGCCCAGAAAGCATCGGCGTTCTGCTTGTATACGCAGCGGCTGGCGATGGCCGCGGCCTTTGCCCACGGATGCAGCGATTCCAGCGGGAAGGTCTTGAAGTAGAGCCGCACTTGCGTGGGGAAAGCGGTAAGCAGGTTTTTGCGCAGGTCCTGCGCTTCCGCCTTGCAATACGGGCACTCGAAATCGCTGAATTCCACCAGCACTACGGGCGCGCCGGGGGTTCCGAAGTTGGGCGCTCCGGTGGTTTTCAGCTTGTCCAGATCGGGCTTGTACGGGTTGTTGTTGACGTCGTAGACATTGGCTTGCAGAATCTTGGAGCCGTCCTTCGAGATCAGGAACTTGATGTCCTGCGATTGCGGCCCTTTGGTGACATGCGCGCTCACCTCCACGAATCCTGGCACGCCAGAGGGGTTGGGATCCGAGATCCGCACCCCGTAGCTCGGATCCATCATGAAGAGGTGCCGGATATAGGCTTCCAGCGTGGCTTTATCCAGCGCGGATTTCTTCGCCGGGCTCTGGGCAATGCCCGCCAATGCCAGCAGAAGCGCGGCCGCCATAAATGCAAACAGCGATTTCGACATGTTCCTTATTGTAAATGGTTTTTCCATATAGCCATCGACAATATAACCACAGTGGGCATATTATGGCTCTATGGACAAGCCAGAAGACTTGCTGCCCTTGCCGTCCGCCACGTTCCACATTCTCATGGCCGTGGCCGATGAAGACCGGCACGGTTACGCCATCATTCAAGACGTGGCCGCGCGCACCGGCGGCCGGCTCAAACTGAGCGCCGGCACGCTGTACCGGTCCATTCAGCGCATGCTCGAACAGGGCCTGCTGGTGGAAACGCAGGAGCGCCCCGCGCCTGAGCTGGACGACGAGCGCCGCCGCTACTATCGCATCACTCCCTTCGGCGCGGCTACGGCCCGCGCGGAGGTGACGCGGCTCAATCAATTGGTGAAGCTCGCTCGCGCCCGCGGGTTCGCGCCGGGGAGGGCCTGATGGATCACAACGTGCCGCGTTACTACCAGATGCTGCTGCTGCTTTACCCCGCCTCTTTCCGCGCCGAATACGGCGAAGAGATGCGCGCCGTTTTCGCAAGGCGCACGCGGGACGCTGCCGGGCTGCCGGGCATCGCGTGGTTGTGGATCGCCGCGTTCTTTGAAACCCTGTGGGACGCGGCTGCCGTGCATTGGGACATCCTGCGGCAGGATCTCCGCTACACCGCGCGCACGCTCGGCCGCACGCCGGGCTTCACGTTGACGGCGATTCTGGTGATTGCGCTGGGAGTAGGCGCGAACACCGCCGCATTTTCGGTTACCGATTTTGTGTTGATCCGTCCGCTGGCATTTCCCGATCCGGACCGTTTGGTCAAGCTATGGGAGAACGTGCCGCGCTATTCGCGCATGGAGCTTTCGCCGGCGAATTATCGCGATTGGAAGCGCGTGAGCAAGTCGTTCGAGAGCATGGGCGCTTTCACCACGCAACCGGTAAATCTGATTGGGCAAGGCGAGCCGCAGCGGATCGATGCGGCTGCGGTGACTGCGGATCTTTTGCCCACGCTGGGCGTCCAGCCGCTCATGGGGCGGCTCTTCACGGTCGCCGAAGACCAGCCGGGCGCCACCGGAACCGTGATCCTGAGCTATCGGATGTGGCAGTCCGAATTCGGCGGCGATGCGGGAATTGTGGGCCGAAGGTTGAACCTCGACGGGTCGCCTTCTACCGTGATCGGCGTGCTGCCGCGCGAGTTTAGCTTCCCGGTGGGCGATACCCGGCTTTGGATTCCCGCCGGCCTGCCGGAAGTGCTCTATCAGGACCGGAATAACAACTTCATTGAAGGCGTCGGACGGCTTAAGCCGGGCATCTCTCTGCAACAAGCCAATGCTGAATTGAACGTGATTGCCGGGCAACTGGAGCGCCAGTATCCGAAAGAGAATTTCCGCACTTCAGCCACCGTCAACCGGCTGCGCGACGAGCTTTCTCAGAAATCGCGCGGCTTGCTGTGGGCTCTTAGCGGGTCCGCGATCTGCGTCTTGCTGATCGCCTGCACCAACCTCGCGAATCTTCTGTTGGCGCGCGGGATGGCGAGGCGGAAGGAACTGGCGGTGCGCACCGCGATCGGCGCGGGCCGCGAAAGATTGGTGCGGCAGATGATCACGGAGAGTTTGATCTTGGCATTCGCCGGCGGCGGGCTGGGCGTATTGGTCGCCATGGCGGCTTTGCCCTTGATGGCGCGCCTGGTTCCCTCAACTCTGCCCATCGCCGGAATGCCGGCGATTGATCTGCGCGTGCTGCTCTTCGCCGGGCTGCTGACCGTGGTCACGGGAATCGCTTTCGGCGTGGGTCCGGCATGGCGGATGGGGCGCGGCGCAGATCTCAGCGGATTGCGCGAAGGCTCGCGCGCGAGTGGCGGGCGCAAGGAACGGCTGCGTTCGGCGTTGGTGATGGCGGAAGTAATGGCGTCGGTGGTGCTGCTGGTTTCAGCCGGCCTGCTGATGCGCGCGCTGTGGAGAGTTCAGGCGACCGATCCTGGATTTCGCACCGACGGCGTGCTGACCCTTCGCACCGCGTTGCCTACGCCGAAGTATGAGACGGAGACGGCGCGCGACCGGTTCTACGCCAGCGTACTCGCGGAGGTACGGCGTCTGCCGGGAGTGCAGAGCGCGGCCTATACCAGTTTTCTGCCGATGACGATGGGTGGCGGAATCTGGCCGGTCTCGATCAAAGGCGAGAATTTGGAACGGGCCGGAGGCGACGCGGCCAGCATGCGCTTCACCACGCCGGGCTTCTTCAAAACTTTGCGCATCCCGCTGCTGCAAGGGCGCGAACCGGCGGATTCGGACACATCGTCCACGCCGCATGTAGCTGTGATCAGCCAATCGTTCGTGCGCAAGTATTGGCCCGGCGGCAACGCCATCGGCCGCCACTTTCTATTCGCGTTTAGCGACCGGGTAGTTGTCGGCGTGGCGTCGGACATCCGCGTGCGCGGGCTTGAACAGGATAGCGAACCGCAAGTCTATCTTCCTTACAAGCAAGAGGGCGATGGCAACTTTCCGTTCTATGTACCCAAAGATCTGGCGATTCTAACCACGGGTACGCCCGAAGCGCTGGCGCCCGCGGTTCAACGCATCATCCGCGCCGCCGACCCGGAACAACCGGTCTCGAACGTGCGCACCATGGCCAAGATCGTTGAGGAACAAACCGCGTCGCGCACGGTGCAGGCGCGTCTTCTTGGCGGCTTCGCCGCGTTAGCATTTCTGCTGGCTGCCGTGGGGATTCATGGACTGCTTTCGTTTGCGGTGTCGCAACGTTCGCGCGAGATTGGCGTGCGCGTGGCATTGGGCGCCAAGCCGCGCGATATTTTGGGCATGGTGCTGCGTCAGGCTGCGTTCGTGGCGGTGGCAGGCGTTCTGCCGGGCGCCGTGCTGGCGTATCAAGCAGGACTGGCGATGCAGGCGCTGCTGGCCGGAGTGAAGCCCAACGACCCTCCGACGTTTCTGGCGGCCGCGGCGCTGTGCGTGGCCATGACTTTATTCGGCAGCCTTCTGCCCGCGTGGCGCGCGGTGCGCGTCGATCCCATTACCGCGTTGCGCGCCGAGTAGTCACTCGTTTCGCAGCGCCACCATGGGGTCTACTCCGGTGGCGCGGAATGCCGGAACGGCGCAAGCCGCCAGACCGGTAACCAGCAGCGCCACCGATACCGCGGCATAGGTAATCGGATCGCTGGACGGCGTTTCGAAAAGTTGCGAAGCCAGCAACGTGCCCGCCCCAAGCGCCATCGGGACGCCGATCAGCACACCCACCGCCATCAGCAGGCCGCCATAGCTCAGCACCATCCGCAGCACATCGCCGCTGCCCGCGCCCAGCGCCATGCGGATGCCGATTTCCTGCGTGGCTTGCGTGACTGAGTACGACATCACTCCGTAAATTCCCACCATCGCGAGCGCCAGCGCGAGGCCCGCTAAAACCGCCATCAGCAACATCGCAAAACGGCGGCCGGAAAGCGACGTATCCACTAAGTGCTCGACTGTTCCCACAGTATCCAAAACCAAGTCGGGATCCAGTTGGCGAATAGCGGCGCGCACTGGCGGAATCAGGTCCGCCGGATTGCCCGCGGTCCGCACCGCAAAGTACATGGAGGTGTTTGGATATTGCGCCGCGGGCTGATAGACTGTGGCGCGGCCTTTCTGTTCCAGTTGTCGATCGCGAATATCGCCGACGACGCCGACTATCTCCGCGGGCGCATTGTTGGGGCCACCCATCTTCAACCGCTCTCCCAACGGATTCTCATTGGGGTAGAATTGCCGCGCCATGCCTTCGCTGACGATCGCGACCTTCGCCGCGGAAGCGTTGTCGTGCGGCGTAAAGTAACGACCGGCCTTCAACGGAATCCGTAGCGCGGTGAAGTATTCCGGAGTCACTGCGCTATAACTCGCAAGCGGCTCGCTGCCCGCCGGAACGGGCGGCTTCCCAACCTGAAAGAATCTCAGAAAGAGGACGTCGTCCGCGAGCGGAAAGGTCCACCCGGCGCCGGCGGCGGAGACACCCGGCAAAGTGCGAATTCGTTCCAGCGCCCGATCGTAGAATTCGGTCAGGAGTTTATCGGGTTTATACTGGGCTTCGGGCAAATCCGTACTGAAAGTCAAAACGCCGTGCGGGTCGAAACCGGGGTCGATACTGCGCAGGCGATGGAAACTGCGCATCAGCAGTCCCGCGCCCGACAGCAGGACAATCGAGAGCGCCACTTCGCCGACCACCAGCGCGCTACGCAGACGGTTACGGCGGAAACCGATAGAGCTGCCGCGGCCGCCGGAGCGTAGCGCCGAGTTCACATCGGTCTTCGCCATGAGAACGGCCGGCGCCAAGCCGAAGAGGACCACCGTGAATAGGGCTATGGCCGCGGTGAATGCCAGCACGCGCCCGTCGACGGCAATCTCGCCGGCTCGCGGCAGAATGTCATTGCTCAGAGTTACCAGTACGCGGGTTCCCGCCCATGCCAATGCCAGGCCGCCCAATGCGCCCAGCGCTGCCAGTAACATGCTCTCAGTGAGTAACTGCCGCACTAACCTCGCTCGACCGGCGCCCAGCGCGCCACGGATTCCAATCTCATGCCGCCGCGCCGCCGAGCGGGCCAGCAGCAGGTTCGCCAGGTTTACGCAAGCGATCAGCAGGACGAAGCCTACTGCTGCCGCCAAAGTAACGATCGCTAGGCGGGTGTCTCCAACGGTATCGTCCTGGAGGCTTTTCAAATTGGTGTCCCATCCGGAGTTGGTCTCCGGATACGCCTGCTCCGCGCGGGCCGCGATGGCGTTGAGGTCCACTTGCGCGGCCTCGATAGTTACGCCATCCTTCAGACGGGCGATCCCCGCCAGGCCGTGGTTCCCGCGCTCCTGCCAATCCTCCGGTTTCAGCGTGTACAGGGCCCAGCACTGCGTTTGGCCAGGGAATTCGAAACCGGCAGGCATGACGCCCACCACGGTGTAAGGTTCCGCGTCCAGCTTGAGCTTGCTGCCCAGAATGTCGCGCCGGCCTCCGAATCGCCGCTGCCAGAGGCGATAGCCGATGATCACGACGTGTTCCGATTCCACGCGTACCTCCTGCGCGGCGAATGTCCGGCCCAGGACGGGCTGGGCGCCCATCACCTGGAAGAACTCGGCAGTGACGCCCGCGGCGGGCACGCGTTCCGGTTCCGCAAATCCGGACAGATTGACAGCCGATGTCTCAATTGCGGAAACGCCGGAAAAGCTATGGTTGTGGTCGCGGAAATCCAGGTAATTACCGGGCGAGAGTGGGAACTCCGGAAATCCCTTTTTCAGGTTCCGCTCGTTCACCACCACCAGTTGATCGGGTCTATAGAAATGCAACGGTTGGAGCAACACCGAGTTGACTACGGTGAAAATCGCACTGACGGCGCCGATGCCCAGAGCCAGCGCCAGCACGGCGACGCAGGTGAATCCGGGATTGCGCCCGAGAGTCCGCAGGCCGTAGCGTAGATCTCTCAGGAAAGCTGCGATCATGGTTTTTCTATCTTAATAAATGAACCGATCGCGAGTGGCGGCGAGCGGTGGCGATTGACGCGTACGGCTCTATGCCGTACAATCGACAGTATGAGAGCGGCCATCCAACCGGCAGCCAAGACAGCGCGGTTCGAAGCGCGGATTACGGACGATCAGAAGGCGTTGTTCCAACATGCGGCCGATCTTACCGGCCGCTCGCTGACCGATTTTGTCGTTGGCAGCGTTCAAGAGGCCGCGGCCCGTACTATCCGCGAACGTGAAGTGCTTACCCTGAGCGCTCGCGACCGGCAGGTCTTTCTGGAGGCGCTCCTCAATCCTCCGGCGCCTTCGAAGAGGCTCCGGCAGGCGGCCCAGCGTTACAAGCGGATTTCGGCGAGGTAGATGCCACGCTCCACATGGCTCGTCGAGCCTCTCCGCGGCGCACACGATCGCGAAGGCTTTTCCTGCGGCGATGCCACGCTCGACCGGTATCTCAAGGAGCAGGCGAGTCGGGATCTCCGGCGCGGCTGCGCCACTCCTTTTGTTCTGTTGCCAGGCGCGAACCAAAACGCAATCCTTGGCTACTACACGTTATCGAGCTATGGCATCGACGCGGGCGAGCTGCCTCCGGACGTGGCCGGGAAGCTCCCTCGTTATCCCCTGATTCCCGCAACGCTTCTGGGACGGTTGGCGGTTGACAAACGGCATCAAGGGGAAGGCATCGGCGAATTCCTCTTGATGGACGCTTTACATCGCTCCCTCGCGCAATCGTTCCGGATAGCCGCGGCGGCGGTCGTGGTGGAAGCCATTGACGACCGCGCCGCGCAGTTCTACCGGCATTTCGGATTCACTCCTTTTCCGTCGAGCGGGGGCCGTCTCTTCATTTTGACGAAGACCGTGAATGCGCTCTTTCCATAAGACGACCACACGGGATTGAGGCGCGCCATTTTTCCGCTCCAGCAGCTTATGCGCCGATGTTCCAATTCCCGGCGCCAGGCGTCCTTCTATCGAGTCTCGTCGAATACGGCAGCAGCGGCTTGAATACGGTGACAGCGGCCGTCGGCAACGGCCGCGCAGGATGACATCCTAAAGGAGAAGCCCGTCGTTAATTCCGCCGGCCCACCCCCGCGTTTGCCCAGGAAGGCGTAAACTTTCTTCTTAGCCTATCTTCTTAAGCCATGCACCTTCACACCATCGATTGGGTGATCGCCTCGTTCTGCGTCATCATCTGCTTCGCGCCGGCGCTTTTTGTCGCCAAGCGCTCCGGAAAAAGCACCGCCGAGTTCTTCGCTTCCGGCCGCTCCGTGCCCTGGTGGCTCGCGGGATTATCCATGGTGGCCACCACTTTCTCCAGCGACACGCCGAATCTGGTCGCCAACTTCGTGCGCACCGAAGGCGTGGCGGGCAATTGGCGCTGGTGGGCCTTCACGCTAACCGGCGTAGCCACGGTGTTCTTCTACGCGCGGCTCTGGCGCCGCTCGGGCGCGCTCACCGACCTCGAATTCTATGAGCTGCGCTACTCCGGCAAAGCCGCCAGCGCCGTCCGCGGCTTCCGCGCCGTCTATCTCGGCCTCTTCTTCAACTGCATCATCATGGCCACCGTCAACCTGGCCGCGTGCAAAATCGCCGCCGTGCTTTTCGGATTCGAGCGCTGGCAGACGCTGCTCGCCGTCGGACTGCTGAACGTCGTGTTCGCCACTCACTCCGGCCTGTGGGGCGTGTTGGTGATCGACATGGTGCAGTTCTTCATCAAGATGGCGGCCGTCATCGCAGCGGCTTACTTCGCCGTGGAGCTGCCGCAAGTGGGCGGCATGCACGGCCTGGTGGAGAAGCTCTCGCACATGCCCGGCCCGCACGGCCTGAACTACCTCAACATGCTGCCGGACTTCACCAACAACTGGGACCTCGCCGTCGCCGTCTTCATCCTCCCCATCTCCGTGCAGTGGTGGGCCGTCTGGTATCCCGGCGCCGAACCGGGCGGCGGCAGCTACATCGCACAGCGCATGCTGGCGTCGAAATCGGAAAAAGATGCGCTGGCCGGCACCCTGTTCTTCAACGTGGCGCACTACGTTCTACGCCCGTGGCCGTGGATTCTGGTGGGCCTCGCGTCGCTGATCGTATATCCGCAACTGTCCGACATCCAAACCGCTTTTCCGCATCTCGATCCGAGCTTGATCGGGCACGATATCGCTTATCCCGCCATGCTCCGCTTCCTGCCCGTCGGCTGGATCGGCCTCATGCTCGGCGGATTGATCGCCGCGAATTCTTCCACCATCCTGACGCATCTGAATTGGGGAGCCTCGTACCTTGTCCACGATTTTTACCGCCGCTTCATCCACACCGGCGCGCCGGACAGTCATTATGTGAAGGCGGGCCGCTACGCTACGGTGCTGTTGTTCGTCGGATCGTCGGCGACGGTGTTCGCGCTCGATACCGCGGCGCAAAGCTTCAACATCATTCTGCAGGTAGGCGCCGGCACCGGCCTCTTGTACCTGGTACGCTGGTACTGGTGGCGCGTCACGGCGTGGTGCGAAATTGTGGCCATGGTCAGTTCGTTCGTGGTCTCCATCGCGATCTTGATTCTGGCTAAGAATGGCCTCGATATCCCCTCCGCGCAGGCGCTGCTGCTGACGGTTGCGATCACCACCGTTTGCTGGCTGTTGACAGCCTATTTTGGCCCAAAGAACGACGAAAAGGTGCTGCTCTCTTTCTACCGGAAGGTGCGGCCATACGGTCCGGGATGGCGCGACATACGCGCACAGGCGGGCATTTCCGCGGCGCAGGAAGCCGCCGATGAGGAGACCGGCAATTTCCCGCTGGCCTTGCTCGGCTGGTCCGCCGGATGCATCATGATTTGGTCGGCGCTCTTCACGGTAGGCAATTTTCTGTATGGGCGGACCGGATACGCGTTAGCCTTGTTGGTGGTTTTTTCGATCAGCGCCACATTCCTCGCGCGGGTGGTCGCAAAACTATGGAGATAGTGCCTGTGCTGGCCAATACCCGTGGCGCACTGGGCGCCCTCTGGGCACATGCGTGCAGCGCTCACACTCGTGTGAACGCGACATATTTAACAGCAGAATCGTCGCAAAATTGTTGGAGGTAGTCATGGAAAGTTCACGCCGCGAATTACTGAAGCTCGCCTCGCTGGCCGCGGCCGGCATGTCGCAGGCCCAAACGCTACCGGCGCAAAAGCCGAAAGAAGCCACCATGGCCGCCGTGCCTTTCGAGCGGCTCGAAACCGTGCGGCTCGGAATCATCGGCGTCGGCGGCCGCGGCAATTCGCTCATCGATAACTTCGCCGAGATCCCGCGGGTGCAGATCACAGCACTGTGCGACGTCGTCCCGGACAAAGTATCGAAGGCGCAGGCCAAGATCGTCAAGCTGGGCAAGCAGCCCAACCCGCCCGCGCTCTATTCAGCCGGCGATCATGCGTTCGAACAGTTGGTGGCGCGCGACGATATCGATCTGGTGATCGTCGCCACGCCGTGGCTGTGGCACGTGCCCATGGCGCTGGCCGCGATGAAAAACGGCAAGCACGTTGGCGTCGAAGTGCCCGCAGCCGAAACCATCGCCGATTGCTGGGAGCTGGTGAACGCTTCGGAAGCCACGCGCCGCCACTGCATCCAGCTTGAAAACTGCTGCTACGGCTACAACGAAATGCTGGTGCTGAACATGGTGAAGGCCGGCGTCTTCGGCGAGATCACCCACGGCGCCTGCGCGTATAACCACGACCTGCGCAGCGTCCTGTTCTCGGGCGAAGGCGAAGGCCTGTGGCGCCGCTTTGAGCACTTCAACCGCAACGGCAATCTCTACCCCACGCACGGCCTCGGCCCGGTGGCGCATTACATGGATATCCACCGCGGCGACCGCTTCGATTACCTGGTATCGATGAGCTCGCCCGTTGCATCGTTGGCGGCGTACCGCAAGGAGCACCTGAAGCCCGACGATCCGCGCCAGAAGGAAACCTACCGCTGCGGCGATTTGAACGTGAGCCTGATCCACACCGTCAAAGGCCGCGTGATCAACCTCGAGCACAACACTTCGTCGCCGCAACCCTACGACCGCATCAACCTGATCGCCGGAACGAAGGGCATTTTCCGCGATTATCCGCCGCGAATTTACGTCGATGGATCTCCCAAGGAAGAATTCGCATCCATCGACCCATATAAGAAGAAGTTCGAGCACAAGTATTGGACCGAAGTCGGCGACATGGCGCGCGAACTGGGCGGCCACGGCGGCATGGATTTCGTCATGGCATACCGCTTGATTCAGTGCATGAAACAGGGCTCGCCGCCCGATATCGACGTCTACGACGCGGCCGCGTGGAGTGCGCCCGGCCCACTGAGCGAGGAATCCGTGGCGAAGGGCAGTGCGCCCGCGAAGTTTCCGGATTTCACGCGCGGCGGATGGGAGAAGCGTGCTTAGGCGCCCGTGGGACAGGCCTCCCGGCCTGTCCACGCGCCGGAGGCGCGCTCCGCGAATCGGATTTCACAAGGGTCCCAAGGAAGCAATCATGAAACCAATCACCCTGATGTTGCTATGCGCCGCCCTCGGCCTCGCACAAGAAACCCCTACCGAGCGCGAAGCCGCGGCCGGCGTGCTACAAAAAATGGCCGCGCTGGAAAAATCCATCGACCCGCCCGGCTGGGTGGCAAAATTCTCCGCCGCCAACACTGTGCGCGACCAAGTGGCCGCGCGCGCCAAACAACTCATGGAGACCGAGCTGCTAACCATGGCCGACGACATCACCAGGCATCCGGAAATCGGATTCCAGGAGCGCCGGTCGGTGGCCATCCTCATCGCGTATCTGAAGAAGCACAACTTCGAAGTGACCACCGATTCCGGAGGTCTCGAGACCGCGTTCGTAGGCCGGTTCAAGGGAAATAACGGCGGCCCGAATCTTGGCGTGATCCTGGAATACGACGCGCTCCGCGGAACCAAGGGCCCGTTCCATGGCGATCAACACAGCGCGCAGGGGCCCGTGGGGATGGCTGCTGCCATCGCAATGGCCGAATACCTGGAGCGCACGCACACGCCCGGCAGCGTGGTGGTGTTCGGCACACCGGGCGAAGAGATGATGCCACCCGAGGCCAAGGTGGAGATGTTCAAAGCGGGCGTGTTCAACGGCATGGATATCATCGTCCGCAGCCATTCCGTCAGCGCCACTACGCGTCCCGCGCCGGGTTTCGGAACCTGTTGTCTGAATATCGACGGCGTGAAGTACACCTTCTCCGGCGCGCCCGCGCACCAGATGACGCCGTGGGCGGGCCGCAACGCGCTCGAAGCCGTGATCCACCTGTTCAACAACATCGACGCCGTACGCAGCAGCATGCGCCCCGAAGCGCGCGTGCAGGGCATCATCATGGAAGGCGGCGCCGCGCCCAACGTGGTGCCTGACCGGACCGTGGCCGATTTCTACATCCGATACCCCGACGCGGTGTATCTCACGCAAGTCCGCGAGTTCGTCGATAACGCCGCGCGCGCCGCCGCCCTGGCCACCGGGACCAAGGTCAAGATCGACAACTACGGTCAGAATCGCGACGGCATCTCGGTGGCATCCCTGGCGGAAGTCGGCTTCGAGTACATGAAGCATTTCGGCGCCACCAACGTGCAGGAAGCGCCCGGCAAGCCGCAGGGATTCGAGGAAACAGGCATGGTATCGATCGCGATTCCGGGCCTGGGATTCGCATCGCAGACCTCCACCGCCGCCAATCACACCTATGAAATGGAGGACGAGGCGGTGAAGGAGATCGGCCACCACGGCTTCGTCGTGGACGCGCAATCGATGGCCGCGCTGCTCTTCGATTTCGCCACGCACCCGGACTACCGCGCCGCGGTAAAGCGCGAATTCGACGGAATCCACGCGTTATTCGGCGAATATCAGGAGGCGTTGAAGAAGGTCTACAGCGTCCCGAAGGTGCCGGACCCGAAATAAACCGGATCGCGAAGGCGTTCGGCGTGCCGATGATCACGGTGAAGTTGTGCCGGGAGCATGGGTCCAAGGGATTCTACGAGGCGAAGCCGCGTCACAGTTCGGGCGCTTGGGCGCTTTGCCGGCGGCCCGATCTTGTCTTGGGCCATCTCGCGGCAGGCGGCGTCGTAGCGGTTGGCAGCGTGGCGCAGGAAGATGACGCGGAGCACGGGCATGCACTATTCGGACGACGATCTGTGCGAGTTGGCCTGAGATTTGTCCGCCGCCTCCCAAAGAGTCGCTCCCAGTTTCCGGATGTCTTGCATGTGGGTCAGGGGCGCGTGCAGAGGTTAGTTTGCGCGATGAGTTCGCGCGCGAGGCTCAGGCCACTAAACAGTACTAAACCGTTTCGAGCGCGGTAAATCGCGCAATCGCGGCGAAATCGCGGTCGCGATGCCACACCGGAACCTTGTGTTCGAGCGCGATCGCAGCTATCAGACAATCCACCGAAGATCGAATGGTAAAGCCCTTGCGGCGGCCTTGCCGGTAGATTTCGGCCGCTGCCAGGAAAGTACTCAGCGGAAGCGGGTCGCCGAGCACCGGCATCGCAAGAAAGGCGCGGCGGAACGTCTCGCTCTCGGCGCCGGGCCGCAGACCCTGCACAATCTCCTGCATCACCGGCGCGCATGTGACAAGCAGCGGCAGAACTTCCTCCCGCATGTCGTATCCCGGTCTTCCGCCCAGCATCTCAATCCAGACCGAGGTATCGACCAGGATCATTCGGCTCGCCGGGGCTCGTCGCCGCGCATTTCGGCCAGATTGCCTTCCCAAAGCTTAGAGCCGAAAAAATGCGGAATCTGCTGGATCTTCTTCAACCGGATGACCTCGGCTAGCGCTGTATTCACGGCTGCGGAGTAGGTCTTGGCCCCCAGTGCATGGGTTGCGTCCTCCAATAACCGTTCATCTAACACAAGATTTGTGCGCCTCATGTGTATATATTAGCGGACTGAGAACAGTATTGCAAGCCCCAAGCTCTACAGATCTACAAAGCTCTAGAAGCTCCCGCGAACGGCTGAGGCCGGCAGCATGGTGCGCAACGGGGGCGCCTGGCGGGAGTCCGCGACCGGCAGCCCCCGCGAACGGCTGAGGCCAGGCAGCATGGTGCGCAACGGCCAGTACGGCGATGAAGGCGCGCAGGTATCAAGTTCATGGTTGTGCTTCGCCGCTGGCGCAGGCGGAGACCTCGGCCCTGGGGCGCGGCACGGCCATGCGGCACGGCCACGCAACAACGGCCGCTTGCTCTCTTGGCTTCCGGCATTGCGCGTCCAGCGAATTGCCCTCCACTTTGCGGCATTGCAGAACCTGATACGTATTCCAGCGATTCGAGATAACTTCTCGCGCCGTGCCACCATCCGGCGCCGGCGCCTGAAAGATGCGTTGACGGCAGCTACAATTGAATTTCACTCCACTCCGGAAGGATTCTCCGTGACAGGTTCCGAAATCAGACAGCGCTTTCTCGATTTTTTTGCCGAACGCGGCCACCGCGTCGTCCGCAGCTCTTCGCTGGTCCCGGCCAACGACCCAACGCTGTTGTTCACCAATGCCGGCATGAACCAGTTCAAGGACATCTTCCTCGGCGCCGAGAAGCGCGATTATTCCCGCGCCACAACCGCGCAGAAGTGCGTTCGCGCGGGCGGCAAGCACAACGACCTCGAAAACGTCGGCTACACCCGCCGCCATCACACCTTCTTTGAAATGATGGGCAATTTTTCCTTCGGCGACTATTTCAAAGCCGACGCCATCCGCTTCGCCTGGGACCTGATCACCAAAGATTACGGCCTCCCCAAAGACCGCCTGTACGTGACCGTCTTCCGCGAAGACGACGAAGCCGAAGAGTTGTGGCAAAAAGTGGCCGGCGTGCCCAAAGACCGCATCTTCCGCCTCGATGAGAAGGATAATTTCTGGCAGATGGGCGAGACCGGTCCGTGCGGGCCGTGCTCGGAGATCCATTACGACCTGGGCGTGGAGGCCGCCGAAAAAGGCCGCGAGCGCGAGCAGTTTCCCAACGACGGCGGCGGGCGCTTCGTCGAAATCTGGAATCTGGTTTTCATGCAGTTCGACCGCGATGCCAGCGGTAAGCTGACGCCGCTTCCCCGCCCATCCATCGATACCGGCCTGGGCCTCGAGCGCGTCGCCGCCGTGATGCAAGGCAAGCTCTCGAATTACGATACCGATCTGATCTTGCCCATCATTGAGCGTGCGGCTGAGATGTTCGGCAAAACCTATGGACCCGATCCGCGCGTGGATACCGCCCTCCGCATTACCGCGGACCATGCGCGCGCGACTGCATTTCTGATCCACGATGGCGTGGTTCCTTCCAACGAAGGCCGCGGCTACGTGCTTCGCAAAATTATGCGCCGCGCCCTGCGCAACGTGCGCCTGATCGGCGTCGAAGAGCCGTTTCTCTACAAGCTCACCGGCTTCGTGGCTGAGCACATGCGCGACGCTTATCCCGAAATGATGGAAAGCGTGCAGCGCGTGGCGCGCGTGGTGAAGGACGAAGAGCATCGCTATGCCACCACGTTCCTGGTGGCTGAGAAGATGTTCAACCAGGAAATCAAGAGTGTTCAGGGCCGCACGATTCCGGGCGCGACGTCGTTCAAGTTGTACGATACGTACGGCCTCGCGCTCGACGAGCAGGAAGAGATGGCGCGCGAGCACGGTTTCGCTCTCGATCGCGAAGGCTTCGACCGCGAGATGGAGCAGCAGCGCGAGCGTGCGCGCGCAAGCTGGAAGGGCGCCGATAAAGGCGCGGTGGTTCCGGCCTATCAGAAGCTCATCGAGCAAGGCCGCACCAAATTCCTGGGCTACAGCGAGCTCGAAGCCACTTCGCGCGTAATCGGATTATTAGTAAACAAGCAGCCCGTGGATTCCGTACCCGCCGGAACCACCGCGGAGCTGGTGCTCGATCAAACGCCGTTCTACGCCGAATCGGGCGGGCAAGTGGGCGACCGCGGCGCGCTCTATTCCGCCGTGGGACAGACGCTTTCGTCTGTCAACCCCGCGTCCGGCAACGCCACGTCTGTCAACGCCACCTCTGCCAACCCCGTATCCGGCGAAAGAGTGGCCGATGTGGAAACGGTGTTCCCCGGCGTTCCCGGCCTTTCCGTGCATCGCATCGTGACCCACGCCCCGATCCACGTCGGCGATTCGTTGCGCGCCGAAGTCGCCGTGCCTCTGCGCGATTCCACGCGGCGCAATCACACCGCCACGCATCTGCTGCACGCCTCGTTGCGCCAGGTGCTGGGCACGCACGTCAAGCAGGCGGGCAGCGTCGTGGAACCCGGCCGCCTGCGCTTCGACTTCACGCATTACACCGCCGTCGATCGCGCCGAGCTCCAGGAAGTCGAGCGGCTCATGAACGAGCAGATTCTTAAGAACACCGCCGTCGAGACTAACGTTATGCCCATCGATCAGGCCATCTCCACCGGCGCCATGGCGTTGTTCGGCGAAAAATACGGCGAGCAGGTGCGCGTAGTACACGTGCCCGGATTCAGCCGCGAGCTGTGCGGCGGAACGCACGTCGGCCGCACCGGCGATATCGGCGTATGCAAAATCGTTTCGGAAAGCAGCATCTCCGCGGGCGTGCGGCGCATCGAAGCGGTCACCGGCGAGGGCGCGCTGCGGCAGTATCAGGAGTCCACAGATGCCCTCAAGCGAATCGCCGGCATCGTGAAGGCTTCGGAGCCCGAGTTGGTCGAGCACGTGGAAAGGCTGCTGGCCACCGGGCACGCGCTGGAGCGGCAGGTGGTGCAGTTGAAGAGCAAGCTGGCGCAATCCGCATCGGGCGCTCTCGAATTGCAGGCGCGCAGCGTCAACGGGTCGAAAGTTCTGGCGGCGCGTATCGACGGGATGGATCGCCAGCAACTGCGCGAGCTGGCGGATTCGCTGCGCAACAAATGGAAGAGCGCGGTGATGGTGCTGGCTTCGGCCGGCGACGACGGCGTCGCCATAGTTTCCGCCGTCACGAAAGATCTCACCGCCAAAGTTCACGCGGGAAAGCTGGCCGGCGCGGTGGCCCAGGCCGTCGGCGGCAAAGGCGGCGGGCGGCCCGATATGGCCGAAGGAGGCGGCAAGGATGTGGCTGCACTCGACGCCGCGCTGGTTGCTGTACTGGACGCGGTCTATCGCGAACTTGAGAGCAAGTTGTGAGCGAATCGTTCGATGCGCTGGTAGTGGGCGCCGGTCCCACGGGCCTCGCGTGCGGCATTGAGCTGCAACAGCGCGGCGTCCGCACGGTGCTGGTGGAGAAAGGTTGCGTGGTGAATTCGCTCTACAACTATCCCACCAACATGACGTTCTTCACCACGCCCGAGCTGCTCGAAATCGGCAACATACCGATGACCAGCCTCAACGACAAGCCGAACCGTCACGAAGCGTTGAAGTATTACCGTCGCGTCGCCGATCATTTCAAGCTCAACATCCGCGACTATGAGCGCGTGAACCGCATCGACGGCGAGGATAACGCGTTTGAGGTGTCCACAACCGACCGCTTGGATTGCCAGCATACTTATCGTGCGCGCAAAGTCATACTTGCCACCGGTTACTACGACGTGGCGAACCGGCTCGACGTGCCGGGCGAAGATCTGCCCAAGGTGCTGCATTATTACAAGGAGCCGCACCCGTACTACAACCACGATGTGGCCGTGATCGGCGCCAAGAACTCCGCCGCCATCGCCGCGCTCGAGCTGTTCTGGACCGGCGCGCGCGTCACCTTAATTCACCGTGGCGCGGAAATCTCGAGCTCGGTGAAATATTGGATCAAGCCGAACATTGAGAACCGCATCAAGAGTGGAGAGATCCGCGGCTGTTTCAATTCGCGCGTGGTGGAGATCCGCAAGGATTCTCTTCTGATGGCAACGCCCGAAGGTGAAGTTATGTTAAGAAACGATTTCGTTTTCGCCCTGGTTGGGTACCGGCCGGACCTGGAATTCCTCGCCGCTACGGGAATCGCCCTGGAACCTAGTACTCTACGCCCCCGTACTAATCCGGAGACTTTGGAGAGCGAGCGCGCCGGCGTTTACCTCGCGGGCGTGATCGTCGCGGGCATGCACACCAACGAGATTTTCATTGAAAATGGGCGGTTTCACGGCAAATCCATTGCCGTATCCATTGCAACCCGGCTTTCGCAGTTAGCGTGAAACCGTCCGCTGCCGTACACCGCTAGTAACGGCAGTACGGAGAAGAACTGAAACGTTGGCTACTCTTACGGTATCTATATAGACTGGAGGAGGGTTCAATTATATGATCCAGTCGTTCCTGAATAAGATGCTTGGCTGCTCTCACCATCGCACTACGTTTCCGCTGACGCCAACGCGGAAGAACGGAGCACCCCAGGCCACGCGAAACGGAACTTACATTGTCTGTCTCGATTGCGGCAGGGAATTCGACTATAACTGGAGCGAAATGCGCATGGGCCAGCCGGTAACTTCAGGCGTTGTTACTCCGGCCGCACGCGCTGCCGCTTAGATTCTTTGATAAGTTGGTCGACTTCGGGAATCCGGTCCTGCCGGTTCCGCGAACACGATCGATTTTTCATTAATTACCATGCGGTCCGGGCCGTGCCATTCCTTTCCGCGTTTGACGAGGATGTTGGCGACGGCCTTGGATTCCCGAGTCACGTTGCTTTGCAGATAGTAGACTCGCGTAAGAACGGGAAATGGCGATGCGGCATGGGAATTCGAACGCCGACGCCTTATAGTTGCCACCATGCCGGCGTCGCCGGCGTCGTTAATCTGCCGGCCTCCGCTCGTGATCGCCGGACGAGCCAGCCGGCCGGTCCCCGCCATGCGGCGCCCCGTCTGGTGGATTGGTTTATTTCGGCGCCGCAACTTCCATTACAGCCTTCCACGTGAACTCGGCCAGCTTATAGATCGACGACGCCGTGGCTCGCTCCACATCGCTGTGCCATCCGTGCGCGGCGAACTCCTCGTCCATGCTCTCCGGGCCGATCCCGTAACACTGCATACCCTTCGCGCGAAGCTCTGCCATATCCGTCGCGCCCGTCATCATCATTGGCAGCGTGGCCGCGCCGGGATACATCTGTTTGCTCACCGCCTCCAGCGCGCGAAACATATCCGTGTTCAGCCCGGATGGCGCTCCCGCCGGCCGTTTCGCCGTACTGGGCACGATCTTCACCGACGGATCGTCAATCACCTTCGCCATCGCTTCGAAGAACTTCCCGGCGTCCTCGCCCGGCGTCATGCGGATATCGAGCGTAGCCTCGGCTTCGGAAGGAATCACGTTGGCTTGAAAGCCGCCTTTAATGATCGTCGGCGACACTGAAGTCCGCAGCATGGAATAACGCTGTGGCTCGTTGGCCGCCAGATAACGCTCCACCGGCGCCGGAGGCTTCCCATTCAGCAGCGCCCGGTAGCGCGCCGCGCGGCCGGGCGGCGAAATCGCGGCCAGCCGCTCAAAGTACGCACGGGTGGTTTCGTTCAGACTGAGCGGCGTCACCCAAGCCGACACTTTCGCCACCGCCGCGCTCAGGTGCGCTATAGCGTTGTCCAGCCGCGGAATCGAGCCGTGGCCTGACGTTCCGGCCGCCACCAGCCTCGCCCGGCGCGGAAGTTTCTCCGTGGTGGAAACCGTGACGGCGGTCGCCTTGCCGCCCTCAATGGTTACGCTGCCGCCCTCGGTGAGCGCAAACTCGGCATCGATGGCATCGAAGTGCTTCTCCACCATGAAATCGATGCCAACCTCCGTTGCGCTCTCCTCGCCCGACTCGGCCAGAAAGATAATGTCGCGGTCCAGCGTCGCGCCGCTGCGTTTCATCAGCAACATCAGCATGAGGTTCGAAACCAGCTTGTCCTTATCGTCCGTCGTGCCGCGCCCCCATACGTACCCGTCCTTCACGATGGCGGCAAACGGGTCCATCGGCCACTTCTCGCGCTGCACGCCGACTACGTCGGTGTGCGCCAGCAGCAGCACGGGCCGCTTCTTCCCGTTGCCGGGCATGCGCGCCACCAGGTTCGCGCGTGCGGGGTCCTGCGCAAAGACCTGCGCCGGAATCCCAGCCTCCGCGAAGACGCCTTTCAGGTAATCGACCACTCTCGTCTCATTGCCCGGCGGGCCGGAAGAATCGATCTGCACCAGCGCCCGGAAACGGGCCAGCGTCTCGGCCTGCTGCGCCTTCCAATCGATCGGCGTCCCCTGCGCCCAAGCTCCCCACGCCGCCGCCAGACTCAGCAGCGCGGTGCGTCGCACCACGGGTATTCTCATCCTCCGATCCTACCTTGGGCCATGCCCAACCACAACAAGAAGCCCAGCCGGAAGCTCGCTGATGGGCAGGCGTTAACTATAACTACTGGTTATCGTCAACAAGAAGCCTCATGGGATCGCGATCAGTAGGCCGCCGCTTATCCCAACCGATCGCTCATGTCCTCGCCCAAAGTTGTAATCGCAGCCCGGTTCGAGGTACCAGCCGAATCTATGCTTCGCGGAGGGCCAGAACATAAAATCCAGCACGGCTTCACCGGCAACTGAGTTCGTCGTCACGCCGTATGCCCTCGTATGAACCCACTCCGGACCAATCCCGAACATAAACTCTACTTTCTTGGAGAGGGTCCAAGGCTTCTTGAACAGAAGGTCCGTGTCCCATTCTGTTGAGTGACGGCGGAAACCCGGCGTAACGCCCATCTCAAGTTCCAACCAGTTCTCTATCGGCGTAACTTCAACCGCGACGGTTGGGCCTAAGCTCCATCCGCCGTTTGTGAGATTCCAGCCAGGAGCTCCCCCAACCTCGACGACAGCAACAGGCTCCTTATCGACCGTCTGCGCGAAGGCGCTTCCAGCCAAGAGAAAAGATAGGATCACTGCGGATGTTGTCGGGTTCACTCGACGTGCTCGTAACCAAGCTCCCACATTTGGATTGTGAACGCAAAACGATGCCACCGCACATTCGCGGCCCGAAAGTAAGTGGCTTGACATCCCTGTGCAGCATCCGCCGGGCCGGAAGTTCGCCGTCTTGCCGAATCGCGAGGGGAAATGGCGGACCTTGGGTGCGCGCGACCAGCGCCAGGACGGGAACGTTATGGCGTGATATCGGTAGCGTTGCGATTCGGCGTGGATTAATTTCCGAGGGGCGCCGTAAATCGCACCGCGATAATCGCACGACTCTCGGTCGACGGCCGTCGAACGCGCGACAACGGACGTCTGTCCTCTGCGATTACATGCGGTAGGATGTGTGCGGGACGGCAATCGATCCGTTCTTGACATTCACCTACGGGTTCGCGGCACAGGAGAACCGATTCAGTCAATCGGCAGGGCCCATTTGTGCCCAAGATTCTGCATCGGGTGTTGCAATCCGGGGTGTAAGCTGGGGCGGTCAAGGCCGGGCATCCTTCGATGGTTTGGAAGGACTGGTTGGGCCGTAAGGGAGCGAATTACGGCACTGTGCGGCGATAATCCCCAATACTGTTATGCACCCCCGAGAACCACGGGTGCGCGACATAGAAG
>PLDF01000347.1 GCA_003135055.1 Bryobacterales bacterium | reverse complement strand
ATTATCATTTGGCGGCGACACGAAACTTTGTCCGCTTGACTTCCGTCCGGACGGCTGCTAGCCTTGCTCGGGACAACGCCGCAACGGCGCTGGGGAGTTCCCGTTTCCCGCCTGCGATCGCAGAACAGGGCGGGAAAGCCCTGAAAGGAACACCGTCTATATGGACGCAATATTGAATCGCCGTACCTTCTCCAAGATCGCACTCGGTCTCGGCGCGGCATCGTTGCCGGCGGCGCGCGCGCAGGCGCCGAGGAAGGTCAAGATCGGCCACACCTGCATCACCTGGGTGTTGATGGATCGCAGTAGCGGCCCCGCCGGTCCCGGTAGTGCTCCAGGAACTGCTCGCCGGGGCGGGGGGATCCAAACCGACCCCGCCGTCATCGGCCAGACCATCGAGGAAATCGCCGGGTTGGGTTTCTACGGAGTGGAATTCTTCGGCCAGAACCTGGAAGGTATGGAGGCCAATGGCGGGTTGGGCCGGCTGCTCGACAAATATCAGCTGCCCCTGATCTCCGAGTATGGGGGGCCTAACCTTACGGACCCATCCCAGCGCAAGGAATCGATCGAAAAGGTGTTGGGTTGGGCGAAGATCCTCAAGAAATATGGGGGAAAGGTGGTTGTGCTGGGGCCCAATTCGGTCCCCCGCAACAGCTACGACTTCAAGGCGTATAAGGACAACATTGTGACTACCCTGAACGAGTGCGCCAAGGCGGTCGCCGATCTAGGCCTGACAGCGGCGCTGCACCAGCACACCGGCACGTGCGTCGAAACGCGCGATGAGACTTATGCCGTAATGGAGGCTGTGGACACGCGCTATGTGAAGTTCGGGCCGGATATCGGACAGCTTCAAAAGGGGGGCTCGGACCCCGTACAGGTTGTCAAGGACTTCCTGCCGCTGGTCCAGCATATGCACCTGAAGGACTTCTCGGGGGGTAGGGACTACCTCGGCTATTGTCCGTTAGGCCAAGGCAAAGTGAACATTCCGGCAATCCTGGACATGATGGATGGTAAGACCATCGCAGGCATGATCATGGTGGAACTCGATCCTTCGCCCGGCATGCCGTTGGCCCCTCTTGAAACCGCCAGAATCGCCAAGGCCTATTTGCAGAAACAAGGCGTCGCATTCAGGATATAGGAACCCGCGCTTCGAGCGCTACGGGCGGTCTGCCCTGGTTTGGCTGGGTGCTTAACGGTTTCGGGGATTATCGCCGTTCGGTGGCCGTAATTCGCTCTAACGGTCGCGGCTCCGTTTCGGACTCGGCGTGTTTTCGCGCATGCGGCACAAGCTGCCGTAAGCCGGAAAGACAGGCCGGGAGGCCTGTCTTACGAGCACCTTTCCGCCGCGTCTCGAACTAAATCGACTGAGAGACTTGTAAATAAATCGCAGGGCTCAAAAATGGAGGCCTGGCATAATTGCCGCTTTCCTGTTTTGTCGAACAGCAGAGTTGGGTTCATCGCGAAGCGCGAAACCGGAATTATGCATAGCCACCAGTGCTTTAATGAACCTTCGCCTAATAATTCCGGCAAAGTCTACGCTTGCTTTTCGGTTGCTATCCGGTTACACTACCCTCAAATTGGTGGGTTTGCGCCCCTCGTAATTGGTACGGTCGTCAAACTATACCAGTGCTGTGTAAGGAGCATGAGAATGCCAAGTAACAGGGTAACGCCAAGCAGCGGTTCACCCGCGATGATGTTTTTGATGCTCGGGATGGCTGTAGCGATTCTAGCCACCCCCATGATGAGCCAAACCTTTTACGGGTCGATCGTCGGCACGGTCACCGATCCGAGCGGCGCCGCAATAGAGGGGGCGAAAGTAACATTAACCAACATCGGAACCGGCGTAACCCGGACCGCCGCGACCGTGACGGACGGTATCTACCAGTTTGTCGACCTGGTTCCGGGCAGTTACAAAGTGGACATTGAGAAGACCGGGTTTAAGCGCTCCATCCGCGACCAGATCCAAGTGAACGTGGAATCCGCCGTCCGCGCGGACGTGTCGCTGGCGGTCGGAGATACGGCCCAGTCGGTAGAGGTGACAGCCGAAGCGGCGCTGTTACAGACCGAGAATGCGTCGCTCAGCCAGGTGGTGGCGGCGCGGACCGTCCAGGAGCTTCCCTTGAATGGGCGCAACGTCCTCAACCTGGTAGACATGGTTCCGGGCATCGTGCCGCAGGGCAGTTCCGACGGGAGTTTGACCGGGAAGAACGTGTTCGCGGCGGGTAACTACCAGGTTGGCGGGGGCACGGCGAACCAAAGCGCGACGTTGTACGACGGCATGCCGATGACCACCACCTACGGCAACCTGGTGGCGCTGGTGCCGGGCCAGGATTCGGTGTCCGAGTTCCGCGTGCAGACCAACAACAACAGCGCGGAATATGGCCGCTTCACCGGCGGCGTGATCAATATCACGTCCAAGTCCGGAACCAACGCGTACCATGGCGACACATATGAATACCTGCGCAACCAGAAACTGAACGCGAATACGTTTTTCTCGAACGCCGCCGGGCTCACCCGGCCGCCGTTCGTGCAGAACCAGTTTGGAAGCAGCATCGGCGGGCCGATCAAGAAGGACAAGTTATTCTTCTTTGCCGCCTATGAGGGTTTCCGGCAGCGCGCGGGCAACACCTTCACTGAAACCGTGCCGACGCCGCAGGAATTGAAGGGAGACTTCTCCGGTTACTTCGGCGCCACCGGTGCGCTAATCCCCATTTACGACCCTGCGACCCAGTGCACCGTGAACTGCCCGGCCACCGGGGCGCAGCGCTCGCCGTTCCCCGGCAACATCATACCGGCCAACCGGATCAACCCGGTGTCTGAGGCCTTTGTGAACCTTCCTATGTATGGGCTGCCAACCGGCGCCGGCGCCCTATATACGCACAATTTCAACTTCAATAAGAATGTTGCGACGGGCGGGAACAACGACCAAGGCAACTTCCGCGGCGACTGGAACGTGAGCGACAAGCAGCGTGTGCTCGCCCGCTACACACGATGGAAATCGGCGAACCTGCCGGTGAACACTTACGGCAACGGTTTCCTCAATGGCGATCCATACTCTCCCGAGGGCTTCACTACCGACCAGGCCATCCTGGCTGACACTTACTCCCTGAGTCCGACCACGATCGTGGATATCCGGGCGGGGTTCATGCGCTGGTATTACGGCCGGATTCCCGGGTACCTGGGCACCGACCTGGCGAAGACCTTCGGCTTTCCGGCGTATATGAATACCATCGACGCGGGCAACGGGTTCACCGATTCCTCTACCCCGCCGTATCCGTCGGTTAGCGGTTATAACTTCATTGGCGGCGGGTTGCTTTACTCCCGTGACAATACCTACACGCTCACGGAGAGCCTTGTCAAGATAGTCGGCCGCCATACCTTGAAGTTCGGCGGCGAGTTTCGCCGCATGGACGTTAACTACTTCCAGAACAATTCCCCCGGCGGCACCTACAGTTTCACCAATCTGTTCACTGCGTCCAATGCCTTGAGCCCGGGGGCGACGGGCGGCGGCCTCGCTTCCTTCCTGCTGGGCGACGCGGCCAGCGGTACACAGCAGATTGCTCCGTTCACCGCGGGTGGGATGCACTACCAGGGATACTATGCCAACGACGCCATCCAGGTGAACCCGAAGCTGACGGTGAACCTGGGCGTGCGTTGGGAGATTCCGGGCGTTTACACCGAGCGGTACAACCGCCAGGACAGCTTCGACCCGAATCTGGCCAACCCGGCATTGAACGGGGCGACGGTAAACGGACAACCGGTATTGGGCGCATTTGTTCTGGTAGACACCCCGGGACACCCGGAGCGTGGCTTGTACCCGGAGCATTACCATGAGTTCGCACCCCGAGTCGGCGTCGCCTACCGCCTGAACGATAAGACGGTGATCCGCACGGGGGCGGGCATATTCTTTCCCCCGGCCAACCTGAACTTTCCGGAAGGGCCAACCCAGGCTGCGATCAACTACATCAACAACGTCATGGTGAGTTCGATCAACAGCGATGTAACCGCGCTTAACACCTTTAGCAATCCCTTTCCAGGCGGTTTCCTGGATGCTCCAGGGCGCAATCCAAACTTCAACCAGGTGCTGCTGGGGGTGGGAGGCGACCGGTTCCCGCAGGCAAATGTGCCATACCCAACCACGTTGCAGTGGAATTTCACGTTGCAACGCCAGCTCCCAGGCAACACGGCTGTCGAGGCATCCTATGTGGGACTGAAAGGGACTCACCTGTCGCAGGGATCAGCCCAGATCGACGCGCTTCCCACCCAGGATTTTTCTCAGGGGCTCAAATTGGAAAGCCAGGTGCCGAACCCGTTCTATGGCCTGATATCGAATGGGACGCTGACGCAACCGACCGTGGAATTGGCGCAACTGGAGCTGCCTTTCCCGCAGTACACTTCCGGCTCCGATCCCGGGGCTTACTTCGGCAACAGCTCTTACCAGGCGCTTCAGGCCAAGGTGGAGAAGCGGTTCTCTTCCGGCGGCACGCTGCTGGTGGCCTATACCTTCTCCAAAATCATCTCCGATGTGGAGACGTTGACCACGTGGCTGGATGGGCCGACCGGAGTCGCGGGTATCCAGAATTGGTACAACTTGAGGCAGGAATACGCGCTTTCCAGCTTCGACTCGCGCTCGCGCTTGACCTTCAGCTATGTGGTGGATCTCCCGTTCGGCAAGGGACATAAGTTCCTGTCGGGAGTGCACGGCGCGGCGGACAAGCTGGTTTCGGGCTGGGGCTTCAACGGCCTGAGCACCTTCCAGGACGGCTTCCCGCTGGGCTTGACCGCATCGCCTAATTTGACCGGGTTTAACACCGGCTTGCGGCCCAACGTAACGCCCGGCTGCAATCCCGTTTTAAGTACTCCGGCCACATCCCGCCTCAACGAATGGTTCAACACCTCCTGCTACTCGGTGCCGGGTATTTTCACCTTCGGCAGCGAGGCCCGCACCGACCCAGTGCTGCGCGGCCCCGGAACCAACAACTGGAACGCCTCTATTTACAAGAAGACGGCCATCACCGAGCGGTTCAGACTGGAATTCCGCGCCGAGGCCTTCAACCTCTTCAACCGGGTGCAGTTCGGGAACCCGGGCACGGGCGCCAGTACCGCGGCGGCCAACACCTTCGGGATTGTCTCGAGCCAACTGAACAGTCCGCGGCTGATCCAACTCGCGCTTAAGCTCACTTACTGAACTCAGGGGGACGCGGAATACGGCTTGGCTGGGCTCCTCTTTTCCAATCCATAAGAAGCTGCGAAACAATCGGTTGGCACGCGATAGCGCCTGCCACAAAAACGCCAACGTGGGACAGACGCTTTCGTCTGTCAACCCGGCGATCTCCGCGATTCTTTCGCAGCTTCTAACACTTGTGGCCGGAAGCCGCGCCAGGTGTTCGATTCAAGCCGCGGATTTGAGGCTTGTTATACTGGCATTTCCATGATTCGAGTTCGGTTCGCGCCCTCTCCCACGGGCTTTCTGCACATTGGGGGAGCGCGTACCTTCATCTTCAACTGGCTCTACGCGCGTCACAATGGCGGCGCCATGATTCTGCGTATCGACGATACCGACGTCGAGCGCAACACCGAAGCCTCGCTGCAGTCCATCTTCGCCGGTCTGCGGTGGCTCGATCTGCCTTGGGATGAACTGTACAAACAGTCGGATCGTCTCGCGCTCCACCGGCAGATCGCCGATGCGATTCTGCACAAGGGGCTGGCCTACCGCGATTTCACGCCGGCGCAATCCGGCGAAATCGACAAATCGGGCGCACACCAGGGAGCCCAGGGCGCCTGGTTGTTCCATGCCGAAATGCGTAACCTTTCGCGGGAAGAGAGCGACCGGCGCGCCTCCGCGGGCGAGCCCTTCGCGTTGCGCTTCCGCGTGCCGCGCGATTCCGAAACCCACGTGACATTCAACGATGGCGTTTTCGGCGAACAATCGAAAGCCACCGCCGATATCGAAGACTTCGCGCTGTTGCGCAGCGACGGCATGCCGACGTATCACTTGGGCTCGTGCGCCGACGACGCCGATCTGCGCATCAGCCACATCATCCGCGGCCAGGAGCATCTGGCCAATACCTTCAAGCACATTCTCATCTTCGAAGCCGCGGGCCTGACGCCGCCGCAATTCGCGCACTTGCCGCTGCTGGTGGCGCCCGATGGCGCCAAGCTGTCGAAGCGCAAGCACGGCCCCGTGGTCAGCGTCACCACTTATCGCGACGCCGGATTCCTGCCCGAAGCCTTCGTGAATTTTCTGTGCCTGCTCGGCTGGTCGCCCAAGAACGACCGCGAACAGATGCCGCGCCAGGAATTAGTCGACGCGTTTTCGTTCGAAGGCATTCACCGCAGCAACGCCGTGGTCAATTTCAAGGACGACGATCCCTTCGACCCGAAAGCCCTCTGGCTCAACGCCGAGTACATTCGCACTATGCCCGCGGCCGAGCTATCGGAGCGCCTGCTGCCGGTGGTTCACGAGGCGGGGTTTGCGGCGACGCCGCAGAAGATGGCGCAAATCACGCCGCTGATTCAGGAGCGCATCAAGCTGCTGCGCGATGTGCTCACAGTCGCCGATTTCTTCTTCGTGGAGCAACTGCCGCCCTATGACCCCGCCGAGTTGATTCCGCAAAAGGGCGACGCCGCAATGGCGCTGCGGGCGCTTGAGAGCGGACGTACGGTGCTTGGCTCCGCAGGTTTCACGCACGACGAACTCGATGCCGCGCTGCGCAAAGCCGCGGGCGAACTCGGCATCAAGACCGGCCAGATGTTTCAGCCCATCCGCGTGGCCGTTTGCGGCCGCAAGAACGCGCCGCCGCTATTTGGCACGCTCGAAGCGCTTGGGCGGGAGACTTCTCTCGCGCGCATCGAGGCGGCGATCGAAAACATCCGGGCCATCGAGAATATCCAGGCCGTTGAAAAGCTCAAATCGATATGACTCCAGCGGGTCCTTCCAACTTCATCAGCGAGATCATCCGCGAAGACATCGGCAGCAATAAGTACGGCGGCCGCGTCCACACGCGCTTTCCTCCGGAGCCGAACGGCTACCTGCACATCGGCCACGCTAAATCCATCTGGCTCAATTTTGGATTGGCGGCCGAATTCGACGGCAAGACCAACTTGCGCTTCGACGATACTAATCCCTCGAAGGAAGAGACCGAGTATGTCGATTCCATCATGGACAACGTGCGCTGGCTGGGCTTCGACTGGGAAGACCGTGTCTTCTACGCCTCCGATTATTTCGGCCAGCTCTACCAGTGGGCGGTGCAGTTGATCGAAGCCGGCAAAGCGTATGTGTGCGACCTGAGCGCCGAGGAAGTGCGCAAGTATCGCGGCACGCTCAGCGAGCCGGGCACGGACAGCCCGTACCGCAACCGCTCCGTCGATGAGAGCCTGGATTTATTCGCGCGCATGAAGGCCGGCGAGTTTCCCGATGGCTCGCGCACGCTGCGCGCCAAAATCGATATGGCGTCGCCCAACCTTAATATGCGCGACCCGGTGATGTACCGCATTCTGCACGAATCGCATCACCGCACCGGCAGCGAGTGGCGCATCTATCCGATGTACGACTACGCGCACGGCCAGTCCGATTCCATCGAGCGCATCACGCACTCCATCTGCACGCTGGAATTCGAAGACCACCGCCCGCTCTATGACTGGTTCTGCGACGCGCTCGGCATCTATCATCCGCGGCAGATCGAGTTTGATCGCCTCAACCTTACTTACACGCTGCTCAGCAAGCGCAAGCTGCTGGCGCTGGTGCAGAACGGCCACGTGCGTGGCTGGGACGATCCGCGCATGCCGACCCTTTCCGGCATCCGCCGCCGCGGCTACACGCCGGAAGCGCTGCGCAATTTCTGCGGAGCGATCGGCGTTTCGAAAACCAACGGCATCATCGAGCTCGGCTTGCTGGAGCACTTCGTCCGCGAAGATCTCAACAAGCGCGCGCTGCGCGTGATGGGCGTGTTGCGGCCGTTGCGTATCGTGATCGACAACTATCCCGAAGACCAGGTGGAAGAGCTCGACGCCGTCAACAATCCCGAAGACGAAAGCGCCGGCACGCGCAAGGTTCCGTTCTCGCGCGTGCTCTACATCGAGCAGGACGATTTCCGCGAAGATCCGCCCAAGCAATACTACCGGCTCTCTCCGGGGCGCGAAGTGCGGCTGCGCTATGGCTACTTCATCACTTGCGTGGGCGTGGTGAAGAACCATGCGGGCGAAGTGACCGAGGTGCACTGCACCTACGATCAGGCGACGCGCGGCGGCAACGCGCCCGATGGCCGCAAGGTGAAGTCGACCATTCATTGGGTGTCGGCGGCGCATGCGGTGGACGCCGAAGTGCGCGTCTACGAGACCCTGTTCACGGTGGAAAATCCCAACCAAACCGAAGAGGGCGCGGACTTCACCGCGAATCTGAATCCCAAATCGCTCGAAGCGCTCACCGGCTGCAAGCTGGAACCGTGTCTGGGCGATGTGCCCGCGATGAGCTTCTATCAGTTCGAGCGGCTGGGCTATTTCTGCGCCGATCCCGATGGCGCCCCCGGCAAGCCCGTCTTTAACCGCACGGTGGCCCTGCGCAATACCTGGGCCAAGATTGAGCAGCGGCAGGGCAAATGATCATTCTGGGAATAGGCGGCATTCTCGGCGATGCCGCCGCTGCGATTCTGCGCGACGGCGAGCTGGTAGCCGCCGTGGAAGAATCGAAGCTCGTCCGGCGGCGCTTGAATTGGGGCGGCGCCAGCGGATTGCCGGAGCATTCCATCGCCATGTGTCTGCAGTTGGCGGGAGTCAAGCCGCCAGCGGTGGATGCGGTTGCGGTAGCGCGCCCGGTTCCCGATTCGGATTTCTACGCCCAGCTCCGCGCACAGTTTCCAGGCAGCCGCCTGTCGGTAGTGGATCACCATCTGGCGCACGCCGCCTCGGCGTATTTTGCGTCGCCGTTCGACGATGCCACCGTGCTGACTCTCGATCGCGGCGGCGATTTCCGCTGCGGCTCGCGATGGCTCGCGCAGGGCTCGCGCATGACGCTCGATCAGGAATACTACGCGCCCGATTCGCCCGGCGACCTCTACGGACGCGTCACGGAGCTGCTGGGCCTTGAAGCCAACGCCGATGAACACAAAGTGCAGTGGATGTCGATGCACGGCGACGACCGGTATAAGGATCTGTTTCTCGAGATTCTCGCGCTTTCAGACAACGGCCCGCGCCTGGACCGCTCCTACTTCACCAGCCAACGATTCAGCCGCGGCGGATTCAGCGCGCGCTTCTACGACCGCCTGGGGTTGCGCGCTGCAGAAGCAGAAACCGAAGCCGAGGGCATTCCCGATGCCTTGCGTCCGCACATCGCAGCCGGCGTTCAGCGCGCCGTGGAAGCCGCCGTCATTCGCATGGCCGGCGCCGGCCGCAATCTCTGCTTCGCGGGCGGACTGGGGCTCAACGCGCTGCTGGTCTCGGCGCTCGAAACCCGGTCCGGTTACCAGAATGTTTTTGTGCAGCCGGCTGCGGGCAACGCCGGAACCGCGATCGGCGCGGCGCTGGAAACCTGGCATACGGCGTTCGCGCAACCGCGGCGCGTGGCGCTCTCCACTCTATGCCTGGGTCCCGCATTCGCCGCCGCGGAGATCAAGCAGGCGCTGGAAAATTGCAAGCTGCGCTTCCGCTACATGCTCACCACCGAAGGGCTGATCGAGACCGCGGTGGAACAGTTGAGCGAGAACAAGATTGTGGCGTGGATGCACGGCCGCATGGAGTTCGGCGCGCGCGCGCTGGGCAACCGCAGCATTCTGGCATCGCCGCTGGACCCATATTCCACCGAGAACCTCAACATCTTTATCAAGCATCGCGAACAGGTGCGCAAGTTTGCGGCGTCGGTTCCGGCGGAGGTGGCCGGCGAATACTTCGAGGCGGGGCCGAACGCGCGATTCCTCGCCACCGTGGGCCGCGTGAAGCCGCCTTATCGCGAGCGGTTCGCCGCGGCTCTGCTGGCGGACGATCTGGTGCGGGTACACACGGTGGACCGCGACGAGAACCCGCTCTACTGGAAGCTGCTGCACGCCGCCGGAGCTGCGACCGGTTTGCCGGTGCTCTATAACACCTCGTTCAACCTGTTCGGCGAGCCGTTGGTCTGCACGCCGCGCGATGCGGTGCGCAGCTTCTACTCGTCGGGCATCGATGCGATGTTCGTGGGCCAGTTTTTCCTGCAGAAGTAGTGCGGGATTCCAATTGTTCCCCAGCGTGGGCAGCATTACCGTAGCGGGCCAAACCAGCGCGACAGTGACGATGGCAGTGCATTAGGGAAGGCGCTACCCCCTTACACACCGATACCTCAGCCGCCGCGTCCTCAGGCGTATTAGAGCTGCAACCGGGCGCGGATCGGATCCGCCGAGCGCAAACTCTACTTGGCTTTCTTGTTCGCCGTCTGCGCCGCGAGTTTCAACTCGCTGTTCACTTGATCGAGCAGGTCCTTCGCTTTTTGAGCGTGACCTGCCATGTCAAATTCGTTGGCCGTCTGCGCGGCCTTAACCTTCTCGAAGGCTTGCAGGCTAAGCTGCTGTGCGGCTTTGAGATTGGGATGGCGTGCGCCAGAGACATTGGTCTTGGGCGCCTGCGCGACGGCAGCGCCTCCGATAACTAGCAGAGAGCCGAATAATGCAGCGAGTATCCGTGGTTTCATCATGGCTCCCGATTATATGTCGCCAGCTGTCGCCGCGCAAGATTAAGGGTACTGGTGAGTGCGAAAAAGCACCGAAGAGCCTGAGTCATGCCCTACGGTGCGGCCTGGCGGACATCGTCGCTAAATGAACAAACGTGCCGGCCGCGCACGCTGGCCAAGCCCGTCGAGGCGCTACCAGGGATTGGCAAATCTCGGATCGTGGAGAACCGCTTCGTCCGTCAACGATTCAAGAAATGCGATCAGATCCGCCCGATCTTGCCGCGAAAGCGGAAAGCCGGCGATCAGACGGTCCTTGTTCGGATTGTCATGGCCGATCCCGGCATTGGGCCCGGAGTCTATCGTCCTGCCTCCCGCGGCGTAGTGATCGATAACGCCTTCCAGAGTCGCGATGCTGCCATCGTGCATGTAAGGCGCGGTGATTGCGATGTTCCGCAGTGTGGGAGCCTTGAACTTCCCAAGGTCAGCGGCATTCTTTGAGTGCTCGTACGCGCCCATGTTCGGCGCCGGATAAGAGAGCCCGCCCGCAATATTGTAAAGACCGGTATTGTGAAATTCGATCTTTCTGCCTGCGCTGCTCGCGGAAACCGTCGCATCGGTGAAATTGAATCCGCCGTGGCAGCGGAAGCAGGAAAGGTGCTGGTTGAAGAACAGTATCTCCCCGCGCTTGGCGGAATCGGACACTGCGCCGTCGTCGCCGCCGTAGTGATAGCGGTCGTAGGGCGAGCGGGCGGAGACGATGCTCCTCTCGAAGCTCGCCAGCGCTTTAGCGACGTTGTTCACCGTGAAACGGTCGTTATCCGCGGGAAACGCCCGTTCGAAGAGAGCTTGGTACTTGGGATCGGAGCGAACCATCGGCAGAAAGCCGTCGCCCTTTCTCAGGCCAAGCTCCACCGGGCGATCTCCGAACATCGGAACCAGCGCCTGGTCCTCAAGATTCTTCATCTGAGGGTCGCTCCAGGTTAGCGCCGCGCTGTACGCCACGTTGACCAGGCTCATCGCACTGCGTGAATGCAGTTGGCCGGTGGCTCCGGCGCTCACCGCCCGGCCATCGGTGAATGCCAGCTCCTGTTTGTGGCAGGCCGCGCAAGAGGCTTTCCCGTTCACCGACATGCGAGCGTCGTAGAAGAGATGCCTGCCCAGTTCGACTTTGGCCGCGGTCATGGGATTCCCGGCTGGCACTTGAGGCTTCGGGAAACCCTTGGGCAAATTCCACGAGTACTCTTGGGCTGAATCCTGCTCGGCGGGAACGGCAGTCCGGTCGAGCATGGCGAGCGTCAACAAGGCAAGAAACAGTGGCGTCGGGAGCTGCTTGACCCTACGCATGGCTATACCCCGTCATTTTTGGAGTTGGACGATTTCAAGCGTCTCGAGCATGCGTACCGAGCGGGCGCCAGCCTTGTCGTTCGGACACACCAGCCGGAACGGTCCCTGATACCCAAACAGCGGCTTCCCGTCGCGCTTGTCGGCCACGAGTATCGGCTCATTGGCAAACTCCGGCGCCACCTCCGCGAGCGTAAAGACCACCTGGTAGCCGTCGTGCGCCTTCGCCAGAATGTAGCTCGCGAGAGCCTTGCCGCGCAATTCCTTCTCCATCGGCGCGCCCGCCCGCTTCAAAATCTCGCGAAGGGGCACGCCTTCATACTCCACTTTGGTTCCATCCTGATCGGCGACGGATACCGTCTCACGGGGCATCTTCGCGAGGTCCTCGGCCTTCAGCGTCAACCGCGACGGAATATCGCCGCTGACGGTGAGGGTTGCTGGGGCCGTCTGCTGTTGGCTGGCTTGACCGGATACCATCGAGGCGCCAAGCCAGCCCAGAAGAAGGATTCGAAAAGCCAGTCTGCGGGAGATGATGTCGATGGGTTTCACGCGCGGCCTCGGAGACGATTTCCCAATGTGTCTTCTATAGCAGACAGATTATATCATACTAGACAGATCCAACCCGGCGGGCAACCGGAACAGTGGGGAACAGTGGAACAGTGGCCACCGGAACATCGGACAGCCGGAAGAATCTATCGTCGAGCGGCGCAGGACGCCCTCCGCCGTTCGTCTTACGTCCGCTTGCCGCCTTGGAGACTCCGGTGCACGGAAATGGCGGGAAAAAGCCCAGCTCGCAAGAAAGACGTCCAATCCCGGCGCCGCTACTCGACGATGTTGTCTGAGCAAACGCGCTGTGCGCCCCTGGCCTCGTCGCGCGCTTCTGTGGCGGCAAATCGCGGGCAGTCGAGGCTGGCAGGAGTCGCTTGCATCCATGCCATAGGCCGCCCGGCCGAGTTTCTATTGCCGCCTCGAATGTAATCGATTACCATCGAACGGCGCCGAGTCTTTTAACTGTATGTCTCAGTCCAGGGGATAACCCCATATCTTCGTCTTATACCGGTTTTTGTGGCAGAATGAGCAACTGAAATGATCGATGCCGTCATTGGGCAGGTAGACAGAGGATTCCCGCAGGCGAATATATACTACTCCGGCCTGCATTTCCCGAAGCGTCGGGCGTATCGGGCGGCGCTCGCCGGCTCGGGCGCCGGTAACCTTTCAAATCTGCGACCACGATTACGGCAACACTCCGTTACCGCGGCTCGGCGGAATCAAGCCGTGTGGCTCGCCTGCCGGACTCATCGGGCCATGCCTAAGCCGCCCGGCAGGCAGCCGGATTTAACGGCGCACAACCTTGCCACGAGGTGCGATGGATCTATCTAAAACGATTCAAGACCTATACGTTGAGAAGGAAAAGTTGCAGCGGGTGATCGCTTCGCTTGAGGAGCTGCAACGCGCCGCTGGCCTCGGCATTCCGCCCGCGCCGGGCCGCGGGAAGCACCGCGGGCGCAAGTCCATGAGCCCCGACGATAGGCAGGACGTCTCGGAACGTATGAAGAAGTATTGGGCTGTCCGGCGCAAACCGGGGTGATCGCCATCGGCTATATTGCAACTGCCGCAGGGACCGAATCGAATGCACCTTCGGGTGGCGGGTTTGCGAACGCCGTACGGGTCGCTTCCGCCAAGCGCCGAAGTCTTCCGCTGAAACGCGCAAACCCTTCCTGCTATACTGCGGTTCGCAAGGTTTTACGCCGGCCGTAGGATCTTGGAAGGCCGGTTGTACGGGTCGCCGAACAGCCGGGTCGCATGAAATGAGTCCTGGAAAGCCTGTTACCGTCTTGATCGTAGACGATCACCCAGTTGTCCGCGATGGCCTCAACGCCATGCTGTCGGCGGAAGCGGATATCTCAGTGGTCGGAGAAGCGGGAACGGGCGCCGAAGCGCTTGCGTTAGTGACCAAATTACGTCCGGCCATAGTCCTGATGGATCTCCTGTTGCCGGACATCGGAGGATCGCAAGTCATCCAGCGGGTTTGCAGCCGCTCGTCCGATACGGCCTTCATCGTCCTGACAATGGTCGCGGGAGATGCGGAGATCTACCGGGCACTCGAAGCGGGAGCGCGAGGATATCTCTTCAAAGACATGGCGCGTAAGGAACTGGTACAGGCGATCCGTGCGGTGAACCGGGGCCAGAGGTACATTCCCTCGCAGGTAGGAGCCAGAATCGCTGAAAACCTTCCGCGGCCGGACCTCACTTCGCGGGAGATCCAAGTGCTTCAGTTGATAGCCACCGGTTTGCGCAACAAGGAGATCGCCTTCGAGCTCGATATCTCCGAGGCCACTGCCAACGCTCACGTCAAACACATCCTCGAAAAACTGAGCGCCGCGGATCGCACTCAGGCGGTCACAACCGCCCTGCGCCGGGGCATCATCAGGCTGTAGTCCCGGATGCAGGCGTCTAGCCGCATATCGAGCCGGCCCCGGCATTGACCTTGCGTTGCTGCGATTCCAGCATGTCTGGCCGGTGCTTAAGTTCCACTTTGCTCCGGCAACAAGAACTGCGAGATTTCGTGCAGAGCCGGAGGTTGCGGGGCCTTCGGGGCGTGTGGGGCCGACGCTGTTTAGCCAAGGGCCGCACATTTTCCGCGGGTTACCGCTATGACCAGCCGGGGCGCGCCCGTAGCCGGCGGTTCAGACCGCGATTGAACAGAAAGCGGGTGCTTAAACGCCTTCCGGATCTCCTCGCTCGTCCGTGAAAGACCGCTCCCTCACGGGCGCGGCTCTGTCTCGACTGCGTGTGTCTACAGATAATTACCGAGCCGCGACAGTAAGATGTACTATGCTACCTTGCGTGGAGTTAGTTAGCGCCAGCCGCATTCGCAACTGCCGGAGTGATGACCGGGTTGAGAACGCGGCTGGCCCCAGAACTACTCTGCTTCGGCGTCTTCTTCGATGTCGTCTTCCGGCGCGAACTCGAAATTACCCCCGATCCAGCTACCATCAACATCAGTACCGGTCGGAAGGCACCCAAGGATGACATCCCGGGCATCGCCCACTCTATTCAG
The DNA here is from genome assembly GCA_003135055.1 of Bryobacterales bacterium. Taxonomy (GTDB): domain Bacteria; phylum Acidobacteriota; class Terriglobia; order Bryobacterales; family Bryobacteraceae; genus PALSA-243. Next base: position 23,716 of record PLDF01000347.1, on the reverse strand, counting down.
CTTCGGACTCTCGTACATATATCTTATCTCCTTTCGTTATTACTTTCGTTATTACGTTTCTTAACCTCAAAACCGCTCCAGCACCTGCAGCCGGCGCTGAAATGTTGGCGAGTCGTTCACAATTCTTCCGCCCACCTCGACCCATGCGTGGGCCAGGAACGGCGCCAATCGATATCCAATGACGACATCTGCCCGAGTGCCATAGGTACGCAATACGCGCGCCGTAACGACGGAGCTCTGCAGACACCTTACCCGTTTCCAATAAAACGGGAGAATGCTACGCACCGCTTCACAAACTGTATTCTCCAGTTCCGCGTCGTTCGATTGCGGGCGGGAAGCCCGCGGCTGAAGACCTCCGTGAACGCCTGGAAAACCTAGCATCGCATCGAACAGGTCGTATCGGAGAAGTTCCTTGATCAGGCGGAAATAAAGGAGCGATCGAGATAGCCGGCTCATGCTCGGCATCCAATCCCGCGAGACAGAAATCCCTGAGTTTCCAGCTCCACGATGAATTCGGCTGTGTCCTGCCGGACTTGATCGTGCCGTACGCCAGCTTCCAGACTGATCCTGGCGGCGATGGTCTCAACACCCTCGCAGTCCAGCAACCCCTGCCAGATCCGTGCTCCGATGTGATTTGAGGTGAAGACAATGCCGCTGCGGGCATTAAGAAACACGGCGCCCTTTTGGTCGAACGACACTCTCGCATCGGCCGAAATCACGATCGGCTTGCCTTCTTTGGTTCGGCGTGGTCCTGGCATCAGGCGCGCCAAGCTCCGGAATCTCGCGAAATAGTCGATCATTTCTTACCGGCTCTCACTCCCCTCGCGGCGTCAGTCGCGATGGATTTTTGGGTGGTCGATTCAACCTACGACATTCGGCCCGTTTAGTTAACCTGAGTTCTGAGGATGCTCTCGTACCCTTTCCTTAGAATTCCAAAATGCTCCGGAATGACGAGCCGAAAGCCCATGCCCGCGCCGGAGCGGCACAGACCGCGGTACATTAGAAGCGAACTCGAAAGCGAAGGCATGTGCGGTTAGCGTCCGGAATCATCCTGCTGTTCATCTCGGCGAATTCACTGGCCGCTCTCGACCCCGCTCTGGCCGGTTCGCAGTACCTGCACACCAGTTGGACGCAAGAAGAGGGGGCCGACCTTCCCGGCGTTCAAGCAATCGCACAAACTCAGGACGGATATCTTTGGTTGGGCACTGGCGCGGGACTGATCCGGTTCGACGGCATTCGCTTTGTCCATTGGGAGCCGCGCGCCGGAGAGGAACTACCCGGCAATGACATTCGAATCCTGATCGCGTCCAGCCGGCGCGGGCTCTGGATCGGCTCCGCTCTGGGCATCGCCCGGTTAGACCGCGGACGCCTTATCGCGTACCCGGCCGCCGATCACTGGCTCGGCGGAACAGTGGTAGCCATGGTGGAGGATCACCTGGAGAGACTCTGGATGCTCGGGCAAGCCCCCGCAGGGGTCAGTCTGGGAGTGCTCTTGCCCGATGATACCTTTCAGGTCTACGGCCGGAACGAAGGCTTGCCGGCGCAACCTGTGCAAACCGTTTTTGAGGATCGTCAACACGTTCTCTGGCTCGGAACGACAAAGGGTCTGTGCCGCTGGTCGCCGGGAAGCCAGGCCGATTGCCTGAACATCCCTTCCGTCAACGTTTTGTCTCTTGTCGAGGAGGAGAATGGCGGCCTGCTCATCGCGGACGATCTCAGCCGAACCACACTGCGACTCTCAAACGGCGCCCTGCAACCCGCGATCACTCAGCCGGGATATACGTCGGTGTTCCCGAAGGTCACGCTGCGAGACCATGATGGCAACGTCTGGATGGGCACTCCCGGTCAAGGTCTGCTGCGCTTCAGGCATGGCCGGCTGGAAAGGTTCACGCGCGTCGACGGGCTTTCGAGCGATGTGGTCCATTCGTTGTCGGAGGACCGTGAAGGGGACCTTTGGATCGGAACCGCGAGAGGCATCGATCGGTTACGCGATCCGAAGGTTGTGCATGTGAGTTCCATTAACGGGCTTTCGAGCGATCTGGTGATGGCCGTTTATGCGGCGCGTCAGGGCGGCGCCTGGGTTGGGACATTCGGGGGTGGATTGAATCGTGTGACTGCTACTCACATCACCCGATACCCGGCGGACTCCGGGCTGCCTGGCAGAACGGTAATTTCCTTGTATGAAGAACCGGGCGGAAGGCTTTGGGTGGCAACGGCTGCCGGACTCGCTCACAGCTCGGGTAACCGGTTCGTTCAGGTTCGAGATACACACGGAGGGTCTCTCGATCGCGTCTTCGCGATCAGCGGACAGAGCAATGGGGCGCTTGCGCTGGCGGATAGCAAGAGGGGTCTGTTTACGGTGCGGGCCGGCGTTGCGCACCCGCTGATCGTTCCCGGACGCCAGAAGGAAGTTATTTACCAGCTTGAATTCGACCGGAGCGGCGTTCTTTGGATCGGGTATTTTCACGGTGGAATCGCGACGCTGACCGGAAGCTCGTTCCGCTTCTACACCACGTCCGACGGTCTGGGCGATGGTCCGATTCGCGCTATCCATCAGGACGCGGCCGGAGACGTCTGGGTGGGGACGGGAACCGGACTTAGCAGATTTCGCAATGGGTCCTGGACTACATGGACCGCCCGGAATGGCCTGCCTGAGGGAGGAGTGCGCGGCATCGCCGAAGACCGTTCGCGCCAGGCGCTGTGGCTCGTCACGCCAGCCGGTCTTCTCCGGGTGTCGATGGCGGATCTGGATAGTGCGCGCGCCTCCGCGAAGCCCGTGAATTTTCTTCTCTACGGCCGGAACGACGGGGTCCGCCTTGCCCCTGGCGGCATCATGGTCAACCCCCCGATCGCCACAACGGAGGATGGAAGGATCTGGCTTTGTACGCAAGACGGCCTCGCGATCGTGGACCCTGCTCGAATCCGGAGGAACCTGGTCCCTCCGCCCGTGGTGATCGAACAGGCGGTGGTGGATGGCACGCCTCTCGATCTGACGTCTACGAGCAGCGCGAGTTTCCGCGGTCGTCAACTGCAGATCGCGTACACCGCGTTAAGCTTAATGGTCCCGGAACGAATCCGCTTCAAGTATCGGCTGGAAGGGCTTGATCGCAATTGGACCGAAGCCGAGGGACGGAGAAATGTGGCTTATGTGGATTTGCCGCCCCGCCAATATCGATTCCGTGTGATCGCCTGCAACAACGATGGCGTCTGGAACAGCGAGGGAGCCGTGCTGGCCTTTTTCGTCAAGCCATATTTTTACCAGACGTGGTGGTTTGCAGCCGTGTGCGTGGGCGCGGTCGGGCTGCTTGCGTGGGGCGCGCACCGGTTTCGAGTGCAGAGAGTCGTCTCTCGATTGCAGCTGATCGCTCAAGAGCGTGCGCGTCTGATGCGGGAGCTTCACGATTCGGTGCTGCAAGGTTTTGCCGGCGTAGTCTACCAGTTGGAAGCCGTAGCCCGCCAGTTCGAAACGGCGCCGGACATCAGCAAACAGCGATTGGAACGGGCGATCGAGCAGGCCGACCGTTCGTTACTGGAAGCCCGCCGCACCATTCTGAGCACACGCCTGCCGGCGCTTGAGAACAGCACGCTTCCCGACGCTTTGTCCGCGATGGCGACGCAACTCACCGAGGATTCGTCCACTGCGGTTTGCCTGGAGGTGAAGGGCCGTGCGCAACACCTTCCGTACGACCATCAGGCGAATGTTTATCTGATCGGCCGCGAGGCAATGACCAATTCCGTAAACCACGCGCGGGCCTCGCGAGTGGTGGCAGCGCTGACATATTCAAACAAGGAGCTTCGGCTGACGGTTCAAGACGACGGATCGGGATTCGATCCACAAGCCGGCACGGCCAAGAAAGATCACTGGGGAATCAGAGGCATGCGTGAGCGCGCGGAAAGCATTGGAGCCACCTTCATGCTCGAGGCCGCGCCGGGCCGGGGAACAAAGATCGAGGTAGTAGTCCCCAGGAAGGGATGATCGACTCTGCCTGCCACTTACGGCTGGGCGGCCAGCTCCGGCTTCTGGTCCCGGTTCCCGCAGTCTGGCAAAGTGGACGCATCTGAAGACACAGACGAATTCACCGGACCTTCCCGACTCCGAAGCCAGAACTCGAAAAGGAGCAATTGCCGCAATTGCATTTCGTTGCAATCGAGGCCTTGAAGAAAACGCGCCAGCCGTTCCGTTACGCTATGGCCATCTACATAGCCGTGAGCCACCAATCGGATCTTGCCCGGCTGCGAAAGCATCTCAGTCGCCAGGGGAACCAGCGCCTGTCGATAGACGTGAGTATAGGCCGCCTTGGACCTTCTCCGGAGGATCGCGGGCGGAAGGAAATCCTTAAAGGCGCGGCGCATCAGCCGTCGTGGCTCGCCTGGCCGGCAAACTTCGGCAGGCGGGATGGTAAACATGAATTCGACCAATGGCCGATGCGCATAGGGATGGGAATATGAGATGTGCTGCAAGGCTTCAGGCGCTTGCAAGGTTCGAGCATCCAAGACTTCACTCAGCGCACGAAACCGGCTCCGCCGGCCGGGGTGGGCCTCCCGCCAACTCCGCTCCAGGGGCGGCGGGGATTGGTTGAGCGAAACCCTTTTAAGAAATCGCGGAGCCAGGGAGTGAACTTGGGCGTAGCGGCTCGGCGCGTCATCGACATCGTTCGATGCGAAAGAAGCCGTCCACGGGGAATATGCGGTCCGCAACGCCCGCCAGAGAAGAGAGTAGACCGGAATTCCCAGTGACTGACTCCACGCGTAAGCCTCTCGGGCCGCTCCCAGCCAGTGCCCCTCCCGGAGATAGTCGACTGCCTGCTCGGAGTCGTCGAGCACGTTACCCATGACGAAGTCGCCGAGCTGTCCAGTGAGGAACGTGCCTGCTCCCATGCCGGCAAACTGACGTCTGAGCTCTGTAAACCTGGGACCCCACCAGGCTGGAGCCGCTTTTCCGGGCTGATCCGGTGCGACGAATGGATATTCTTCCAGATCGAGACGTACGCTCGTAAGGCTGCGAGCGCGCTCCACCGCTTTCACATATTTCTCGTCGGCGGAGCCTTGGTGCGTATAGGTGAATGCAGTCGGCTTTCGAGGACCGCCGGAGCGCTCTTGAGCGATGCTGTCGGCCATGCAAACGATTGACGACGAGTCGAGCCCCCCGCTCAGCTCCGCGCAGACAGGCGTGTTCGACGGCAGGCGAACGGCGACGGCCTCCCGGAACAAATTCCGGAGTTGCTCCTCATAGCATCCTGGGTTCTTGAATCGGACCTCCCTATCGACAGGGAGGTCCCAGAACGACCGTGTTGAAACACCTTGCGCGGAAACGCACACTGCACGACCCGGCGGTACGGGATAAACACCGCTATATGGAGTCCTATGCGCCGCGGATCCCTTAGTCAAAAAGCTTGCTACGTACTCTTCATCGAGTTGATTCCGTCCGGTCCGGGCCACCAGGTGAGAGAGGGACGAGGACCACATGAGGCACTCGGCGGTCCGGCAGTAATACAGCGGGCGTATGCCGGCATAGTCACTCGCCAGAAGGATGAGCCGGGATGTCGCGTCGGCGATAACCAGGCTCCAATCGCCGATCAAATCGCGGAGCCCATCCGGACCGCGGACTTGATAGAGCCGGAGGGCAAGTGCGCTGTCGAGGCCTAGTGCGCGAGAATCGCCAAACAACTGGAGCAGCAGGTCCTTTCGATTGTCCAGACGTCCGTCCCACGCACAAATGCTGCCGTCGGACGACACGGCGCATTCCTCGTTGTCTACAGCGTCGAAACAGGAAGCCTGTTGTCCCATCGACAGCCCCGGACCGCGCCGAAGGCGCCTTGGCCCGTCTTTTGATTCGCCAAGTCCACGCAGAACCCAAGCCTCATCGCCATCACTCACAGGGCGGAAGTCAAAGTACCAGATGCCGGTCAAGTTGCTCACGCTGTTTTCCCCTCCCTTAGTTCGACGTCACTGCCCCATTTTCACACCCCTCGCGAATTGGTACGAGCGCCAAACCAGCTGCAATACGATCGCTAGTTCGTGGGAATCGCGAGGAGCGTAGACCATCACGAGGGTTTCGGGTAGGATTCCCGCTCGAGACACCAGATGTTGCTCGGCCCAACCTCGCTCGATAGCGCGCTCTCGTACATCCCTAGGCAGCGTCAGATGGATGCTGCCGTCCGGCAATGGGTGTAAATGGCAGAACTCATGGTCCACGATAAAGGCCCAGGGTGGTCCGGCGGAGAATTCATCCGGCAAGCTGAGGGCGTAGCATTCCGGCGAGGCCATCCTGCTTTCTTTGGGCCGAACGTTGGGAAAGATCAAACATCGCCCAAGCAATTCTTCCGCAATTGTTGGTGGCGGCCATTGGTCCAGTTGCACGTGGGGAAGAGTCGGACAACTTTGTGGACGTGGGCCCAGCCTGGGCGGCGGTTCGAACGTCAAGCCCGCTTCCAACGCCAAGTCCGCTTCCGCTGATGCAACTTCCAGTCTCATGCAGAGCCGCCTCCGAACAGTTTTCTTAACCTTACGATGAATGTCTAGCCGCAGAATCACCTATCTCAGCTAAGCGGTTCTCACCAAATCTGATACTCTGCAAAAATGTTCAAGCGGTTCCAAGAAAAGCGCCTGGGGGCCGGCGATGATCCACATGCGGCAAACGGCCGGTGGCGCTATAGCCGTCCGACGCGTCGGTTCCGGTTCGCGAGAAGAAGCAACCACAGGTAACTACCCCCCGGAGGGGCTGTCTGATTCCTTACAGCGCGCCACTGGTTGGTTCAGCACGGCAAAGAACCAAGGGCCTGGAGACTAGAACCTTAACTAACTGAAAACATGAAAAAGGAATTGTCGATCCTGTCGATCCTATCTATGCCCGCCATGCCCAGCACAGTGAAACACGCCCCTCATGCCAGTCCGGAAGATTCTCGCGATAGTGATCTACCAGTGTGGGATGTGTTGGTCTGGGACGCGGACCGTTGGCTAGCGGCAAGCAAAGCCGCATGACCTTGGAATTGGATCAGCGCTCCGCTCAACGAGCTAACCCGAACAAGTTCCGCTAGACAGGCATTAGACAGGCACTGCTCCTTGACCGATCGCACACGGCGTTCCGCAAAAGCACTTAGGTTCGTGCTGCGCGGAGAAAGTCGCGGACCCTGCACGCCACCTGCTTGCCAGAGCCTCCCGGAATTCGGCGCAGAACCTGCCATCGCGATGCGTGCAAAACCTTGCGACAGCCGTTCAGATATCCCAGTTCCTCCCATGTGGAATTGCGAGCTGCCTGGTGCATCGTGCACCCATCGGGACGATCTGTGATTCCCGCGACGGACGCCGTGCCGGCGAGAACGTCCCTATGCCGGCGAACGAAATCCTTCCGGGCGGCCGTTCTTACGGCGCCCCAGGTTGGCCAACAATCCGATCGTAACCCGAGCTGGAGGTCTTGCGGGCAAACACTCAGCGGGCGGGCAGACGGCGCCTCGAGCCGTCGAACTTTTCGGCGCTTCGGTGGTCCAATTTGCTACTTCAGCCGGGAATGGTCTCGGGTTTGGCGAGGGCGCGCGACTTGCCTGCAAACCCTGTTCGTCCCAAACGCTTGCCAATTTCCGCCGGCGTGACCCGCCCGCCGTCCGATAACCGCAAATTTGGCGGCAAAATGACAAAGCGTGGTCTCAGGGCCCATTCAAGTGGTTACATTTTGGGGTTCTATCATCAAATACGCTGATTCAACCATCACCAGAACAGGCGATGAAGGAAATCCCAATATGCACCACACTGGCTAACTGATGGCTCAGCCGAAAGCGACTACAAGCACCTCACGAGTTCTGGCGGCCGCCAACGAGCCTGAAATTCGCAAGCTATTGGTCGGGAAACTGAAGTCTGCGGGTTACACTGTCAGCGAGGCCGCGTCCGGCCGGAAGACGCTTGACGTCTTGCACACTAAACGCTTCCAGGTTCTGGTATTGGACTTGGACATGCCCGGCGCCGATGGTTTCGACGTGTTGAAAGCGGTTCGGTCTGAAATGCCCCATCTAAGGGTTCTTGTAATCTCGGTGAGGAGTGAACTCTTAGCGGCTGCGGAATGGTTCGGCGCGGTAGCGGCCATCGATAAAGTGAGCACGCCCGATCTATTGGTAAAGACGGTAAGGCGCCTGTTGGGCGAATCGTTGAAGTAACGGCGCTAACTTCGAACCGCGCCGGGACTCCGGTAGAGGACGGGTCGCCGCCAGCCGCCAGCGCAGTAAACTTGCCTCCACCGAGTGGCCTGCGGGCAGGCTGCGCCCGGTCTCGGCTGTGGCCTCGGCGGCCGCGGATCATTCTCCCGGCCTTTGGCCGTAATTGGACTCTCAGTCCGTTATAGCAGCCAACGCCTTCAGGCGTTTGTCATGTCACTCAAGGGCCGTTCCGTCTGTGTCCCTTTGTCAGATTCTCGAATAGAAACAGTCCGCTCTTACCCCCAACGGCAAAGTCGAGACCGCCATCGCCGTAGATGTCCGCCACGGGAATCTGCATGCCGCCGCCCGCGCGCGAACCGTAGTCGATGATATGCCGCGACCACACGACGCTCTTTCCGTCTTCGGATTTGCGGTATTCGTACCAATAAATGCCCAGCGGGTCGCGCTCCCCGGGGTCGTGGCCGTCGTGGGCCATGAAACGCTTGCCGGTCAGCAGATCCTTGCGCCCGTCGCCGTTCAGGTCGACCAGGGTGAGCGCATGCGCTTGCGACCAGGATTCATCGATGATGTGCTTGACCCAGGTGTGATTGGGGCGCTGCTCCATCCGGAAGATGCCGTAATCGTGCGCATTGGCGGTGAGCAGATCGGGTAGCCCGTCTTCGTTCAGATCGACCACGAAGATGAAACTGGTCGCGCCGAGATTGAACTCGGGATGAAACTTCCAATCGCCGCTTCGCGGGCCGGGCGGCGCTTCCAGCGAGCCCTGCGGCGTGACGATGTCGTTCCGGCCGTCGCCGTTCACGTCGCCGGCCCCGATGCCGTGTCCATAGCTCAACGGACTGACCACGTGCTTCTTGAAGCCGCCACCGGCTGCCTCGTACCAGGCGGTCGGCGCGGCTTGGCTGCCAAACTGCGGCAGAATCTCGCGAGCCTTGCCGTCATTGTCGAGATCCACCAGGAAAGAAAACTCCACCGGGTAACCCTCGTCGATGAGATGGTCCTCCCACATCACACCCGGTTTGCCCGGATTGCGCGACCACCAGATTCTGCCTGAGTGCCAGCCCGAACTGACGATATCCACGAAACCGTCTCCATCGACATCGAGCGGGAGGTCGCTGAGGGATTCGAGATACGTGCCGTATTCTTTCAAATGACGCACTTCATGCTTCTTCCAAGTGGGGTTCTCGTACCATGCTTCCCCGGAAAAGATATCGGGACGGCCATCGTTATTGAAATCGGCGATGGCGCAGGTCTCGCTGACGCCGAGGTCGATGGTCTTGCGTTCGAATGGAATTTCCGGGCTACGGGCCGAAAGACACGCAATTTGCCGCCGCAACCAAAGCAGCCGTGGCAAGCAGATAGATTTTCATCGATAGCTCCTTCCGCGGCTGAGGCTTTGACCTCTCTAATCAAAGATTAACAGTAGCACCCGAAGCACGGGCGCCTTGCGCGTGGTGGGTGCTTAACCGTTTCGGAGCTTTCGGCGCTCAATCGCAATTGGCAGGCGGAAGCGCCTGCCCCACAAAAACGCAAGCCCTTGCGCACCAACGTGGGACAGACGCTTCGTCTGTCAACTTGGAGGGATTCGATGGGTTGCCCGTGTGCGACGGCTTGCTGAACCAGCGCGCGCACCCGCCCAGTCTTGGTTGGGGAACCGTTGATTATAACCGGCGCAAACTCCCGGCGCCCAGGTGGCAGTACCACAACCGAAGTGAATGGGTTCGCGTATACTTCGGAGGTATTGTCCTTGCGGGGCGCAGGACCTATCGTCTTATAGAACAGGAGCCGACGATGACCCAAGCCTGCAAGGTCTGCCTCGCACACCACGATGAAGAAATCCACGCCGCCACCGATCGCGTCCACGGGTGGTTCCGTGCTCACGTCACGAAATACCTGCACGACTCAGCGGACGACCCGATGCTGATCGAGGAGAAGGAACTCGAGGCGCCCCAGCTCAACGCCGCCTGAGCTTTTGCCCTTGAGGCTCGCGGCCGTGGGGATCTCATTGGCCCCCGCCAGCTATAGCTAAGCCAGGCGCACGGATGAAATGCGGCCGGAGTTGCGGACGAAGTTGTCCCGCCTACATTTCTTTCAGATATTCGTGAACGAACTGGACCGACATAGCGCCTTCGCCGACTGCCGATGCAACGCGCTTCACGGACCCGGAGCGCACGTCGCCGGCGGCAAATACGCCGGGATGACTGGTCTCCAAAAGGTAAGGAGCCCGCGTAACGCCCCAGTGCATCGATTGCGCCACGGCCGCTCCCGTGCGGACGAATCCTTTCGCATCGCGCTCAATTTCCGGAGGGAGCCAGTCCGTGCGCGGAGTCGCTCCGATGAAGCTGAATACCGCCGGGGTTTCTATCGTTCGCTTCTGTCCGTTTTGGCTATTCACGATCTCGATCGCCTCAAGATGACCGTTCCCCATCGTTCGCCGGATAGTCGAATTGCCGATTAGCTCAATGTTACTGGTTTGCTCTATCCTCCGGACCAGGTAGCTGGACATGTTCTTGTTCAGGTCGTCGCCGCGAATCAGGACCAGCACCCGGCTCGCGTGTCCCGCCAGAAAGACCGCCGCCTGCCCCGCTGAATTTCCGCCCCCCACGACAACAGCCGGGCACCCGCGGCAGAGCAATGCCTCAGCCGGCGTCGCGGCGTAGTAGACTCCCGTTCCCTCGAATCGCTCGAAGCCCTCGACATCCAGCCTGCGATATTGGGCGCCCGTCGCGATCAGAAGACACTTGGTGGTAATGGGCTCGCTTCCGCCCGCATCGAGAATCGCGTACCCGTTCTCGAAGGACAGGCGAGTGGCCGCGGTGGGGACTGAGAGGCGCGCGCCAAACTTCTCCGCCTGCAGCGTCGCACGATCCGTAAGTTCGGCGCCGGTCAATCCTGTTGGAAACCCCAGATAGTTTTCGATCCTCATGCTGCTGCCCGCCTGACCCCCGGGACCAACGCCATCTAACACCGCTGTCCGCAGTCCCTCGGACGCTCCATAAACCGCGGCAGCCAACCCGGCCGGCCCCGCACCCACCACCAGCAGATCGTACACCGTGCGCTCCAAGGATTGATGGATACCGACCTCATCCGCCAGCTTTTGGTTCGATGGGTTGCGCAACAACAGCATATGCGCGCAGGCCACCACCGGCGTATCGGCCTCGGTCACGCCGAATTCCTTGAGCAACTGATTCACTTGCGGATCGGTTTCCAGGTCCACCCAGGTGAAGAGCACGCGGTTCCTGGTGAGAAAGTCGCGAACCCGAAAGGTGTCGGCGGAGTAACGCGACCCAATCACTCGCAGCCCGATGAAGTTCGGCGACTCGCGGAGCAACTGCCGTCGAGCGATAAAAGCCTGCAGAATGATATCGCTGAGGCTGGGGCACTGGTTCAACAAATGCCGCAGCGCTTCTCCCGAGATTTCGAGGACCTCGCAGTCGCCGCCCCTCGCAATCGCGCTAAAGATGGCGGGGGCGCCTGTCAAATGCGAGATATCGCCTGTAAACTCCCCCTTCCGGTGAGTCGTGATCGTCTTCGGCTCGTCGCCGGAATAATCGAGAATCTCAACCTCGCCCGACTTGACGATGAAAAACTTGAAAGCGCGATCGCCGATCGCAATGAGCGTTTCACCATCCTGGTAATGTTTCGGAGTCAGTGTGGTGCAATTCGCCGCTTGAGCGATCTGAGCTTCGTCGAGTACCGGGAAGGCGATCGAATGCAGAGTGTGTTCAGCCATGGCGTGTCTTTACTCCTGCTCCCCAAATATCTTGCTGTAACTCTTCCCGTAGGGATAAAAGCGGTCTCTGGCCCCCTGTTTCCAGGCTGCCTTCAATTCCGGACTAGCGATGTCCCAATCCGGGCGGCACTTTTTCGATACCGCCCGCAAATCCTGCCGGAGATCTTCGACGGTGGGCCGTCCAAAGAACCAATACCCGGTGTAGATCTTAAATACTACGAGCCCGGGCTCAAGGACGATGGTATGCGGAATCATCGGATTGTTAGCCGTATCGGTGTACTCCGCGATGTCGAGATCCTGTTGGACGATTCGCCCTGTGTCGGACAGGAATGGCCAGTGCGCTCCGACGCCGGTCCGGTACTCATTCGTCGCAAGCAGATTATCCGTGCTGATGGTGACGAGGCGGCAGTAGCCGACTTCCATCTCGTGATGCAGTTGGATCAAACCCTCCGCCTGGCGGCGGTCTTTTGGGCAGTACCCTCCGCGGCTCAGCACCACGATCATCGGATCGGGCCCCTGCAGATCGGAGAGCTTACGGCGTTTAGCCGCGTGATCGGTCAATTCGTAATCGGGAAATACGGCGCCAGGCACAATATCGGCTCTCATAAGAGTTCAAAATCCTTTCCTTGGACAGCTTGATTATTTCCTCATGATCCCACGCCCGGCGTTCGTCTCGTGGCGCACGCACTTTTGCGTGCAGCGTTCACAATCGTGTGAACGCGCTTCGGTCCTCTTGCGAGATTGACACCCGAAAAACCGCGCCCCCGGCCGTCTCAGGCTATCCAGACCGACGAAGGAACTGGAAAGCCAAGCCCGGACGCCCACCGGGGCGGCGAATGCTGCGCGGCTGGAGCTGCGTCGCCGGACTCATGGCGAGCCGGATGCGCAAGCAGTTCGCCGGCTGCGCGAAGCGGATTAGTTAGGCGGTGGCCGTGGGCTTCGGGCTTGACCTGCGATACCGGCGTGCTATAGCATCCGTGCATGAACCGCAGAAACATTCTCCAATTGGCGGCGGGCGCGGCGGCGTTCGCTTTGCAGGACGATTCCCTGCAGCGCGTTCGCGCGGCGGCCAGCGCTACCAAGGATCGCACTCCGGACGAGATGGCCAAAGACGAGGACTACTGGTCCGAGATTCGTCAGGCCTACACCGTGGACCGCAACGTCATCAATCTGAACAACGGGTATGTGGGACCTTCGCCCAAGCCCGTGCAGGACGCCCTGCGGCGCTACCTGGAATTCAGCGACATGGGGCCGTATCACACCATGATCAACATCCTGGAGCGGCAGGTGGAAATGGTGCGGCAGCGCCTGGCGCACGCGGCCGGATGCGACGCCGAAGAGATGGCTATCACGCGAAATTCCAGTGAATCGCTGGAAAACGCCCAGTACGGAATCGACCTCAAAGCCGGCGACGAAGTGCTGACCACGAATCAGGATTACCCGCGCATGCTGGAGACGTTCAAACAGCGCGAGCGGCGCGAAGGCATCGTGCTCAAGACGATTTCGTTTCCCGTGCCGCCGCCTTCCATGGACGATCTGTACAACCGCTTCGAGCGCGCTGTCACGCCCAAGACGAAGCTGATTCTGGTTTGCCACATCACCAATCGCACCGGCCAGATTTTCCCCGTGAAGCGCATCTGCCAGATGGCCCATGCGCGCGGCATTCCGGTGATTGTGGATGGCGCGCACGCCTTCGGCCACTTCCCGGTCCGCATCTCCGACCTCGATTGCGACTACTACGGCGTGAGCCTGCACAAATGGACGGGCGCGCCGGTGGGGACCGGCTTCCTGTACGTGCGCAAGTCGCGCATCGCCGGCACGTGGTCGCTGATGGCGTCGAGCGCCACGCAGGCCGGCGATATTCGCAAGTTCGAAGAGATCGGCACCCATCCCGCGGCCAATCACAATGCCATTAGCGCGGCGCTGATCTTCGACGAAAGCATTGGAATCGACCGTAAGGCGGCCCGCCTGCGCTACCTGCGCGACCGCTGGGCCCATCGCCTGGCCCAGAACGGGAAGTGCAAGACCCTGCACAGCGAGGACCCGGCGCAATCGTGCGGAATCGGCTTCCTGGCCTTCAACGGCGTCGATGCCGGCAAGATGAGGGAGACGCTATTGAGCAAGTACAACATCATCACCGCCTACGTGCCCCATGAAGAGTACACGGGTCTGCGGATTACGCCGCACATCTACAGCACCATTCAGGATATCGACGCTTTCAGTGCGGCGGTGGAAAGAGAAGTGGGGTAGGGCGGTAAGCGGCGCTGAATAATCGCTTGCCGATGGCGTGGTCTTGCGGCGGCTGAGACCGGCGCGGAATAGTGTCCGTTTGTGGGACTGGGGTCGTTTGGTAAACCGGTATATAGAGGCTGCCGACCGGCTGGCGGCCGCGAAAGATGCGGGACTGTGATGCGGGTGATAACACCGGCAATAGTGAGGCAACAACAATAGTCTGTTACATTTGACTGCTTCAAAAGGGGTTAGACGGATGAAGCGCCGCCGACTGGCCGGCGCGGAAGCAATCGCGGTTCGCCTGCGTCGGCCTGTCGATTATTCAATTGTCAAAGATCCGAGGCGCGGCGAACGGCTGATCCGAGAGGAGCCGCGAGCGCAGATAACTGTCCGTTTATGGCACCGGGGTCAATATTGTTACTCAACGGCCGCTCCGACGCGTTCACATGTGTGAACGCTGCACGCAGGAGTGCCCGCAGGAGTGCCTGCGCCACGATTTGGGAGGCACCCCTACTTAAAGTATACAGTATGGGAAAAAGCGCTTTGGTATTTTGCGTATTGTTTTCATGGGGATACGGCCTGTGACCGGGGTATGCCGCGAGCCGGGGTTCGGAAGCCGGCTTGCCGTTGAAAAGCTGCAAGCGGGTTGCATTCACCAAGTTAATCTCCGCCCGAGGTGGCCTATGGGCCGCTCATCTGAACCATTCCGAAGCTGGGATTCCGCTGCCCCCGATAATCGCCCTCATGGTTCCTAACGGAAGCAACCGGCCACGGTGATGGGCAACGATGACCTGCTTTCCGGTGAGTGGATGCCTCCACTTCTGGTGGCTGCCAGAAGCGCCTATCCACAGAAAGCCGTGATGGCGAAGAATGCCGATCACCTGGTCTGAAGTGAGCCTCGGTGTCGCGCGTTCACCCAACCGTGACCTCGAAGAGCTTCGCATCTTCGGGCATATCGATGTCTCCCGGCGTCAGGTAAAGTTCTATGGCCTCTCGGATATTCGCGCTGGCCTCCGCCTCGGTTTCGCCGGCGGAGGCGCAGCCGGGGAGTTCCGGGCACACGGCCGAGTAGTCGCCGGTTTCGGGATCATGTTCCAGGACGACTCTGAATGTCATACTTAGAGTATAGTGCGCGGACGCGATCACTGGCGTTTGGCGCTGCTCGCACACCAGGGGCTAACTAAGCGGGCCGCTTCCGCGAGAATGAACGGCGTTTCCCGAGAGCGATGCTGCGGCGGGCTACTCAAGACTCAAACTTCTCGGATGCGGATTTGCCCGCGTTAACCTTGGTGCGGCCGTCAATCGTTTCAACCCCGCCGCCGTACAGAAGCACTTCTCCGGGGAGGGGCGAACCACGGGGCCGAGTGGTTGAGCATCAGGTGCCGGTTTTACTGCCGTGGCCGGCGTTTCACAGGAGGAGTCCCGTTGCTGGACGGATGGGCTGTTAGCGCCACGAATTCCTCCATTGTGCCAACCGAAAGCACTTTTCAAAATATAAGCCGACTTACGTATCCGAATTGGGACCGCGATTTGGTCGATTCATATTCCGTATACCGTCATCCGTACCGCGAATCGGGTATGCTTCATATTTTATTGTGCGATATAATACAATGAGATATTGGAAGAAATTCTTGAGTGCACACAAGTATTAACCGACAAAGATCTCATGGGAATTCAAAAAGACCGGCTCCTCTCCCTGATCGAATTCGCCCAGCAATCCGCCCGTTTGCGAAATAGGCCTGCGATCACGGTTGCCGAGCATGGCCTTTTCGCTCTTCACGAATACCGGATGCGAGGGCTGCCCGGAATCCGCTTGAACGTCAGTGACGCCGATGACGAGATTTGGCTTGCGGTGAAGCGCCTGTACGAAACGAAGCCGCCGGACATCACGGCGGATGTGCTCCGACCGTGGGTGCAGGTGACATTAAATCCGAACGAGGAGCCAAAGCTTCTCGATGTTATCGACGGCGCAACCCTCATCAACGCAGAGACAAATCTTCCGTCGGCGTTCGGGCGGAAGCAGGACCAATCTTCTCTCGATATCCCGAAGACCTTTGCTCTTTCTGACTATGAAAAGGCTGATCAGGTGGGAGCCCACTTCGCCATGTACATCGAGGCAGAGTGGCGCCCCTGGGCCAAAGAAGAGAAGCTTCGCCGAGAAACTATTCGCTTGTATGCCCAACTTTTCACATTGAAGCAGCAGCTAGACGGCGGCATGACCCAGTCTCCTCTCGAAATCGTCTGGGGCGTAGGTGTTGGGATCTGGCACTGCGATGGAACCACGGTCGCCTATCCTTTGGTGACCAGGGGCGTCGAGCTATCGCTCAATGCAGAGACGGCAGAACTTGAAATCCGGCCGCGCGATGTGGACGCCCGACTTGAGATTGATTGGTACGCCTCTGTCGACAATCCGGGCGTGGCCAACCTGGAAAAGGCGGCGAAGGCCTTTTGGGCAAATGCGACGACAACCTTTTCGCCATTCGACCGCGGTACGTTCGAGCCACTTCTCCACACAGCGGTCGCCAACCTCGACGGGAACGGCATGTATTGGCCGGACGAAGTGCCAGCTACGGAACGCACTATGCCCAAGCCCGACGACAAACTCAAGGTAACGGACACATGGGTGCTCTTTGCACGCCCACGAACCGATAGCCTTTTTGTCGAGGACTTGGAGCAATTGAAAAAGCAGGCTGAGGAGGTTGAGTCCTATCCTCCCGCTGTCGCCGCCGTTGTTAGCGATCCTGAAACGACTAACGCCGCCGTCGATCTCCCGCTTTTCCGGGGCGTGTCTGTCTCGTTTCGTGGCGAGAACACCGGCGAAACTCCGGCGCGCGATCTTTACTTCCCTAAGGCATTCAACGACGAGCAGGTCCGCATCGTCCAACTCTTAGATATTTTCGATGGCGTTGTCGTCCAGGGCCCGCCCGGTACCGGAAAGACGCACACAATAGCCAACGTCATCTGCCACTATCTGGCTGAGGGCAAGCGGGTTCTTGTGACCTCGATGAAGGATCCGGCACTTGCTGTTCTACGCGACCAACTTCCGGCAGAGATCCGCCCGCTCGCCATTTCGCTTCTAACCACAGAGCAGGCTGGCATGAAGCAGTTCGAACACGCTATCCACAAGATTGCCTCCGAGGTCCAAAGTCTTGATCGCTCCGCCACGGCGAGAGCGATCAGCCACCTTGATATGTCTATTGATGCGCTCCACAGGAAACTCTCGGGCATCGACTGGCAGATTGGAGACTGGGCGAAGAAGAATTTGGTCGGGATCACCTTGGCAGATCAAGAAATCGGTCCTCAGGATGCGGCGCGAGAAGTGGTCGAGAACTCAGGGAAATTCGAATGGATCCCCGATAAGCTTGGAATTGAACCCGCCTTCTCTCCACAATTTTCAGATACGGATTTAGTTCGGCTTCGCACTGCGCGTCGGACGCTGGCTAACGATATCGACTATCTCGGAGCGTCGATTCCCCAGCTCGTTGAGTTTCCTGATTCCAAGGCTCTACTCGAACTGCACCAGGATATCTCAAGGTTGGAGCAGTTGAAACAAAGTGTTGAAAATGGTGATGTTCCGCGGCTCGCTGATTCGAGCCATGAGACCCTCACGCTCGCACAACACCTTCTGACGCGCATCGAAACCATTGAGCATGCGCGAGACGAAATATTAAAGGCACATCAGCCCTGGGTTGGCCCCATGCGCGAACGGCTGCGCGACCTCAACAATCACGACCTCCTTTTGATTTTCGAAGAGCTCGGTAACGAGCTTGCGGAAGCTGTGGACCGGCGAAAAACATTTCTTAAACGACCCGTCACCACGCCACCAGACATCGAGCTTGATGCCGATCTGACTGCGGCCGTGGCGAATCTCGCTGAGGGCAAAAGGCCTTTTGGGCTGAAGGGGCTGCTCGCTAGGGCTAGGTCAGGGCGAAAGAGGCAAATCGCCTTAATACGCGTTCTCGGCAATCCAGCGGCGGATCCCGAGAGTTGGGGGCACGTCTCCCAGTACTTAGCGTTGTTGAAGCGGCAACGCGAACTGGCGATGCGTTGGAACAGTCTTGCACAGGAATTCAATCCTCAAGCCGAGGTAGGCGAGACGCCAAATGGCGCTCTAGCCGCCGCCAACTATTACCTTCTCTTCGTCAAGCTGAGAAGTGTCATCGACGGGGAAGCGGAAATCTGCGTCTCCGCCGGCAAAGCGTTCCCCAATTGGCCTCACTCACGGGAGGTTGGGGACGACATGCAGCGCCTGTCTGAGCTGAAGATCGCCCTTCGGCATCACCTAACGACGCATCGTTTAGCCAACGTATGGGCGAATAAGGAGCGCTGGCAAAAGGTATTGGAAGGCCGCTCCGGCCGCGTTGTCGACAATCTACGTCAGTTTTTTGTCGAGGTGTTGGGAAACCCTACAGTCACGGATGCGACGATGCAGGCGAACTGGTCAGCGCTGATGGCCGAACTTGCGCGGGTGTCGGGCCTAAGCATGCAACTCGCCACGGTATCTGAGATCTGCGGCAAAATTGAAGCCTCCGGGGCGCCGAGCTACGCGGTGGCGCTCCGGCGACCGATCCCCGGAACCGTGGATGTTATGCTTCCGGACAACTTGCGCGCAGCCTGGCGTCTCAGGCGGCTTTCCACTTACCTGGAGTCAATTGATGCGCAGGAAGAGCTGAAAAAGCTGGCGCGGGCTCGTTACGAGCACGAAGCGGACTTGGCCCGGGCTTATCGTGATGTAGTCGTAAAGCGCACGTGGCTCAAACTTGCAGAAAATGCTTCTCCCAGCATTCGAGCAGCACTTCAGGCTTACCTAAATGCTATTCAAAAGATCGGCAAAGGAACTGGAAAGAGAGCTGTTCGCTATAGGCGCGACGCGCGCATAGCAGCCTCGCACGCCAACCCCGCCGTGCCCTGCTGGATTATGGCCCACTATAGAGTTTCGGAATCGCTACCCCCGGTACTGGGCTGCTTCGACCTAGTCATTATCGACGAGGCATCCCAGTCCGATCTCACGGCGTTGCCTTCTCTGCTGCGGGCCAAGAAGGTCCTGATCGTGGGCGATGATAAGCAGGTTTCACCCGACGCCGTTGGTCTTGATGAGGATAAAGTAGGTGTCCTTATGAACCGTTTCCTCGCTGGCCAAGTGGACATCTACCGACAGCAAATGTCGCCGGAACGCTCCATCTATGATCTTTTCAAAGTCGTGTTCGCAAGGAGTTCCGTGATGCTCAGGGAGCACTTCCGGTGTGTAGGCCCTGTGATCGAGTATTCGAAGCGCGAGTTTTACAACCATGAACTGTGCCCGCTCCGTTTACCGAAGTCGTCCGAGCGTCTCGATCCCCCCTAATCGACGTCGTGGTTCAAGACGGCTATCGCGAGGGCGACATCAATCTTGCCGAGGCACGCATCATAGTTGACGAAATTAAGGCCATTGCGGCTGACCCGATAATGGCCTGCCGTTCCATAGGCGTGGTTTGTCTACTCGGCAATAAGCAGGCACTGCGCATTTGGGATCTCCTGACCGACGAACTCGGACCTGAGATCATCCAGCGCCATCAAATCGCGTGTGGCGATGCACGCACGTTCCAGGGCAAGGAGCGCGACATAATGTTCCTCTCAATGGTTTCAGCGCCCAACAAAGTTGGTGCGCCGCTCGCGCGCGGCACGTTCGCACAAAGTTTCAACGTGGCGGCCTCGCGCGCACGGGACCGGATGTATCTAGTACGCTCGGTGGAACTGGAACATTTGAGCAGGGCGGATGTTTTCCGGCGGGGCCTCATTGAACACTTCGCGGTGCCCTTCGCGCAGGACGAAACTCGGGTGGAAGACTTGCGCCAGCTTTGTGAATCCCCTTTCGAGCGGGAGATGTACGACGAACTCACACAGCGAGGCTACCGGGTGACGCCTCAGGTGCGGGTTGGCCAGTATCGCATCGACATGGTGGTCGAGGGACACAATGATACACGTCTGGCAGTCGAGTGCGACGGCGACCAGTACCATGGACTGGATAAATGGGCTGACGATATGCAGCGCCAACGAGTCTTGGAGCGCGCCGGGTGGGTGTTCTGGCGGTGTTTCGCTTCTACTTTCGTCCGTCGGCGAAGAGACACGATGAATGACCTCCTGAAATCGCTTGCCGACCGCGACATCGAGCCAATTGGGTCCGAGGGAGCGCCCAGAAGTGTTCACACGGAGCACCGAGTTGTATCTACTTCCGTTCCTTACTTAGACTTAGACGACAAGCTGACGCTAGAATTAACGGTCTGAGTCGACGACGGAACACGATGTCAGGGCCTAACTCATCGGGTATTCCGGACTTGATCAGAACGGCTTCGAAGAACGACTTTGACGGGCTGGGGGAGAGCGCCGGGTTCCTGTCGCGAAATCCCCATGTAATGAAGTATGGGTCGTGACCCGTTATAAAACGATTGACGCTGCTGCGTCTTGCCGCTCTCCGTCAACATCAGTCTCGTGAAGTCTGGGTCACGTCAACTGGCCGTCCAACATGTCGTACCGGCGGTCGAGGCGGGCTAAAACCAAATCGCCCGCTAAAGCGTAAGCTTCGGCAAGCGGCGTTCTGCGATATATACGTGCTGGCAGTCACGTGCCTCATCGTGGTGCGGGCTTATTGTTGACGCCTATGTGTGTCCCGCCCCCCCTCCCACGCCGACGAAATAGCGAGGCTGGGAGAGGCGGAAAAAAGGGTATTGGATTCCGCCGACAAACGGCGCGCAGATCGCGGGATTCTTGAAGATGCCATTCGTCGTCCACCGGAATCATCGACTCGATTGACAATCCGATCCGAATTCTGCCAGCATCAATTGTCGGCGACCGCCCGGGAATGCCCATGGGCCCGCGGCCCACAAATGGCGATGAAGACGCGGTCGCGGCCGGTGTTGAGAATCGATGAGTTGCGGTGAGTCTTCAACAGAGCGGACAGACGCTCTATGCTTTACCGAGCCGAGACTGCCGGAAGCCGAGATCTGCAACAAATGACTGAGCTAAAATCCCTATCACCCGAGATTCTCCTTCACATCGCGAAATCCCTCAGCGTCCCCATGAAGGGACTCGTCGCAACCATTGAGCTGCTCGACGAAGGCGGCACCGTCCCCTTCATCGCGCGCTATCGCAAGGAGGCCACCGGCAATCTCGACGAAGTGCAAATCCGCGCGATCGAAGAGCAGTTGCTCTATTTCCGCGAGCTTCAGGACCGCAAGGCGAGCATCCTGGCGTCGATTCAGGAGCAAGGCAAGCTGACCGATGAGCTGAAAGCGCGCATTGAAGCGACGATCGAGAAGAGCGAACTCGAAGACCTGTACTTACCCTTCAAACCCAAGCGACGCACCAAGGCCATGATCGCTCGCGAAAAAGGATTCGACCCTCTCGCCCAATATTTATGGGCCCAGCAACCCACCGGCACGCCCCTCGAAACCTACGCCGCGACGTTCGGCGATGCCGCCGAAGCCCTCGAAGGCGCCCGCCACATTGTTGCGGAGACGATCTCCGAAGACGCCTCCATCCGCCAATCGCTGCGCAAAATAATGTTCGACGAAGGCGTCATCGTAAGCCGCAAAATCGCCGGCGCGCCCGACGAGCAAGAGAAGTTCAAGATGTACTACGACTATCGCGAGCCCGTGAAGCAGATCCCGTCGCACCGCATGCTGGCCATCCGCCGCGGCGAAACCGAAAGCGTTCTCCACTTCACCATCGAACTCGATCCGCTGCGGCCGACCCGCGAAATCGCCAGTAAAGTTCACAAACGGGAAGGCGATTGGACGCCGCATCTCACCCTGGCCGTCGATGACGCCTGGAAGCGCCTGCTCAACGCCTCCATCCAAGGCGAAACGCGCCTGCAGTTGAAGCAGAGCGCCGATACCGAGGCCATCAAAGTATTTCGCGACAACCTGCAAAACGTACTGCTGGCTGCGCCCGCCGGACAACTCGCCGTGCTGGGCATCGACCCGGGAATTCGCACCGGCTGCAAAATTGCCGTGGTCGATGAGACCGGCAAGTTTCTCGCCCACGACGTCATCTATCCGCATCCGCCGAAGAACGATGCCGCGGGCGCGATGCGCACTCTCAAAACCCTCATAGCCGAACACGGCGTGAAGGCCATCGCCATCGGCAACGGCACGGCATCGCGCGAAACCGAGGCGCTGGTCCGCGATTTTCTCAAATCGGAAGGCCGTCCCGATCTGTTTACCGTCACCGTCAACGAATCCGGCGCATCCATCTACTCCGCGTCGGACATCGCCCGCCAGGAATTTCCGGACCTCGACCTTACCGTGCGCGGAGCCATCTCCATCGCCCGCCGTTTGCAGGACCCTCTGGCGGAGCTGGTAAAGCTCGATCCAAAATCGATCGGCGTCGGCCAGTATCAACACGACGTGGACCAGCGCCAGTTGCACAAATCGCTCGAAGCGGTCGTGGAAAGCTGCGTCAACCGGGTCGGCGTCGATCTCAATACCGCAAGCTGGGCTCTGCTCCGCTACGTCGCCGGCGTCACCGAACGCACCGCGCAGAAAATCGTCCAGTTCCGTAATGAAAACGGCAAATTCCGTTCCCGCGTGCAGCTTACCGCCGTCCCCGGCGTCGGCCCCAAGACGTTCGAGCAAGCGGCGGGATTCCTGAGAATCCGCGGTGGCGAAAATGTTCTTGACGTCACCGGCGTCCATCCGGAATCCTACGCCGTCGTCGAACAGATCGCAGCCGGGCTCAATGTCCCGGTGGAGCAGTTGATCCAAGCACCGGAACTACTGAGCAAAGTTGGCAAAACCGCGGGCGCGTTCACATTCAACGACATTCTGGAAGAGCTGAAGAAACCCGGCCGCGATCCGCGCGACAAATTTGTTGCTCCCAGTTTCAAGGACGACGTGAAGGCAATCGCCGACCTCAAACCCGGCATGAAGCTCGAAGGCGTGGTCACGAACGTCACGAAGTTCGGAGCCTTCGTCGACATCGGCGTCCATCAGGACGGCCTGGTGCATATCAGCGAATTATCGAATCGCTACATTCGGGACGCGAATGAGGTGGTGAAAGTCGGCCAGGTCGTCAAGGTACAGGTGATCGGCGCCGACACCAAGACGAAGCGCATCGCGCTCTCGATGAAATCGCAGCAAGCGCCGCCGCCTAAGCCTAAACCGTCGGTGGACGATCTCGCCACGCGCTGGAAGACGCGGTGAGTTTAGCGTCAAGTGCGCGAGGGATTTGGCGCCATTCCGCCGCGGCGATCGTGCGGCTAACGCCGCGTCAGTCCCGGTCACTACGGCGAACTGCGGTTTATTGGCGCCTGCCTCTCCGGACACTCACCGTAACTCGTGATTCTGAGCGGTGGTTTTCGGGCGTCAATCTCGGGCGAGAGCCGAAGCGCGTTCACACGAGTGGTGTGTGGCGCCGGGATGAGTGGTGGCAGAACTGACCGTTGTGATCGGTAACACTGTGTGCAGCGTTCATAGAGTATTCATATGTCGTGAGTTTCGTCCGATATGGAATGTGAGCCGGGGGGGAGGATAGGGCAACGCAGGGATGCGACCCGAGCGCCTACTCGGAGGCTGAGATGGGCCGGGGCGCCGGCGCAAGGCCGCGCCCCTTTTCTGAAGCGGGTAAG
>PLDF01000352.1 GCA_003135055.1 Bryobacterales bacterium | reverse complement strand
AACGGCAAAGAGCTCTCCGACGACTGGCAATTCACCAAGGTCTACATCCGTCAGGGACAGCAGTGGCGTGTCGTCTCCTTCCACGCCTCCGACTCTCCTCAGCCCTGATCTCTTGTACTGACAACACAAAGCCCCGCAAACGCCCCCAATTGTTGACCCCGAAGACACCGCCACCCCAGTACCCACACCCGAAGAAAATGGTAATGGTTCCTTGCGCTTGTACTGCGAAAATGCCAGGATCATCTCTCACCGCTCGCCTCGGCGATTTCGTCACGTAAGGCGAGGCGGCAAGAAGAAGATGTTCGCAACGGGCCCCGTTTGGATTGATTGGCTTTTTGTTTCAACTTCTGCTTTGGAGCTGGTTCATGACTTCGATCACCATCGTTGTGCGCCGGCGCGAGCCGGACGGCACCCGCACCCCCATCTCCGCCAAACAGTTCATGATCGTTGGCCCTACCGAGAACAGCGCGCGGTCGGTCCACAGTGCGGAGTATTCGGAAGACGAAAAAACGCTCGCCGAACGAGTCTTCCTGTTCCTCGACCAGCGCGGCGCAGCCTGACGAGAACTGGAACCGAGCGAAGCCCGCCGCACGCGGGATCGCTCCCGAAGTTCGCAGGCATCAGCAAAACCGCCGCCGTCAGGCGTCCAACATTAATTTGCTTTTGCGCGTCCCGCCGGCCCTCGTTCACCAGGCAGAATGCCATGTGCGGCGTGCTTCACCACCGTGATGGGGATGCGCTGCCCCGTCCCAATCATGGACTCTGAGCCAGGCCGCTGTCGCCAGTCCGCCGCGTCATGTCCCGGCAACAAGGCATCCCTTGAACCGATTTGCGATCGCAGATAAGGCAGAGGCGCGGGCTCCGGGAGAGAACGCAGATCGACGACGGCAATGCTGTTCCCGCTCTGCCCGGTAATCGCAATCAGGTCGTTGTCCGTTCCATCACTCACCAGTGCATCGAAGTTCTCAGAGAGCGCGACCGACAGAGAGATTCTTGTACGCAGCGTTCCCAGCCTGCCGTCGAACACGTCGATGCCATTCGTGCTCGGCTCAAAAAGCAGCGTGCCGTCGGGACTCAGCTTGTTTCCGTAAACGTACTCGACATTGAGCGCATCGCGATCGTTCAGCACCAGAGACGATTCTCCGTTCAGGGCTGGATCATAGAGATAGCTTGTTGCTTCCACAGTCGTTTGCCCAGCGGACAGCGCCAGATCGTAATCTCCATAGCAGCATCCCGGATCGTCAGCGGCCTGAGTAACCGTGTCCGTTGCCGTATCGACGCTGAACACTTCCCCGTCATTATTAAAAAATGCTCTGGAGCCGTCCGACGTGAGGGCTACCCGGTACAAATCGCCTCCGAAGGAATCGATGCGATAGTCCGTGATCGCTCCGGAGTTCGTATCCAGCTTGAAGAAGCCGTCGAACCCATCCCCGCCCACGATGAAGGCCGCGTAGTAAATCGCGCCGCCGTTGCTGATCGCCAGCCCTGCGGGATAGGTCGTCACGCCCTGAAGCGTAATTGGGAATCCAGAAGTATACGTGGGGACGGGAAAAGTCTGCGCCGTACCCTCCGAGCCAGGATTCATAACATAGATGACGTCGGCGCCAATATCCGAGACGGCCAGCTTCGTTCCATCGGGCGAGAGCGCGATGCCCAACAGGCGATGCGTCGTTCCCGTCGGAGCCGCGGGAACCGGTATGGGGCTGATCCATTGTCCCTGGCTCCGCGAAAACACACGAATTTGCGAAGCATCCGTGAAGTAGTACAAATCCCGCGTCGAATCGTAAATGCCTTTCGCTAATACTGCACCCGCGAGCGGGAACTGCTGCACCGCAGGCAGGTACTGCAAGGCGCCCGAAGCAGTGGCCGTCCCCGATGGGGTGGTAACCGTCACGTCGGACGCTGTGCCCGCCGCGCCCGGGGGAATCGTGTACGCAGCGGCCTGCAGATTAAACGGAGGACTTTCCAGGCCATACGCATTGGGAGCGTATCCCGTGACGGTCACCGCTTTGCCTCCCACCGTGATCTGCAGGTCCGTCGGGATCGGGCTGTTATCCATCGTCGAGCCGAACCCATATCCGTAAACAATCCCGGTTCCGCCTCCTTCAGCCGTTGCTGCGTTCGGCGTCACTTCCAGAATCGTCGGCCCATAGCTGAATGCTTCCGGGACAATCAGCATTCCGCCGTCCGCCATCACTGCATAAAGATCCGCTGGCCCCGCGGATCCGGCCGGCGTCGTCGCGTCGAACTCCCCGCTCCCCTGCGAAAGGGACGAAGCCGGATTTGCTCCCAAATACGCCGCGGTCATCTTTGCCGACGGCGCCACATCCTCAAATTCGATCGCGGTTCCCCCTGCCACCGGTCCCGTGGCCGGAACCAGGTAGTCATTCAGGAGTTCGCTGCCCACCATACCGGTCTGCAACTCGGTCGTGTCGAGAAAGCCCACCCCTTCTTCCATCGGACCCGCCAGCAGCCCCGTGCCGTCGAAAGCCTGGAGGTTGGCATTGCTCGAGGGGCCGACATTAAATCCCCCCGAAGTCGGCTCGACCGTCAGGTTCGGCATCCATCCCGTCTGCTTCCCGCTCGCGATGTTATAGGCATAGACCCTGCCTTGCCCGTCTCCCATGTATAACGTCTGCGAATCCGGGCTGACGATCATCGATGCGTCCGAAGAGGTGCTGCCCGCCACAGAAAAGGTCGCCGTTTTCGCTAGAGTCTGAGCGTTGTAGACGTCAATCGAGCCAAAGTCTGGCACCAGAAAAGATTTCCCATCTGGCGTCGGGGTCACGTGGTACAGAAACCCCTGACTGCCGACCACGGATGTCTGCTGCCCTGTCGCCGGATTCACTGTGCAAATGGTGCCATCGCTGTCGATGCTTCCCACCACAATCAGGGAGCGATCCCCGGTGAGTGTGAAAGCTCCG
>PLDF01000477.1:2896-4107 GCA_003135055.1 Bryobacterales bacterium | reverse complement strand
CTCGCTCTCGGCGGCATCACCGCGGAGAACACCCCAGCCACGCTCGCCGCCGGAGCCGCCGGCATCGCCGCCATCCGGTTGTTTGCGCAGTGAATACCCGCGCCGGCGCGTGGCCGGGCCGCGATTATAATGGAGATAGTCCGATGCGAATCACTCCCCTCCAACTTGAAAATGAGCCTCTCCTATTTGACGAGTCAATCCCTGCCGGCGCGCTCGAATACGCCCCCGACATCACCCAGATTGGCGCGCTGCCCGTCACCGGGCGCGCCGACCTGATCGTCGAGCACCGCGGCCACCGCGAGCAGGTGGAGGACATCCGCCTGCGCGCCGCCTATCACGGCGACTTCGAACTCCTCTGCGCCCGCTGCGTGGAGCCGGTGCGTGCGCCGCTCGCCGGCAGCTTAGACCTCATCTTCCGCCCGCAGGCCGCCGACGCCGACCCCGGCGAGCGTTCCATTACCCTCGACGAGACCGAAATCGGCTATTATGAAGTGAGCGGTCTTTCCCTTGAGGATGTCGTGCGCGAACAGGTGCTTCTCTCCCTGCCCAGCCGCACCCTCTGCAAGGAAGACTGCAAGGGACTTTGCCCGCGCTGCGGAGGTAATCTGAACACCGAACCCTGCACCTGCGAGACCGCACCGGTCGACGCGCGGTGGTCGGCGCTATCAGATCTGCGCAGCCGGATCCGTCCGGAAACGAAAGAGACGAATCACTGAAGTTTTTGCCCGGAAATTTCTGCCGGGAGCGAAAGGAATCTGCAATGCCGAACCCAAAGCGGCGCCACTCGAAGGCCCGCACTTCCAAGCGCCGCGCGCACGACTTTCTGACCGCCACCGGGCTTTCCGAGTGCCCGAATTGCCACGAGCGGAAGCTCCCGCATCACGTCTGCCCCAAGTGCGGTACTTATAAGGGGCGCGAAGTTCTGGAAGTAAAGGAAGCCAAGTAGCGCCAGCGCTTGATGCTCACAGACATCGCTCTCGACGCCATGGGCTCGGACAAAGCTCCGGAGCCTGAGATACGCGGAGCGATCCTTGCCTGTCGGAATCTGCCCGTTCGCGTGCATCTGGTTGGGCCGGAGTCGTTTCTGCGCCCACGCCTTGCCGCAGCTCTCGGCTTCGCGCGCTTGCCCATCGCCATCGTGCACGCCGAGGAATTCATCGGAATGGACGAGAAGGCGGCGCAGGCGGTGCGCACCAAGCGCAACAGCTCCA
>PLDF01000477.1:0-2889 GCA_003135055.1 Bryobacterales bacterium | reverse complement strand
AGTTCGCGGTGATGGGCGAGCTCTACGCGCGCAGCGTGTTGCGCATTCCGCGCCCGCGGGTGGGAATCCTGTCGGTGGGTGAGGAAGAAGGCAAGGGCAACGACCTCACCCGGGAAGCGACGCTGCTGGTCCGCAAGCTGCCCGTGAATTTCGTTGGGAACGTCGAGGGCCGCGATATTTATAACGGCAACTGCGACGTTATTGTCTGCGATGGATTCGTGGGCAACGTCGCTCTCAAGACCTCAGAGGGCCTGAGCCGGCTGGTGCGCGAGATGCTGAAGGCTTCGCTGACGCAGACGGTAACGGCGCAGGTGGGTGCACTGTTGTCGCGGAAGGCGTTCAACGCGTTCCGGAGAAGGCTGGATCCGTCGGAGTATGGCGGCGCGCCACTGCTGGGCGTGCGCGGCGTGTGCATCATCGGGCATGGATCGTCGAATGACCGCGCCGTCATGAACGGAATTCGGGTGGCGGCGGAGTTCGCGCAGGCTGGCGTGAACGACCGGCTGGAGCGCGAATTTGCAGGCAGGCCCAGCGACGACCGCCCTGACTCCGACGCGCAATTGCCGATCCAGTAAGGGACTCATTGTCCAGGCCCGTTCGACTTCCGGAGAACTCGATGCACAGCAACGCTCAAGGCCCTACGCGCCGGCAGTTTGCCGGAAGTTTCGCGGTCGCGGTTGGCGGCCTCGCCTTCCCCTCGGCTCTTCACGGCGAACAGCAACCCCAGCCGACCAACTCAGGCGACACGCGCACCGCGCTGCATCAGGAGGTTGAACTGGCCGCATCCGCATCGCGCATTGAGAGCGCGCTTCTCGATGCGAAGCAGTTTGCCGCGTTTAGCGGGCTGGCCGCGACTATCGACCCACGCGAGGGCGGAGCGTTTTCGCTGTTTGGAGGGCTGATCGTCGGCCGCAACATCGAAATTGTCTCCGGCCAGCGCATCGTGCAGGCGTGGCGGCCCACGCATTGGGATCCCGGCGTGTATTCGGTCGTGAAGTTCGCATTCAAGCCCAGCGGCAGCGGTACGCTGGTGGTGCTCGACCACACGGGTTTCCCCGTCGGCGATTATGACCACCTGAGTTCGGGCTGGTACGCGCACTACTGGGAGCCGCTGAAGAAACTTCCGGCCTGAGCGCGGGTTCTGCCGGCGGCGGAGTTCTTGACAATCCGCAAAAACGGCGCATGATGGAGCGCATCCGTAAATGATCCACCGTTTGGGTTCGGCAGCAACGCCGGCTGCGAAGCGGTGCGGCGGCTGAATCCACGCCCCAGAGGTCGATCATGACCAGTCTCCCGGAGCCGACGCCTGCTTCGGGGAAGCCGGCAGAGCAAGCGCCGGTTCCCCCGCCGAAACCAACCAGCTGGCTGCAGTACCTTTACTTCCTTCGATTCAGCGTCGCGGCGTGGTGTCTTCTGCCGCTGCTGTGCGGGTTGGACCTGTGGCATGTGACGAGCAATCTGACACGCGCCATCATGACGCTGGACAGCAGCTGGCAGGTCTTCAACGCAACGTTTTTCATCGTTGCGATGGGGATGGTGGTGCTGATCACGGCGCGCAACACAGCGAGGAATGGGGAAAGGCGGTTCGAGTCCGCGTGCCCGCGATGGGCCTATGACGCGCTGACGGATCACGGATCGAGGGGGCTGGGGTGGACGCTGGTGGTGGCGCATGTGCCGACGATCGTGACGCTGATTTACCTGGGACACACGGCTCTGTCGGAAGGCGAATCCTACCATGTGTGGNNACGGTGTGGCCGTTGGGAACGCACTGGTGGAATATCTGCTTCCTCGACCTGTTAGGGATTATGGCGGCGCTGGCGTTCTGGTACGTGGTGTCGCTCTTCTACTACTGGACCTACCGATCGGGGCCCGCGAATCGAGAGGCGGCGGCGCTGATCTTTCCGGAAAGGTGGTTTGGGGAAACGCGGCGTGCGGTTCCGCCACCGCGTCTGACGCACTGGATCGAGGTGCTGACGGAGAAACTGTTGTCGGTGACCGCCTACGAAGGCTATGCGGATTCGCCGGATGGGCCGCTGTGGGAGCTGCATTTTCTGTCGACGATTGCGCTGGTGGGGATTTTCGTTGTTTATCTGCTTCTGTATCCGGTAACGGCGCCGGCGCTGCTGCGGTTCACGGACAAATGGTGGATAGCGGTGGCATTCCTGGTAACGTTGGTATTCGAATACAGCATTTGGAACGCCGGAGCGCTGGCCGAGGATGGAAGTGACAGTAAGTGGGCTGCCGGGGTGAAGCTGTGGTTTCAGTGGTCGCCGGTCGCGGTGCTGGCGGGTTATTTGGCGATCGTGATCTGGGATCTGGTGCACGGCACAGTGCGGTTCGAGATGGCGTTTCCGACGCTGGCTTCGCTGCTGGTGCTGGCGAATTTCTTCGTATGGCTGTTTGCGGGCGCGGCGTTTTTCTTCGACCGCTTCCGGATTCCAGTGATCACGGCGGTTCTGATGTTCGTCTTTTTGCCGAAGTGGATTGCACCGTACGCGGCCGAGTTTTGCGACTGGATCCATTTCCCGTGGGGGGCTGAGCATCTGGACCTGGAACACTACTACACGGTCGCGACGAGGCCGCAACTGGTGCTGCCGCTGCCGACACCGGGCGATCTGATGGAGAAGCGCGTGCAGAATGCGGAGGAGCCTTACATCATCGTGACGGCTTCGGGGGGCGGAATACGGGCGGCGGAGTGGACGGCACAGCTGATGGCCCACATGGAGAAGCGGTTCGCTTACGACCGGCAACTCAGGTCGAAGGGCTACACGTTTCACGATCATCTACTGCTGGCTAGCGGCGTGTCGGGCGGGAGCGTCGGGTTGATGCCCTATTTGCTGGAATACACAGCGCACCCGGCGCAGTGGTTTCCGAACAGAGACGGCCTGC
>PLDF01000108.1 GCA_003135055.1 Bryobacterales bacterium | reverse complement strand
AGCCTGATGGAACTATTAAGTATCTCCTGGAGCCCGAATACCATGGCGGTAACTTGAAGGATCCGTCACAGGGAACGCTTTGCTTTCGCTATTTTGGCTGGGATGTTCTCAGCCACTTACGAGAAGCAGGGTTTGCGCGCGCTGAGATCTGGCTGTATTGGTCGCAATATCTTGGCTATATGGGCGGTACTCAATGCGTGATAGCAGCCTATAATAACTAGCGCAAAAGCCTCCGAGGGGGATCACCGCGAGCGGTCCATTTACTCGCTCTTCAGCAGGTTCAGATAGCTATCGGCGATCTGGCTCCACTGGTAGTTGGCGCGAATTCTTTCGGTTGCCTGGTCTCGGAGTTTTCGGACGTCAACCCGATCATTGTCAATTGCGTTGACGGCGGCTGCGAGATCCGCACGGGTCGTGAAGAATAGTCCGGAATCCTGAAGGACTTCCCGGTTGAAAGGATTATCGTGCGCGATGATCAGGTTCGAACAGGCCATCGCCTCGAGCAGGGAAGGGTTGGTCCCTCCCACGCTGTGACCATGCAGATAGGCTCGGGAGTAAAACCGCAGCGCAGCCAGCACATCCTTGTCATAAACCGTTCCTATGAATCGGACCCGAGCGCTGCTATGGTCAAGCAGTTTCCGCACATAAGGGTTGGGGTTCTCGATGCTTCCAAGGATGATGAGCGGCGGAGAAGAGCTGGACTGCTCGAAACCCTCAATGATTTCCCGGAGGTGATTTTCAGGCTCGAGCCGGCAGACAACAATGTAATAGTGGTCTTCCTGCAGATCCCATTTATCGATAAGACTCCGATCCGGCCTGGCGGCAGGCAGATCCGCACCATACGCTATGGTGGAGATCCGCCTCAGTCCGGGATACCGCCGGCGTAGATAGGTCGCGATCGCGGCGGCGTCCGCGATAATTCGTGTCGCGAAGAGCGCGCTGAGGGCCTCTGCCAGGGCGAGGTAGGCCCGCTGGGGCCAGTTGAACTTGGTGCGCTTCCACTCGACGCCGTCGGTGTTGACCCATACTTCGGTGCCGAGGAGACGCGGAACCCATGCAGCATATGCACCGGCAAGGCCAAGCATGTACACGACATCGTAGCCGCGCCGAGCCACGCAGTAGCACCGCCCATCCCAGATCATCTCGGAGTACGTGCCTGAATTGGGGAACTGGACGAACCTGAGAGTAACGCCCTTATACGTCTCGTTGCTCTTCGGGGAGGCGGAAGGACAAAAGACTGTAACATCCACACCGCGGTCGGCGAGCCGCGTTGCCAGGTGTTCAGCAAACGTCTCAAAGCCGCCGTAACGGGCCGGGATGCCGCGCGTGCCGAGGATTGCAATTTTCTTCAATTGTGGTTCCCCTTGTTTTCTATACTGCGATGCTTACCACGCGCCGGATAGAGGATGGGTCTGGAGCCAGATGAACTGGGCGCGAAAGTAACGGGGCCTTGCGTTGTGTTCTCAAGCTGTGATTGTGTCCTCTGATAAAGTAACGTCAATCCCCTGTGCTGTCATGTGGAAGCTCCGATGGCGCCTGGGAAACTGGGTCAAGCAGCAGCACCGACGATGCCGGATGTCTTTACCATCGACGTTGAGGATTGGTTCCACATCCTGGAGACGAAGGAGACGCCGGACCTCCCTGCGTGGGATGCTCTGCCGAGCCGGGTGGAAGGAAACCTTCGCGCGCTTCTGGAGTTGCTGGACACCTGCAACGTAAAAGCAACTCTGTTCACCCTGGGCTGGGTGGCGCAGCGCTTTCCTCGGCTGATGAGGGAAGCGGCGGATCGAGGGCACGAAGTGGCGAGTCACGGCTACGCTCACCAGGTCGTCCACGGACTCTCGCCAGCTCAATTTCGCGACGACATTTGTCGGGCAAAGGCCACCCTGGAAGATGCCACTGGCCGACCCGTGCGCGGCTACCGCGCGCCGGGATTTTCCATTACCAGGGAGACACCCTGGGCTTTCGACGAAATCGTTGCGGCCGGATACACCTTTGACAGCTCGGTCTTCCCTGCTCCGCACGGGCACGGTGGCATGCCAGACGTATCGCGGCATCCGTGGGTCGTCCGCTCTGCGGCCGGGCCGCTGGTTGAGTTTCCGATCAGCGTCGCAGGCACGCCACTGGGGCCGCAATGTTTTTTGGCGGCGGCTATCTTCGTCTGTTTCCCCTCCGGCTGGTCATGAGGATGGCGGAGCAGGTGCGCAAGGACGGACGGAGCGTGATCTGGTACATTCATCCGCGAGAGATCGATCCAGATCATCCGCGCCTGCGTATGCCGCCGCAGCGCCGGTTCCGGTCTTACGTGAACCTTCGCGGCACAGCTGCCAAGCTGAAGGCGATTCTCGCATCGGGCAGTTTCGCAACGATGGGTGAGCTGGCGGACCGTATCTCAGCGGCGGCTCCGGATCCGCGCGCGATCCCGCTGCCGAGCTGATTCCGCTGGGCCGTCAATTCGGCAAAAGAGCAGCCAGCTTCGCAACGCTTGTGGACGAGGCAATTGTTTCCATGTCC
>PLDF01000072.1 GCA_003135055.1 Bryobacterales bacterium | reverse complement strand
AATGTTATGCGCCTGGGTTACCGCATTCCCCACCAACGTATATTGACATGAATGTGAGCCGCTCGCCGGACCCTTCGCATGGGCGATAAGGCTCAGGTGGGTGGGGTGGTTGAGTTACTTCTATGATGGGGACGATGTTATGCCACGATACCAACTCTCGGGTAACCTGGCTAGCGGGCTTCCAGAATTTCCGCCTGTTTCGGCCCCAGCGATACGGTAAGTTCCGACCCGGTCGCGTGAAGGACGGCCGATGGTCCAATCTTTCCGGTGAAATCGCTGCAGCCATCGAGGGCGGTGTGGCTGAGCTGGAGTTTCAGTTCGCGGGGCTGATCGGAGGAGTTGAGGGCCACCAGGTAGTGTTCGCCGTTCCCGGCGCCGCATCCCTTCTGCAAATTCGCTGTGCGCACGAGGACGAGGGCCGTCGGGTCCACAAATACATCCTGCTGCTCGCCATTCGCCATCGCAGGGTGATGATCCCGGAACTGGAAGAACGATGCGACCCAGTCGTGGACTTCGGCCTGCTCCGCCGTTCTTCCCGAAACCGCGAACGCATTCTGCGTGTCGCCGGGAAAACCGCCGGGGAAATCGTGGCGGTTGTCAGGATCGCCGCCGCCGCGCATCGCGACTTCGTCACCGGAGTAGATCTGCGGCACGCCGCGCAGGGTGGCCAGCAGAGCGAAGGCGAGTTTGAGATCGGCCACGCTCGCGCCCGGCTGCGAGAGAAAGCGTCCGGTGTCGTGGTTGCCGATGAAGGTCACGAGCCGCTCAGGGTGTGGATAGAGCCAGTCCTGGCGCAGCACGTCCTCGAGCGTCGCCATGCCGTCGTGGTCCGCCCGCCCGGCCGCAGACTCATCATGATGGGAAAGCGCGTCGCGCAGCGCGAAATACGCCGGAAAGTCGAAGGGCGTCGACAGCCCGGTATCGATGCCTTCCCGGACCACTCCTCCGGCGAAATACGACGTGACGACGGGACTGCCGTTGAATACTTCGCCTACGGTGGTCAGTCGCGGGTAAAGCTCATGCAGTTCCTGATCGAGAGCCTGCCAGAAGGAGCGTCCGACGTAGGGGAAGGTGTCGTAACGAAGCCCGTCGGCGCCGGTGTTTTCCACCCACCAGATCACATTCTGAATCAGGTATTGCCGGACGAGGGGATTCTCCTGGTTGAGATCGGGCAACACGTTGGCGAACCAGCCTTCCGTGACATCCCGGCGTTGTTCGGGAGTCGCGTGGGGGTCGAGGACCGACGGAAATCTGTCGCTGGCGACACGATGGTCGGCGCGCGTTCCGTGGAACCAGTCTGCCATCGGCGGATCGGCCGCCCACGGATGCATGGCGCCGACGTGATTGGGCACCGTATCGAGACCCAGCTTCATGCCGCGCCGATGCAACGCGTCAGACAACTGCCGCAGATCGGCCATCGACCCGAAGTGCGGATCGGTCTTGTACAGGTCCGTGGCGCTGTAGCCGTGATACGCCTGTGTCCCGCCGTCGTTGTCGTAGACCGGCGTTGTCCACAGCGTGGTCACTCCGAGCTGCTGCAGATAATCCAGGTGCTGCTCGATGCCTCGGAAATCGCCGCCATGCCATCCCCGCGCCAAGGCCCGCTCCGAGGGCTGCGGGTCATTGGACACATCGCCGTCGGCGAAGCGGTCCGTCATGATGAGGTACATCGTGTCCGCCGAAGAGAACCCAGCGTGCGGAGCCGGTGTGCGGCGATCCACGCGGAACCGTACTGAAGCAGATCCGGCCGCGGTACTCGCGCGAATGACGATCGACTGTGGAGTCGTCGCTTTTGTCGAGAGCCAAAGAAATGCGTAATGCCCGTTGGCCATGATCTCGGATTGGGTGATCGATGCACCTGTACCCGAAACCGAAAACCTCGCGCCTTTGAGACGTGCTCCGTGCACAAGCAGCATGGGGGAGGGCAAACCAATCCACCAGTTCGGCGGATCAACTTTGTCGACGCACGTTGCGCCCATCGCCTGCGTCGCGTCGCAGGATGGCAGTGCGTTGTCAAGTAATGGCGTGGCTGCAGCAAATGCGGTTCCGCTGCAAGCAAACCACAGCGCAACAAGAGCAAGCAGCCTCCCGGAGCCCTTCATGTCATCACCTTTCAATCTTCAGACTATCCGTCTCGGGAATGCGCCGAAAATCTGCGCCACGGCGGGAGGCCACACCGTGGCGCATGAGCGCTGCGGACGTCAGAAAGTGAAGCGAGCTGCCAGCTGGATCTCACGCTGCGAATCCAGTTGCGTGCCGGTCACTTTGCCGTAGTTCGCATCCGTCAGGTTTCCGTCCGGATTAGTGAATTGCGGTGTGTTCGTTACGTTAAAGGCATCGCCGTGCAGCTCGAGAACATACCGTTCCGTGAACTGAATGTTCTTTTGCAGTGACAGATCCGCCGCCCGCTGTCCCGGTCCAAACACCTGATCGCGAGGCAGAGTGCCCAGATGCGTGAATACTGTCTGCCCGTTGGCAATCACCGTCGGAGGCGCAGCAAACGACGCCGTGTCAAACCAAGTGCCGCTGATGCTCTTCGGATAAGTGATCGCCCCCACCTCGTCCGGACGATCGGAAGTGGAAGTCCCGCCCACCGAAAGATCGATCGGCGATCCGGTCGCAATGCGGCCGATGACGTTCAGCTGCCAGCCGCCAATGATCAGGTTGACCGGATAGCTGGCGTTGCCAAAGATATGCTGGCCCTGCCCGAAGGGTAGTTTGTACAGGATCGATGAACTGAATACCTCGCGCTGATCGTTCAGTGAGTTGCCGTAGTCCGC
>PLDF01000471.1 GCA_003135055.1 Bryobacterales bacterium | reverse complement strand
TCATTTCTGCCAAGCGCCAAAGGGACAACGGCGCCATCCCGCCGGACGCCGCTAATTTGCGAGTGGCCGCCAACGGATTCCACTGGCAAGCCGCGGCGTCACGGGGCCTAAGCTCAGGCCGCTGGCGGCTTCTCGATGCGCACATATTCCACATCCGAGGTGGCGATCATGCCGGTGTCCATCATCTCTTCCACCTCGGGAATCAGCCGGCCCAGATTTTCCGGCGTGTCCACAATCGTGACGACAATGGGCTGATCTTTCCCGATGAGGCGATGGCGGTGGATTTCCGCCGTCTCGCCGTACCCTTCCAGGCCGCGAAATACAGTGGCGCCGGCAATCTTCAACTCCCTGCAGCGATTCACGATCGCTTCGTAGAGGGGTTTCCCGTCGTATTCGTCGTTCTCGCAAAAGTGCAGGCGAAGCAGCTTGGCTTTCTTAACCGTTCGCATGTGAAGACTCCGGCGCCGTGCGGCTGTGAACGAGGCGAATCACATCCACATCGGAAAGCACGATGATTCCGTCCTGCATCATCGACTCGATCTCGTCGATCGCCGCGGCCAGCTTCTCCTCCGAATCCACCACCGAAATCATGATAGGCAAATCGCGCGAGAACCACTTGCTCTTGTGGGTGTGACCCTTCGCTCCGTATCCCAGAATGCCCCGGTACACCGTTGCCCCGGCAACTTCCATCAGGCGCAAACGCTTGAGGATGGCTTCATAGAGGGGCTCACCTTGCCACTTGTCCGACTCGCCCATATAGATACGCATCAACCGGGCTGTGCCTCTCATTTCCACATGCGGCCCCTTCGGCGGCGATGGGCGTTCCTTATTGGCCGCCTTGACAACATTCGTATCCTGGACCTCGATAACGCCATCGGTAACCATATCGTAGAGGGTGGGCATGATCTCATCGACTTTCTGAGCGGATTCGATGAACTCGATGCGAATCGGCAGGTGCTCGGTGAGTACCTCGATCCTGGTTGTGTGCATCACATGGTGGGCGCCGAAACCGGCGATCGCGCGCGTCGCGGTTGCGCCGGAAACTCCTTTGTGAAGCAAGAACTCCAGAATGGCGTCGAATAAGGAACCAAAGTGGTATTGCGTGTCCTCATTGACGAAAATCGTGACCTTCTTTGCCGCGCCCTTCCGGAGCATATCGACTCCTCCCACACCGTTAGCGCCTCGCCAACCTCGATCCGGGCGAGACGGCTACGTACTCCAGCATAGCGCTCGCAACCACGTTAAGCATCCCGGTCAAACACCCAGCGCCAATCGGAGACAAGAATTGCCCCTACGGCCCACAGGCGCAAACAGTTCGCACAGCCACAAGAACGACGGGCAAACCAATTGTGTCCTATGACGGCGGACAGACGTGGTTGGCTAACGACGGGCCCGCGCAGTGTCTATTATGTGGCAAGAAGCGACGATTAGCGGAAGGGTGAAGGAGCTATACCCGCAGCCCGGCCCCTCCGGTCTGCCGCGGGTAACCGTTACGCTCGGTCCGGTGGGGCGCATGCACGGACTGGTAAGTTCCGAGGGAACATTCGCGTCACGCAGAAAGGCGCCAGTCGCAACTTTGCTGCCGCACTAATTCAGGAAGTACGTCCGGTACAACGTATCCCGCTGCTTCGGCACAAATCCGGCGTCGCGAATGATCCGCCGCAGCTCCTCTTCGCTGGCGCGATGATGCGCCCCGGCTGCCGACACCACATTCTCCTCGATCATGATACTGCCCACGTCGTTGCCGCCAAACCGCAGCCCCAACTGGCACGTCTTCAGCCCCTGCGTCACCCAAGACGATTGCACATTCTCGAAGTTGTCCAGGTAAATGCGCGAAATCGCCAACGTTTGCAGGTATTCCACCGCGGTGGCCTCTTCCTTGATAAACCGCCCCAGCGACGTATTCTCCCGCTGAAACGTCCATGGGATGAACGCCGTAAACCCGCCCGTCTCTTCCTGAAGGTTCCGCACCAGCTCCAAATGGTTCATGCGCTGCTCGATAGTCTCGCCGCAGCCGAACATCATCGTGGCCGTGGTCCGCATGCCAAGCTGGTGCGCGGTGCGGTGCACATCCACCCATTCCTGGACGGAGCATTTCAAGCGGCTGATGCGGTGACGCACGGCATCGTCCAACACCTCCGCGCCGCCGCCGGGGATGGAA
The DNA here is from genome assembly GCA_003135055.1 of Bryobacterales bacterium. Taxonomy (GTDB): domain Bacteria; phylum Acidobacteriota; class Terriglobia; order Bryobacterales; family Bryobacteraceae; genus PALSA-243. The sequence goes on along the minus strand of PLDF01000471.1, from coordinate 4,739 downwards.
TCGAGCCCGGAATCTCTCAATCGCCGGATGGTATCGCGCAGGCTGAGCCCGCTCACTTCGGCGATATTCGTCACTTCGGGCGCGGAAAGGCAATGCAGATGGATCCGGAACCGCTCCTTGATGCCGCGGAACAGGTCCTCATACCATTCGATCTTGAGGTCCGGATGCAGACCGCCTTGCATCAACAGCCCCGTACCGCCCAGGTCCAGCGTCTCCTGAATCTTGGCGTAGATGGTTTCCTTGGGCAGAATGTAGCCTTCGGCGTGCCCCAGCGGACGGTAGAACGCGCAGAAGCTGCAGTATTCGGTGCAGAAATTGGTGTAGTTGATGTTGCGGTCGATGATGTAAGAGACGATGCCCTCGGGGTGCCACTTACGGCGCATGGCGTCTGCCTCCATGCCAATGCCGATGAGGTCGTCCGAACGGAACAGGTCGAGAGCTTCTTCGCGAGAGATCATAAGTGAATAGGAGACTGCTCTCCTATTCTACGCGCTTTCGGGTCGATGCCTGTATTGCACCTCGGGTCGATGCGCTTTGCAAAGGAACCCGTCGAGAAATTGCATTGCCATTTTCGAACGGCGCGGGAGCGGCCGAAGCGCGTTCACACGAGTGTGAACGCTGCACGCAGGAGTGCGTGCGCCACGAGTTGGTTTCTAAGCGCTGGCGGCGGCAAGTTGGCGGTCGGTGGTTTCAAGCAGCAGGTACACCGTGAAGAGCGGCTGGCCGGAGACCCCGCTCCAACGGTTTACGTCCCAACGCGCGCGGAGGTACTTTACGTCCGGCCGCCGCCTGAGATCGAGTTGCATCTGGTAAGTGCCGCAGTAGGATTTCTGAGGGTATGACAGCAAGGGCCCTCTTCCCCAATCGGCCCCATCGGCCGAACCCCAGATGCCGAAGTCGATGCTTTCCCTTTCAACGATGCGGTTTATGCCAAGGGTGAGAAATAGCATTCCACCCCGCTCCTCGCGGAGATCGATTGCGGGACCGGTTCCCGCATCGCGCACAGTAGTCTCGGGCAATAAGAATTCCGGACGCATGGGCGCCTTCCTGCCTGGTTAGACACACTTAGCCTTGAAGGCGGCTAAGTTTTTCCCTGGCTGTCTCCAGGGTCTCATACTTCTTACAAAAACAGAAGCGAACAAAACGCGCTCCGTCCGCCGGATGTAAGAAAAAGCTCGATCCGGGAACAGCGGCGATGCCAATATTTTCAATCAGGTGACGAACAAACGACACATCGTCATGGAAGCCGGTTCGCGAGATATCGGCCATCACGTAATACGCACCGTGCGGAATAGAACACTTGAGGCCGGCGCCTTCCAACGAGGCTACAATGTGATCGCGCTTCCCGGAGTATTCGGCGGCGAGACCGACATAGTATTGGTCCGGCATCCCGAGGGCCATCACCCCGGCCTGCTGCAGCGGGGATGCGGCGCCGACGGTGATAAAGTCGTGAACCTTGCGGATGGAATCGGTCAAATCCGGCGGCGCCAGCACCCAGCCCACGCGCCACCCGGTGACTGCATAAGTCTTACTCATGCTATTCACCAGGATGGACCGCTCGCGCATGCCGGGCAGCGAAACGATGGGAATGTGCGCGGCGCCATCGTAGACTATGTGCTCGTAGATCTCATCGGTGATGGCCAGCGTATCGAACTCCTGGCATAGCCCCGCGATGAATTCCAATTCTTCGCGCGTGAAGACCTTGCCGGTGGGATTATTCGGCGAATTGAGGATGATGGCCTTGGTGCGCGGCGTAAAGGCGCGGCGCAGCTCGTCGCGGTCGAAGCTCCAATCCGGAGCACGCAGGGAAACGAATCGCGTGCGGGCGCCGCAGAGTTCCGAATCGGGCCGGTAGTTTTCGTAGAACGGCTCAAAGAGCACGATTTCATCGCCCGCATCGAGCACCGCCAGCATGACCGCAATCATGCCCTCGGTGGCGCCGCAGCAGACCGTGATTTCGCGTTCCGGGTCGAACTGCATCGCGTAGTGGCGCGCATACTTGCCCGCGATGGCGTCGCGGAACGGCTTCGCGCCCCAAGTGATGGAATACTGGTTGATATCGGCATAAATGGCTTCCGCGGCCGCGCGCTTGAGCGCTTCAGGCGCGGGGAAATCCGGGAAGCCCTGCGCGAGATTGGTGGCGCCGTGGCGGATGGCCAGGCGCGTCATCTCGCGGATCACGGACTCGGTGAAGTTAGCGATGCGCTGGCTGCGAAAGCGCGTGCGGAGAGAGGCAACAGGCGACGACATTCTTCGAGATTAGCAGTAAATCCGGGAGGGCCCGGCGCGGATCGCTGCGCCAGACCCAATTAATACAAAGAACGTTGGGTTAAAGGTAGCAGCCTCGGATGCGGAGGAATACATACGATTTGGTTAACACCCGGCTAATATCCCGTGAGTGCGACAGGCCTCCCGGCCTGTCGTTTCAGGGCGCAGCCCTTGTATCGCAATCGCCGCCGGCTCGCCCGTCAAGCCACCGATCGTCACGCACAGATTCGGCCGTCGCCGTCAGAACCGCGCAGCCGCACATCGATCCGGAAGTAGCCGGAGTCGCGCATGGGCGCCGAGCCCGCATACTGGACACCGCCGGCTCGCCCCCTACAGTCACTGAGACAGGCTGCGCAAGAAAGGACCGCGGCGGCACGTGTTTGCGGAGTCAGCCGCCACGTGTTTCCGGTCGCACGCAGCGGTTCGTCTCGCCGCCCGCCCCATACACCGGTGTGGCAGGTCTTCGAGACGTAGCTGGTTTTTGGGATCGCCCGGAAACACAAGTTTCGTATGATGATGGCGTGGCCGCTCACGAGGTACTTATCCAATACGAAGGCAGATTACAGGAATTGCAAGTGGGCTTGGCACAGGTCCGCACGCAGCACTTGGCGGCCGCGGCCGTGCTATTGGTTGCCACCGCGATATTCCTGACGCTGGGTGTCTGTGCGCTTAAACGGCGCGTCCCGCTTTGGTTGCCGTCGCTGCCGATTCCAATAGCAGCGGCTTCGGCGCTGCACTATAGACGCCTCGGGCTCACCGGATCGCGAATGCGGCGATTGCAGCGCTACTATCGGCGGGCCAGCCAGCGCGTAAAGGGGCTCTGGGCCGGCGAGGGATTCACCGGAGACGAATTTGACGACGCCAATCACTTATACGCCAGGGACCTCGGCGTCTTCGGCAATGGCTCGCTTTTTGAGCTGCTATGTATTGCGCGCACCGCCATTGGACGGCGAGGGCTGGCGAACTATCTGCTTGAAGCTCCTGCACTCGATGAGACACTGGCACGCCAGGAGGCTGTCCGGGAACTGCGGAATCGCACTGAGATGCGCGAAGCGGTCGCATTGCTCGGCGAGTTCGAGTTTTCGGAATCCAAGTGGGAGACGTTTACGGAGTGGCTGAGCTCGCCACGCGTGCCGTTCAGCAGGCCTCTGTCAGTGGCAGCCGCCAGCACCTCGGCACTGGTCTTGGGCGTCGTTCTTGCAGCAATGGCGGGACTGTTTTCATGGACTCATGCAGCCATGTGGATTCTCCCGCTGGTTCTATTCCACTCAGTGGCCGGGTTCGCCTGCAGAGACAGGGTGAAGCGGATGATGGAATCGCTCCGCTCGACATCCGTTGAAATTCGCGTGCTCCGGGAAGGGCTGCAATTATTGGAGACGCAGCGATTCCAGTCGGCGAAGCTGAGCCAGATCACGATGCGGATCCAAAACAGTTCTAAGCCGGTTCGTAAGCTGGAACACCTGCTTGACGCTCTCCATCTGCGGAACAAAGACTGGTTCTATCAAGCCGCTCTGCTGCTGATAGCTACAACGCAATTGTGTATGGCCATCGAGCGTTGGAAAACGCGACATGGGGTTGCGCTTCGAGACTGGTTGCATGCTTGGTCGGAATTCGAAGCGCTGAACGCCTTGGCGAATTATGCCCATGAGAACCCGGATAGCGCGTTCCCCGAGTTTGCCAATGTGACCGCGCGCCTCGAAGCGATGGCGCTGGGACATCCGTTGATGCCGGAAGAGACATGCGTCCGCAACGACGTGCGGCTGAACGCCACGACCCGTTTTTACATTGTCAGTGGATCGAATATGTCTGGCAAGAGCTCGCTCTTGCGCGCGATGGGCCTCAACGCGGTTCTGGCATTTGCGGGCGCCCCGGTGCGGGCGCAAGCCATGCAACTCTCGCAACTGTCGGTTTGCGCTTCGATGGCGGTGGTGGATTCTCTACTGAACGGCAGATCGAAATTCCTGGCCGAGGTGGACCGCGTGCGCCAAACCATCCAGTTGGCCGGAAGCGGGAAAGCGGTACTGTTTCTCATTGACGAGATCTTCAGCGGAACCAATTCCCGCGACCGCCGTGTGGCCGCCGAAGCCGTTGTTCGAACGCTGCTCGACCGCGGCGCGATCGGAGCACTGTCAACCCACGATATGTCGCTCACCGCGATCGCCGACGCCGAAGGACTCTGCGGCGCCAACGTACATAAGTGCGCCAAGGATGGAAGCGACCCAATGGATTTCGATTATTGTCTCAAGCCTGGAGTTACAACAGAGACCAACGCGCTGGCCATCGCTAGAATGGCCGGTGTTCCTGTTTAGTTCAGGCGGCGGCGTATCACAAGGAAACGCGTTCACACGAGTGTGAACGCTGCACGCATGTGCCCAGAGGGCGCCCAGTGCGCCACGAATTTCACATTTTAGCTGGCGGGGAATGCCGGACCGAGGCCCACCTTGCGCCCGAGCTTCACCCAGCGGGATTCG
>PLDF01000333.1 GCA_003135055.1 Bryobacterales bacterium | reverse complement strand
CGCCGACGGTGCCGCCGATTTCGGCGATAACCACGTCCACATCGGCGGCGACGCGCTTCATGGCGGCCTTAATTTCGTTGGTGACGTGCGGAATTACCTGCACCGTCTTGCCCAGATAATCGCCGCGGCGCTCGCGGGTGAGGATCTGTTCGTAGATGCGGCCCGAGGTAAGGTTATTGCTCTGGGTGAGCCGGGCGTGGGTGAAACGCTCGTAGTGGCCCAGGTCGAGATCGGTTTCCGCGCCGTCGTCGGTGACGAAAACCTCGCCGTGCTGGAACGGGCTCATGGTGCCGGGATCGACGTTGAGATACGGGTCGAACTTCTGGCACGTGACCTTGACCCCGCGGCTTTCCAGCAGACACCCAATGGATGCGGCGGCGATGCCCTTACCTAACGAGGAGACCACGCCGCCCGTGACGAATATATATTTGGCCAATTCAATGCACCTCCATTCTCGCTTCAAACTGTCGCTTCAAAGTCGCTTCAAATAACTGTCGCTTCAAATAACCGGGACACCCGTTCCAGATCCTCCGGCGTATCTACGCCAAACGACTCGTACTCCGTCTCGACTACGCGGATGGCGTAACCGTTTTCCAACGCCCGCAACTGCTCCAGGCGTTCGGCCCGTTCCAGGGGGCCGACGGGCAGAAGCGAATAATTCAATAGAAAATCCCGCTGGTAAACGTACAATCCAATATGTTTGAAACAGGCGGCAGAGCCACCGTGGGGCGGGCCCATGGCCTGCCCGGTCCCGAGCCGCTCAGAGCGCTCGGCCTTCGGGCGGCCCTGTGGGTCGTTCCGCGGACTACTCTGTGGGTCGCCGAGTGTGTTGTTCGAAGTGACGCGCTCCCGGCAATAGGGTATGGGGCTGCGCGAAAAGTAAATTGCGTCGCCGGCATGGTTGGCGACCACCTTGACCACGTTGGGGTCGGCGATCTCGCGGGGGTCTTCGATGCGCTTCTTGAGCGTGCTCATGACGATGCCGGCATCGTGGGCCACGGGCAGGATGGCGGCGTCGATGGCGGCCGGGTCGATCAGCGGCTCGTCGGCCTGAATGTTCACGATTATGGCGGCGTTTTCGGCCGAGGCTACCTCGGCCACGCGGTCCGTGCCGGAAAGGTGATCGCGGCGCGTCATCCGTACCGGGGCTCCGAAGGCGCGTGCTGCGTCGAACACTCTCTGGTCGTCGGTGGCGATGATCGTGCTGGTCAAATAACGCGCCATGGAGGCGCGTTCATAGACGTGCTGCAACATGCTTTTGGAGGAAATCGGGACAAGTACTTTTCCAGGAAATCGTGAGGAGCCGAACCGGGCGGGTATCACGCCCAAGATTTTACGCGGCACAGGCGATCATACCATAAAACCGCTGTGCTAGACTTTGGACAGAAAGGCTGGCTGGCCGCCATGCTGCCCTCCTATTGCAAGGTGTTTGGGTTTAGTCGGAAGCTGTTTGGGTTTAGCGGGTTATTCGCAATACTGATGCTCGGCGGGATTGCCGCGCAGCAGGTCAGCATCACCCCCCGGCCCAAACCGGTGGCCAAAGAGGAGGTGCTGCCCAAGGCCGATATCCGCGTCAATGCCACGCTGGTGCTGATTCCGGTGACGGTCACCGATCCGTTGAACCGGTTCGTGACGGGCCTTGAAAAAGAGAACTTCAAGCTGTCGGAAGACAAAGTGGATCAGAATATCACTTCGTTTTCGAGCGAGGACGCGCCGATTTCCGTGGGCGTCATCTTCGATTGCAGCGGCAGCATGAGCAACAAGATGGATAAATCGCGGCAGGCGGTGGCGCAGTTTTTCAAGACCGCCAACCCCGAGGACGAATTCTTTCTGGTGCAGTTCAACAACAACGCCCAACTGGTGCAGCCTTTCACGCACAACCTGGAGGAAATTCAGAACCGGCTGACCTTTACCCAGGCCAAGGGCCAGACCGCGCTGCTCGATGCCATCTATATGGGCCTGCATGAGATGAAGAAGGCTCAGAATCCGCGCAAGGCGCTGCTGGTTATTTCCGACGGAGGCGATAACAATAGCCGTTACACGGCCACTGAAGTGAAGAACCTGGTGAAGGAAGCGGACGTCCAAATCTATGCGATAGGGATTTACGAGATGGGCTCAAGCCGCGGAAGAACGCCGGAAGAGGCCAACGGGCCGGGGTTGCTCACTGAGATTACGGAGCCGACCGGCGGCCGGCAGTACGAAGTGGATAATATCAACGAGTTGCCGGACGTGGCGAATAAGATCGGAGTGGAACTGCGGAACCAGTACATTCTGGGTTATGCGCCGAAAAACCAGGAGCGCGACGGAAAGTATCGCCGGGTGCAGGTGAAGATCATTCAGCCGCGCGGACTGCCTCCTCTCCGGGCGTACTGGAGAACAGGCTACTATGCTCCCCCTCAATAAGCGAATTCTCTCTCTCATTCTTGCGATCTTTTCTCTAGCTGCCGCAGCGCTCTGGGCCGAGCAGCAGAACGTGACGCGCCCGCCAGGACCGAAGGCCGCCGCGCAGGCCGGCCAGACCGAGGACAGCGGCGCGGTATTCACCTCGGTCACGCGGGTGGTGGTATGCCCCACGACCGTGGTGGATAAGGACGGCCATCTGGTGATCAACCTGCCGAAATCCGCATTTACGGTTTACGAGGACAAAGAGCCGCAGAAATTCACCATGAAGCGCGAGGACGTGCCGATCTCGCTGGGACTGGTTATCGACAATAGCGGCAGCATGCGCGAAAAACGCAAGAAAGTCGAAACCGCGGCGGCCGACCTGGTGGAGGCGTCGAACAAAGACGACGAAGAGTTCGTGGTCAATTTCAACGACAGCGCGTACCTGGATCTGCCGCACGAGAAGGAATTCACGAACGATATCGAAGAGCTGAAAGAAGCCCTGGCGCGAATCGACGCTCGCGGGGGCACCGCCATGCGCGATGCCGTGAACATGTCCATCGTCCATTTGAAGGAGAAGGCGCACCGCGAAAAGAAGGTGCTGGTGCTGGTTACCGACGGCGTGGATAACAGCAGCATCGTCAGCCTCGAAGCGCTGGTGAAAGTGGCGCAACAGAGCGGCGTGCTGATCTATGCGGTGGGCCTGCTCAGCGACGAGGACCGGCGCGACGCCGCGCGCGCACAACGGGAACTGCGCCAGCTTACGGAAGCCACGGGCGGCTGGGCCTATTTTCCCAAAGAACTGGCCGACGTGGAGCGCATCGCGCAGGAAGTAGCGCACGATATTCGCAACCAGTACACCATTGCCTACAGCCCGTCGAACACCGCGCTCGACGGCACTTTCCGGTCGATCAAGATTGTGGTGAACGCGCCCGGACACCCCACGGTGCGCACGCGAACCGGATATTACGCCACGCCGGATCAAGCCCAGATCAACAAGCCGGCCGGCGTTTCGAAGTAGGCCGGAGGCGGGACAGACGATCAGGTCTTGTCGTCTGTCTGTTCGGGGTGGGACAGACGATCGGGTTTTGTCGTCTGTCTGTTCCGAGGCGCGACAGACCACAGAAGACAGACCACGGACGGCGATGGTCTGTCCTACTGGGAACGTAATTATGCTGCGATTACTCTGGCGGATGAGCTGTGGATACAGGCTGCGGCCATGGCGCAGTCCCTACCTGCGGTGGCGCATCGAGACTTACTCGGGGCTTCACGCCGAAACGATTACGTTTCGCCAGTTCTGGGGATTCACCTGGAAGACGCGCCGGGAATTGCTCCGCTACCTGCGCTGGGCGGCGCGCGGCTCACTCGGCGCGCGGATCACTCGGCGCGTGGATCAATGGCGCCTGGATCAATCGGCGCTGGATCAATCCTCCAGAATCACGTGAGCCATTCCCAATTCCGAGGTGTGAGTCAAGGATAGAGAGACATTGCGCACGCCGAGCCCATGCGCGATCTGCGCGGCCACGCCGTGAAAGCGCAGCGTGGGCTTTCCCGAGGGCAGATTGGCGACTTCGAAATCCTTCCAGGTTACGCCGCGCTTCCAACCCGTTCCAATAGCTTTCATACCAGCTTCTTTAGCGGCGAACCGGGCGGCGTAGCGCTCGTAGCGATTCGCCTTACGCTCGACATAGGCGATCTCGGCGGCCGTGAAAATGCGCCGCACGAAGCGTTCCCCGAACCGCTCGACGGATGCGCGGATGCGGTGGACTTCCGCCAGATCCACTCCTGTACCAACGATCATTTGAAACCGGCTCCCGTAGTAGTGATCACCAGACGGCCGTGTTTTACGCCCTTAGTACTTATCAGTACGGCTGCAACTCTTCTCACTTCCTCCGACCGGCCCCGGACTACTAATACTTCGAGGCAGTTGTCGTGATCCAGGTGTACGTGCAGGGTAGATAGGATGGAGTGGTGATGATCGTGCTGAATGGCCGTCAATTTTTCCTGGAGCAGGCGGACATGATGATCGTACACAAGGGTTACCGTTCCGATGACCTGGCTATCGGGCGATTCCGCATCCTTGCGGACGAGATCGTCGCGAATCAGGTCGCGGAACGCCTCGGAGCGGTTGGTGTAACCGCGCTCCGAGATAAGCCGGTCGAACTTCTCCAGAAGACCGGTGTCAATCGCAACGCCTATTCGGCTGAGACCGCTCATGAGTGCAGATCCGGGCGCTGATGGCGCAACGCGCTCGCCGCGCCGCCAGCGGCCTCGTCGCGCTGCAAGCGACGCTCTACGCCTGCCCCGCGGCCAACCGTTTATGGTGCTCGGCCCATCGCTTCTTCTGCGCCGCGCCGATGCGTTTACGCGCCGCCGCACTTAAAACCCGCTTGACTCCCGCAGGCTTTGCAGCCGCGGTTGCGGGCGCCGCTGCATCCGCCGGTCTCTTGCCTTTGAGACGCCCTTCTATCTCATGGATCTTCTCGTCTATCCTCTGTTTCTGGTGCTGATATCCAATCAATGCCATTTGCAGCATGACTAGATCTTCGTTCCTTTTTCCTCGTGGCATGGGTTAACCCCCGCCACACTATAACATAAGCTTGCTAAACTCGTGTCAAGATACAAATTGTACAAGAGATTCTTATTGGGAAAAGAGTAATGAGACTATTGATCCAGAGGGTATCTGAAGCTCACGTCAGCGTGGAATCAAGTACCACTGGATCTATACGTAGTGGGCTATTGGTGTTTGTTGGGATCTCGCGCGAAGATAGCTTCGCCGACGCCGACTATGCGGTACAAAAGATCGTTGGCCTCAGGATCTTTCCCGATGCAGCCGGCAAGATGAATTGCAATGTGCAGGAGGCAGGCGGATCGTTACTCTTGATTTCTCAGTTTACTCTCTATGGAGATTGCCGCAAAGGGAAACGTCCCAGCTTCGACCGGGCCGCCCCGCCGGCGGAAGCGCAAACCCTTTACAACTACTTCGTGGAGGCGGCGCGCCGCGGCCCTGTCCCGGTAGAGACTGGTGTGTTCCAAGCGGAAATGAAAGTGCATCTTGTGAATGAGGGGCCGGTGACTATTTGGATCGATACCGGGGATAAGGGCGGCGGAGGCTGAGGCGGCCGTTCCCCGCTTCCAGCCAACAAAGGCAAACTACCCAAGCCCGCCCTGCGCCAGTTTGTGCCGCCCTCCGCCCCGATCCAACCGATGTTTCACAGCTTCTCACGGCCGGGGGCGCTCGCCGCCGATGCGATGCGGAAGGCCAGAGAAGCCCTCCTCGCGGAGCCGGACGGCGAGGGACCCGATTTGCGGACAAAGCGTTTGAGAACGGGCCCCAAATCGCAGCGGAGACTCGGGCGCTGCCGGGCGCCACATCGCGCGAAGACGCATCGGTGACAGCGGAGACGCCGGCGCGGCCGGGCGCTGCGTCGAAAAGGCGGCCACACTGTTGCGCGCCCGGCACTCTTGACAGGCGCCGCCGCCTCCTGCTATTTTTCTAGCATATATGCTAGATATCTAGCATATAGCGGTGGAACCCATGCCAGACGATCATCTTTCCCATCTTCTCCTTTCCGAAAACGAGCAACCCATCTACAAATCGCTCTTCCAGAGTTTCAAGGAACTCGTCCATCCGCCTCAACTGCCTCCACTCGAGCTGACGTCGCAGCCAGTCGCCGTGAAGGACATTTGGGGCCTCTACGGCCGGCAGAAAAAATCCTTTCTGATGTCCACGGGCTTCCAGGCGGCGGCGGTCGTTCTCCTGTTCACGGCGCTTTCCTCCAAGACCGTGCAGAAACAACTCCGGCAAGTGGTACCGCTGATCATGCCTTCGGCGGTCGACATTCCGAAACCCGCGGCGCATCCGGGCGGCGGAGGCGGCGGCGACCGGTCCCCGCTGCCGGCCAACAAAGGCAAGCTCCCCAAGCCCGCCGTGCGCCAGTTTGTGCCGCCCTCAGCGGCGATCAACAACCCGCAACCGAAGCTGGTGATGGACGCTTCCATTCTCGCGCCGCCCGATGCGGCTATGCCCCACGTCAATTTGCCCAATTATGGCGATCCGCTGGGCAAGCTGGGTCCGCCATCGAACGGTACGGGCTCCGGCGGCGGCATCGGCAGCGGTAAAGGCGGCGGCGTGGGTTCCGGCTCCGGCGGCGGCGCCGGGCCCGGCAACGGCTTCGGCGTATACACGCCTGGCCGCGGCGGCGTGACGTACGCCAAAGTGATCCACCAGGAAGATCCGGAATACTCGGACGAGGCCCGCAAAGCCCGGTTTCAGGGCCAGGTAGTGGTCTATATCGAGGTGGACGCCACCGGCAAACCGATCAATCCGCGCATCGTAAAGAGCGTGGGTATGGGCCTGGACGAAAAGGCCATCGAATCGGTCATGAAGTGGACGTTCCGCCCCGGCACGCTCAACGGCAAACCGGTAACTACCACCGCCGCTATCTATATGAGCTTCCATTTGCTTTAATGACTGTGAAGAACTGATGACGATCCGCACAGTCTGGCTGCTGTTTCTCCCGCTCGCCGCCGCGTCCGCGCAACCGGACGACGCAGCGCAACTGCGCCAACAGGCCGCCAAATTCATCGCTCAAGGCAACTACGCGCAGGCCGAACCGCTGCTGGCGCTATCGGTGGCGGAGCAGGAAAAATCCGCGGGCCCCGACGACCTCAGCCTCACTGTGCCGCTCGATGCGCTGGCCGCGCTGTATCGCGCCGAGGGCCGCAACCCGGATGCGCAAAAAATGTACGAGCGCTCGCTGGCCATCCACCAGAAGGCCGCCGGCCCCGATGGCGCGACTAGCCTTGATATTATCCCCGACCTCAAATCCCTCGCCATCCTCTACGCCGCGATGCGCAAAGACGTTGAGGCGGAAGTGGACTACCTGCGCGTCATTTCCGTTCGCGAGAAAGTCAAGGGCTCGGGCGATCTCGATCTGGCGCACGATTGCTCCGATCTGGCCGGCTTCTACATCAGCCGCAAGCGCTTCGCCGTGGCGGAGCCGAACCTGCGCCGCGCAGTCTCCATCGTCGAGAAGAACCTGGGCAAGCTGGCGCCGCCGCTAATCGGGCCGCTCGATGCGCTGGTGGGCGTCTACATGAAGCAATCCGACTTTCCTGCCGCCGAAGCGCCGCTACGCCAGGAAATCTCCATCGAGGAAAGCATCTACGGCCCGGTCCACGAGAATGTGGCCACCTATCTCGACCGCCTCGCCATGGTTTACTACGTGGAAAAGCGCTTCGCCGACGCGCAACCGCTTTACGAGCGGTCGCTGCCTATCTGGGAAGCGACGCTGGACCCCGACGACCCCCAACTCGCCCCTTCGCTCGACAACCTCGCCGTAGTTTACGCCGCGCAGGAAAAGTTCGCGAAGGCCGAGCCGCTCTACCAGCGCTCTCTGGCGATCCGCGAAAAATCGACCGTGCAGAGCATGAACAACCTCGCCCTCTCGCTGGAAGGCAAGGACGATAACGCCGCCGCCGAGCGCGTCTATCAGCGCGCCATCCCCCTCGCCGAACACATACCCCATCTTTCCGGCCGCGCCAACGTCGGTGAAGCCTCGGTTCTGACGAAGACGCTGCGCAATTACGCCGCCCTGCTGCGCAAACTCGACCGCGCCGCCGATGCCGCCAAACTGGAAGCCCGCGCGGCCGGACTGGGAAAAACCGCACAGCAGTAGCATACGGCCAGATAGAGCCGTATCGCGGTCTGAGATAATCGACGTGAGGAATGGCGGAAATTCATGGATAGTGCGGCGAGAATCGTTCCGTGCCTGCGTTACCGGAAGGCGGCTGCGGCCATCGACTGGCTGTGCAACGCATTTGGATTCGAGAAACACCTGGTGGCGCCGGGCGAGAACGACACCATCGCCCATGCCCAACTGACCTTCGGCAACAGCATGGTGATGCTGAGCTCGGTGCAAGACAGCGACTTCGGCCGCCTGATGAAGCAACCCGACGAGATTGGCGGCGCCGAGACGCAGACGGCCTACCTGATTGTCGCGGATGCCGATGAGCATTACGCCAAGGCCAAGTCCGCGGGCGCTGAAATCGTGATGGATATCTAAGGACCAGGATTACGGCGACCGGGGGTATTCCTGCCGCGATTTGGAAGGGCATATCCGGAGTATTGGCACTTACGATCCTTTTGTGTAGCCCGTGGCTTGTGTAGCCCGTGGCACAGTCTGAACCGTTCAAGGGGCACGCGCCTCGGCGTTTTGCGGCCCTTACCTTGCCCACAATCGGATGTCAGCATCAAATCAATTGTGGGGCGGACCCCCTGGTCCGCGGCCGACCCCCTGGTCGGCCTCTCTAGGATCGCATGGGGCTGATTTGGCTCGGCGAAGAGCGGGTCCAGGGGGGACCCGCGCGGACCAGGGGTCCGCCCTGCTGCCCTACAAAGGCTCTGCTGGCAAACACTCTCTACGGGAAAGTGGATATCCTGAGTGGATGACGCGGCGACAAGCATTGGCGCTCCCTTTGTCGGCGCTTGCTTTCACTGGCGCCCGGGCCGGCGCGCAGCAGCTTCGCGGAATGGCTTCCCGGAGTATCAAAGCCGTTCCCCGCGGCAAGCCCTCGGGCCTGCCGTTCCACGCGCATTTCGTCAACGTGGCCCAGGCCGCAGGCCTGCGCGCGCCCGTGATCTATGGAGACGTCGCGCATAGCGACTACATTCTCGACTCCATGGGATGCGGCGTGGCCTTCCTCGACTACGACAACGACGGGTGGCAGGATATCGTCGTGCTGACCGGACGCCGCCGCCAGTCAACCCCGCAAGAGGCCATCATCCGCCTGTATCGGAACAACCGCGACGGCACGTTCTCCGACGTCAGTGAGAAGTCCGGTGTGGGCCGCAGCGTCTGGGCCACAGGCATTACGGTGGGCGACTACGATAACGATGGCTTCGACGATCTCTTTATTACATGCTGGGGCCAGAACATCCTGTTTCACAACAACGGCTATGGCGCCTTCTCGGACGTGACCGCGAAGGCCGGGCTGATTCATCCGGGCACGCGATATGGAACAGGCTGCACGTGGATCGATTACGATCGCGATGGCAGGCTGGATCTCTTCGTCTCGCACTACGCCGTGTTCGACCAGGACAAGGTATCGCCTCGCGGGAAAGACGCAGGCTGCAACTACACCGGCGTTCCCGTTTACTGCGGCCCGGCCGGGCTTCCGCAAGAGAGCTGCCGGCTCTACCATAACAACGGGGACGGGACTTTCACCGATGTCAGCCGGAAATCCGGCATCTCCGCCGTCAAGCCGGGCTATCCCCTGACTGCGGCGTCGGCGGACTTCGACGGCGACGGCTGGCCCGACATCTACGTCGCGTGCGACACCTCGCCCAGCCTGCTGTTCCGCAACAATCGCGACGGCACTTTTACCGAGTGCGGTCTTGAGAGCGGCGTTTCGTTGAGCGAGGACGGCCAGGAGCAGGCCGGAATGGGGCTGGGGATTGGCGATTTCGACCCGGACGGATACCTCGACATTTTCAAGACGCATTTCCGCGGCGACACCAGCGTTCTCTACCGCAACAACGGGAAGGGCAATTTCCGGGACGTGACCCTTCGCTCCGGCCTGGGAGTGGAGACCCGTTTCGTGAGTTGGGGCGCCGGAATTGCGGACCTGGACAACGATGGGTTGCCGGACCTGTTCTGCGCCACCGGCATGGTCTATCCCGAAGTGGAACGGACACTGCCCGATGCTCCGTACAAAACTCCGAACGTCCTGTTTCGCAATCTGGGCGGAGGCAAATTCGAAGAATTGCTCGATGAGGCCGGCCCCGCCATGACTGAAGTTCATTCGAGCCGCGGAGTGGCTTTCGGCGACTTCGACAACGATGGCGACATCGACATCCTGATCATGAACATGAATGAGCCGCCTTCGCTGCTCCGTAACGATATGAGCGGCGGCAATCACTGGCTCAAGACGCTTCTGATTGGCGTCGCTTCGAACCGCAGCGCTATTGGCGCGCAGGTGGTGGCCACGTACGGCGCACGCAGGCAGGTGCAGGCCGTGCTGGCGCAGTCTTCGTACCTCTCGGTAAACGACCGCAGGCTGCATTTTGGACTCGGTCCCGAGACCGCCGCGAGCCTGGAGATTCGATGGCCCAACGGAGGGCAAGAGAAGATCGCCGATGTGGCTGCGGATCAGTTGGTGGTGATTCGGGAAGGATCCGGCGTGATTCGGACCGAGCGCTTTGCGGCGCGCGGCCGGCGCGGTCTCTAATTTGGCTAGTAGCCCAGAATGAGCTTTGCCGATCGCGCCTACAACCCGAAGGCCTGGCGGATCTTCTGTAGGAAGTCCGCCACCTTCACGCGCGCGTCGCCGCCGCCCAACGCCTCAAACGGGACGTAGCCGCGGTAGCCGGCGCGGTCCATGATCGCCTTGATCTTCGCCAGGTCCGTCGGCTCCTCTTTGCCGTCGCGGCCCACATTCTCCTTGATCTGCCACGATACCGCGTAGGGCACTAACTTCTCGATCTCGGCGTACGGGTCGCCCGAGCGCAGGCTGCCAATGTCGAGAATGCAGCCGAACCAGTCGGACCCCACGGAGTCGATCGCGCGGATGGTCTCGGCAGCCGTCTTGAGAAAGTCGTTGTGCTGCTGGAGCGCGACCACCACGCCGTGCTGTTGGCCGAACGCCGCGCATTCTTTGAAATCGGCCACCATCCACTCCAGCGCTTCGTCAAAGCTATGACCCGCGGGACGCACCGGACCGGAAAAGACGCGGATCGCCGGTGCGCCCAGCTTGCTCGCCACCACGATCCAGTCCTTCACCATTTGTACGTCTTTCTTGCGCGCGACGGCGTCTGCCACGGCGAAGTCGTTGCGCACGCCCGTGCCGCTGATAGCGACGCCGTTGACGAAGGCGGTCCGCTTCAGGTTGTAGATGTAATCGTCGGCCGGGACGTTGGGATAACCGGGGAAGTAGTAACCGGTCGGGTCCAGGGCGTCGACGCCATGCTGCGCGCAGAAATGCACGGCATCCGTGAGTGTCATGCTGCCATCGCGCAGCGCCTTGTCGAAGGAGTAGGCGTTCAAGCCCAGCTTGAGCTTGACTCCGGATTCCCGCGCGATGCCCGCCGGCTCCGCAATGGCCGCCGCGGGAATGGCGGCCGCGGCCGCCAGGCTGGCGGACCGGGTCAGGAACTTACGGCGATCGATCGCGATCATAAGATGCTCTCCTACTACTTACAACGTCATTCGCGGACTTACTGCGTCCGGCAATCACGCCAGGGCGTTTTTGCAAAACTCCACGCACTTCGCCATCTCGGTCATAAGATCGGAGCCCGCCGGAACCGTGTACTCCATCTCGATAACACCCGGGAAACGATACTTATCCTTCTGCATCAGTTTCAGAGTCTCCTTGATGGGCGTGTCGCCCGTGCCCCACGGGACATTCGGCCCGTTATTCAGCTTGCGGTCCTTTAGGTGAATGTGAGTGACGCGGTCGTGGTACTTCTGCAGAAAAGGAATCGGCGAAGCGCTATTCCCGGCGATGAAGTGGCCGATATCGAGGTTGATGCCGTTGTATTTGGAATAGCTCATGGCGGTCTCCCAGCTCTCCGGGCGTCCGAAGGCCTCGGGGCTGGTGATATCGGTGTGGCCGTGATAGCCGATCATCATTTTGTGCTTTTCGCCGAACGCGCCTAGCCGCTTGGTGTGGCTCAGCGGGATCTCGCATGAGATGGCATTCGCGCCCGCCGTCCTGGCAAGCCCGAACATGTAATCGATTTCCTCGTCGGAGAAGGTGTCGATGGCATCCACCTTGACGATCTCAATCTTGACGCCGGCATCCTCGTACTTCTTGCGGAAGGCCTTTACCGTGTCCATGGATGCCGCCAGGCGCCAGGTGCGCAGCTCATCGGCCGCGGCCTTCCGTGCCGCTTGCTGCTCGGGCGTCAATGGCGCGCGCCCGCCACGCGCTGCCGCCGGGGTTGTCCCCGGGGTTACCCCACGTGCTGCCCCCTGGGTTGCCCCACGTGCAGCCCCAACCGCCGCGCCATCACCGGCGGCCGTCGCAGCCTGCGCTCCTCCGCCGGCTCCCGGTCCCTGTCCACCGCCCGCGCGTCCGCCCGCCCGGACCGCCGGATAAGCCACCAGATTGGCCGGCGCTCCCATGAACTGTTCAATAGGCTGGGCGCGCAGCTCGACCGAGCTAAGGTTGAGCTTGACTATCGCGTCCAGACACTCGTCGCCGCTGTTATACGCGCCGTGGAAGCTATAGGGCGCGTTGATGCCGATCTGCACGCCGCCAAACTTGGAATTCGGCTTCGCCAGCAAGCGGGAAGCCGGCAGCGCCGCCAGCGCCATTTTGCCGAGTTCGCGTCTGGTTATAGTCAGACTCATGATTACTCCTTTCAACCGGGTGAGCAACCAATACTTAGCGGATTCCGGTGCGGGTGTCAACGGTACCACGGGCGGCAACGCGCGCTACGATATGAAACCCGCCAGCAGTCTCTTGGCTGCTCAACCACAGCGCCGGGTTGACAGACGAAAGCGTCTGTCCCACGTTGCTCCAAAGGCGCCTGCGTTTTTGTGGTGCAGGCGCTGTCGCCTGCCAAGGGGCGAGACTGAGTCGCCAAATCCCCAAAACGGGTAAACACCCTCCACTGCCCTCCACTGTCAGTATTCACAGCAGCCAAGCGCAGTGATGGTAGAATACCTCACTGACTGGTGGGGGAAATGCGTTCACTGCTCGTAGCCGGGTTGCTGCTTACGGCGCTCTTTCCGCTCGCCGGGGCGGTCCCGCGGAAATTGCCGGATGGCTACACGCGCCGCGTCTGGCAGATGCAGGACGGCCTGCCCGAAAATACGGTCCAGGCATTCGCCCAAACTCCCGATCACTATCTGTGGATTGGAACCAGCGGCGGCCTGGTGCGGTTCGATGGCGCGCGCTTCGTGCTCTTCGACCGCGACAACACCCCGCTGATCCGCCAGGACAGCATCTTCTGCCTCACCGCCGGCCGCGACGGCAGCCTGTGGATAGGCACCGATGGCATGGGGCTGCTGCGCTATCGCGGCGGCGTTTTTCGCGCCTACTCCGCCGGACAGGGGCTGACCAACGAGTTTGTGCGCGCGGTGCGCGAAGATCGCAACGGCACGCTGTGGGTGGGCACGGACGACGGATTGTTCCGCATGGAAGGCGACCGCCTGCGCCGCGCCGACGGAACCGGCCGGATTCCCACGCTGGCCGTCCATTCCATCTACGAAGACCGCGCCGGCGACATGTGGGTGGGCGGATCGGCTCTGCTGCGCATCGCTTTGGGTCGCAGCTTGGGCCGGGGCCAGGGCGACGACTGCAAGGAATTTCATCTGGAAGGCGGCGGCAGTGCTGCGCGCGTCAAATCGATTCTGGAAACGAGCGATGGAACCATTTGGGTAGGCACGGTTTCCGGTCTGCAGCGCATGGCCCCGGGCGCCCGCGAATCGGGCCGCTTCGAGAGCGTGCCGGAGATCCGTAACACGGTGCGGTCGTTGCTGGCGGACCGCGCGGGCGTGCTGTGGATCGGCGCCATCGGCGGAGGATTGTCGCAATACGCCGGCGGCCGGTTCACATCCATCGCCGCGGCGGATGCGCCGCCCAGCGGCACGGTGTTGGCGCTGTTCGAAGACAACGAGCGGAACATCTGGGCGGGCATGCAGACCGGACTTCTGCGCCTGAGCCGCACGGCGATCAACGCATTTCCATTGCCCGATACGGCCAATTCGGATTTCGGCACGGTTTATCCCGACGCGGATGGCTCTCTGTGGGTGGCCAGCACCAGTCTCTACCGCATCGACGCGCGGCGAGACCGTTCCGAGCTGATGCCCGCGCCATCTCCCGGAATCCGCGTGCGCAACGTGATGCGCGAGCGGTCGGGCGCGCTCTGGGTCGGGACCGAAGGCGAGGGAGCGTTCCGTATCGAAAACGGGCGGCGCGCGCAGTACACGAAAAGCACCGGCTTGGTAAACGACTTCATCCGCGCGTTGCTCGAAACCCGCGACGGCAGCGTCTGGATCGGCACGGACGAGGGCATCTCGCGGTGGCATAACGGCGTCATCGCCAATTATCGCGAAGCCGACGGGCTTGCCTACTTCAGCGTCCGCGCGCTGCTGGAAGACCGCGCCGGCGATGTCTGGATCGGCACCGAGCGCGGCGTCAGCCACTGGCGCAGCGGTGCGTTCGTGCAGGACGACGTAACCCGCGCGCTGCGCTCCGAAAAAGTCTGGGCGATTCATGAAGACGCGGACGGGGGACTCTGGTTCGGCACGCGCGGCGCCGGCCTGTTCCGCTGGCGTGACGGAAAAACGATCGGCATCGGCAATGCCCAGGGACTGGCCAGCAACAGCATCTACCAGATTCTGGAAGACGCGCGGGGAGTCTTCTGGATGAGCGGGCCCAACGGGATCTCGGCGGTGGCGCGCAGCGATCTGGACCGCGCCGCGGACCACTCCGGCTTCCGTCCGGCGGTGACGCTCTATGGACTTTCGGATGGCGTCGAGGCCACCCAGATCCACGGTGGCGTGTCTCCGGCGGGCTGTTTGACACCGGGCGGCGAGATCTGGTTCCCCAGCAACCGCGGCCCCGTGCGCATCATGCCGCTGGAGGCGAGGCCGGAAGCCCTGCCCAAAGTGGTCATCGAGCAGGCCGTCGTGGATGGGCGCGAAATGCCGGTCTCCGGGCCGCTGGTGGCGCCGCCGGGGCAAGGGAAACTGCAGATCGACTACAGCGCCATCCGGCTGCGGTCGCAAGAGCGGATCGGCTTCCGGTACATGTTGGAGGGCTTCGACCGCGAATGGACGGAAGCCGTGCGGCGGCGCGCGGCGTATTACACGAACCTGCCTCCCGGGCCTTACCGTTTCCGCGTGCAGGCTTTTCTGATGAACATGCCGGAAAGCGTCACCGAAGCGTCTCTGCCCATCGACTGGCGGCCGCATTTATACCGGATGCCGTGGTTTCTGGCGTCCTGCGGCGCGCTGTTGCTGGCAATGGCGCTGGCTACTTACCGCTTGCGCTTGCGGCAGGTGCATACGCGCTTCTGCGCCGTGCTGGAAGAGCGTAACCGCGTGGCGCGCGAGATGCACGATACGGTGATTCAGGGCTGCGCGGGAGTTTCGGCGCTGCTCGAAGGCGTCGCCGCGCTCGGTTCCGTGGATGAGGCATACCGGCGCGAGCTGATCGACCACGCGCGCACGCAGGTCCGGGCCACGGTGGATGAGGCCCGGCGCGCGGTTTGGAATCTGCGGCAGAGCGGGTCCGGCGCGCCCGAAGAAGAGATTGGCCCGTTGCTGGACCACATGGCGCAGCAGGCCAGCCACGCGTCGCGCGTTCCCGTGCGGTTCGAAGCGTTCGGCACGCCGGCCAGGCTCGATCCGGCGGTGGAGCACGATATCCTGATGGTGGCGCGCGAAGCCGTCTACAACGCCGTTCGCCATGCGCAGCCCAAGGAAGTGCGGCTGCAACTGTTTTTCGAAGACGATAAAATCCGCATGCGCGTGGCCGACGATGGTTGCGGCTTCGACCCGGAAGAGGCTCTTTCCGTGGCCGGCGAGCACTTCGGAATCGTGGGCATGCGGGAGAGAACCGAACGCTTGGGCGGCAAATTCCGTTTGCACAGCGCGCCCGGCTCGGGAACGGAGCTGGTTTTCGAAGCTCCCGTGCGCTCGGCCGCCGCTGAAAAGCTGGGGATGGATTTGCACTCATGACCATACTTGAGAAAGCCGGGCTTGAAAAAACTGGGGTTGGAAAAGCGGGCGTCGAGAAATTCGGCGTGCTGGTGGTGGACGATCATCCCATCACGCGCTTGGGAATCGCCGCGATTATCGACGCCCAGGCGGATATGAAGGTGTGCGCGCAAGCCGGCTCCGGCGAAGATGCCGTGCGCATATTCCGCGAGCGGAAGCCCGACGTTACGCTGATGGATCTTCGCCTGCCGGGCATGAGCGGTCTGGACGCTCTGCGCACCATCCGGCGCGAGGACGCCGCCGCGCGTTGCGTGGTGCTGACCACCTATGAGGGCGATGAGGATATTCATCAGGCGCTGGCCGCGGGCGCGGCCGGATACCTGATCAAAGCCATGTCGAACGACACGCTGGTGGACGCGCTGCGCCGCGTGTACGCCGGTAAGCGCTTCCTGCCTTCCGGGGTGGCGCGCAGCCTGGCCGCGCGCACGCCCAATTCCGATTTGAGCCCGCGCGAGCGTGAAGTATTGTCGCTGTTAGTCCAGGGCAAGACGAACAAAGATATCGGGGCTACGCTACGCATCACAGAGGCGACGGTGAAGTGCCACGTGAGCGTAATCCTGGAACGCCTTGGCGTAAGCGACCGCACCCAGGCGGTGATCGCGGCGTTGCAGCGGGGTCTGGAGCATTTGTGAGTGGCGCGGGCCCATGTGAGTTTGGCCCATGGCCTGCCAAGAAATTCATCAAGGCGTAGCCAGCACAGGTTCTGTGGGGCAGATTGTCAATCGCAGGGCGGACCCCCTGGTCCGCGGCCGACTCCCCGGTCGGCCTCTCGGGGATCGCATGGGACTAAATGGGGGTCCGCCCCACAGCCCCACGAACGCGCTTCACACGGCTTTTCCCGAATCCGGTTAAGCACCCTCCGGCGACCCAGGCCCGGGCGCGAAACTGGTATAAGCGCTCTCGTGGACACGGGCGAGTCGCGGCTGTCCGGCGGTCCACACCGCCTCATCGTCCGAGCCTAGGGCGATCTCGTGCGGCCTTGGAAGAGGCGCCGTCGTCGCAGACCGTGGGCCCGCGCCACTGGGCTACTAGCAGCCGCTGAGGCGCCTTTGTCTCGGGGCGAATCGCCGCATTCCTTTCCGCATCTAAGCCAGTATGAATCTGCAACTCGACGGCAAGACCGCGCTCGTCACAGGCTCCACGGGCGGCATCGGCTTGGCGATAGCGGCCGCCCTCGCAGCGGAGGGCGCCTCCGTGATCGTGAATGGCCGCACTCAAGACCGCGTCGACAACGCAGTGAAGACGAGCGGCGCCGTTTACGGCATCGCGGCGGACCTCGGAACGGAAAGCGGAGCCCGCGATGTCATCTCCCGGTTTCCCCAGTTGGACATTCTGGTGAACAACCTGGGTATCTTTGAGCCCAAACCGTTCGAAGAGATCTCCGACGACGACTGGCGCCGCTTCTTCGAAGTGAACGTTCTCAGCGGCGTGCGTCTGAGCCGGCATTACATCGGGCCGATGAAGCAAAAGAACTGGGGACGCATCGTGTTCATCTCCAGCGAATCCGCGCTTCAGATACCAGTGGAAATGATTCACTATGGCATGACCAAGACGGCCCAGCTCGCCATCTCTCGCGGACTCGCGGAAACCACCGCCGGCACGGCCGTGACCGTAAACGCCGTCCTGCCCGGCCCAACCGCTTCCGAGGGCGTCAATCGGTTCGTGGATGGGCTCGCAAGCACCAAGGGCGTCGGCCGTAGCTCCATCGAGCGCGAGTTTTTTTCCGAAGCGCGGCCAACGTCAATCATCCAGCGGTTCGAAAAGCCGGAAGAGATAGCGGCCCTGGTCGCGTTCGTTTGCAGCCCGCTCGCCTCGGCGATCAACGGCGCCGCGCTGCGCGTCGACGGAGGAGTGGTGCGGTCGATCGCCTGATTGGCCCAGTGATATTTGGCTCACTGATATTTTTCAATCACCACCAGGGTGATGTCGTCGGTTTGCGGCATGCCCTGAGTGAACTCGTCGATGGTCTTCAAGAGCTGCCCGTTGAGCGCCTGACTTCCCAGGGGCGCCTCTTGCCGGATGATTGTCAGCAGTCTCTCCTCTCCGAACATTTCCCCCTGCTGGTTTTCCGCTTCCGTAAGGCCGTCGGAATACACCACTAGTATGTCTCCTTTGCAGAGCTGGAGCGGACGGGATTCGTAAGATGCGAAATCGAACATTCCCAGGAAATAATGCTCCGAGGCGAGTTCTTCGATCTTTCCCGTGACCGACCGGAACAAGCAGGCTGGAGTATGTCCCGCGCCGATGAATTGCCCGGCGCCATTCGGGCCCAGAAGGAAGAGAAAGAGCGTAACGAACTGGAAGGGGAGAGATTTTTCGCAAATGAGCTGGTTAATCCGGTTCAAGACCTCCTGCGGTTCAGTCCCCGAGCGAAGCTTCATGCTCAGAGCGCCCAGCACCATCGAACTTAACAGCGCCGCGGACATTCCCTTGCCTGAGACGTCTGCCAGAACCCCGGTCCATTCTCCTGAGCTCAGTTGCTGGAAATCGTAGAAATCTCCTCCCACATAGCGGGTGGGATTGCTAAGAGCATGGATGTGAAAATTTTCGAACTGGGGCAAGGAACGGGGAAGCAGGCTTTCCTGAGTCTGCTGCGCTAAGGCTAATTCCTGCTCGTGCCTCTTCTGCTCCTCCAGGCTCTGGAGACGAATCACCTCGCGGCTCGCCTCCAGTTCCCGTACCGTTTCCTCCAACGCTCTGCTATGGTTCTGCGACGCCACGTGCAACAGGCGCACTTCCAGAATGTTGTGAACGCGCGCCCGCAGCTCGGCCATATCGAACGGCTTGCCGACGAAATCCTTAGCGCCGGCTTCCAGGGCGCGCAGCTTGTGACCCGGCTGCGCAGTGATCACCAGGACCGGAAGATAGCCGTCGCCTTCGATCTCCTTCAGCCCTTCCATCACCTGGAATCCGTCCATGCCGGGCATTTGGAGATCGAGCAGGATCAGGCAGTAACGGTTCTGGCGATGCAGCTCGCAGACCTGGTTCGGATCGGTGGTCGCCTCGACGGAAGTATAGCCGGCGATGCGCAGCATGCCCTCCAGCAGCCGGACATTGACTTCCTGATCGTCAACCACCAGGATCTTAGCGTTCAGAATATCGCTTGCGCTAACCACGGCCCCGGTCTCGATTCATATAGCCACAACTCATTTCGCCCGACCGGCGTTTTGTTCCACGAACTCCAGCGCTACATCCAGCGTCTCCATGAACTCATGGATCTTGATCGGCTTGGTGAGATACCGGAAGAATCCTGCCAGCAGGCCCTTCTCGATGTCGCGCTTCATGGCATTCGCACTGAGAGCAACCACGGGGATATGCGCCGTTGCCGCGTCTTCGCGCAGAATCTTCAGGGCTTCGATGCCGCTGATGCCAGGCAGATTGATGTCCATCAGGA
>PLDF01000037.1 GCA_003135055.1 Bryobacterales bacterium | reverse complement strand
GGTGACGGGTATTGCTTTCGATCGGCGCAGCCGGGATCGCGTCGTCGTCAGCCAGCAGTATCCGGGCGACGTCAGGAGGAAAGCGATCTACGCGCTCTCGTCCTCGGGCCAATGGGAGCTAAAGAAGACGGCGGCGGATTCGGACGCCAGTTCGCCGGTCGAGCTGTCGATCCGGCCAAGCATGAACGATCCGCCGGTTCTCGTGGCGACCGATACCGAGTCGGGAACCTCCCGGATGCTATGGAATCCGAATGCCTGGCTCGCGCGTGTGGAGCTCACCCGGGTTGACCTCTACCAGTGGAAAGATGCACAGGGGCGGGTTCTGATTGGGGGGCTCTACGAGCCTCGGGATTACGTGCCTGGCAAACGGTACCCTCTGATCATCCAGGCACACGGGTTTTCTCCTGATGAATTTATTCCGAGCGGAGTCTATCCCACAGGATTTGCCGCGCGGGAGCTTGCCGCCGCCGGGTTCCTGGTTTTGCAGGTGCGCGGTTGTCCAATCCGCCGGACTCCGGAGGAGGGACCGTGCCAGGTTGGGGCCTACGAAGGTGCGGTCAAGCAGCTTGAGGCGGAGGGTCGCATCGATCGGGAGCGCATCGGGATCGTCGGATTCAGTCGCACCTGCTACTACACGCTCGAGGCGCTCACCACCAGTTGGATCCGGTTCCGCGCCGCCGCCATCACGGATGGAGTCGATATGGGATATATGCAGTACATGATTGAAGACCAGGGCGAGGTGCCCGACGGCAACAGCGTCATCGGGGCCCCTCCCTTCGGGGCAGGCCTCCGGAAGTGGGTCGAACGCTCACCGGAATTCAATATGAACAGGGTAACAACGCCGCTGCTCGTGGTTGGGGTAGGCGAGGGCGGCGTGCTTACCGAATGGGAGCCCTATGCCACTCTCTGGCACCAGAACAAGCCCGTCGATTTCATCCTTCTCAAGGAGGGAACGCATCCTCTGACGAATCCGGCAGAGCGCATGGTGTCGCAGTCGAGCACCGTCGACTGGATGTGCTTCTGGCTCAAAAACGAGGAAGCTCCGGGTCCCGCAAAACGAGAGCAGTACCGCCGCTGGAACCGGCTGCGCGATCTCGAGACCGGAGCATTGCGTTCAAGCACCGCGCAGGCAGATTCGCGGGAAGGGAGCTGGTCTCCCGAGTAAGCCGGAAGCTGAAGTCCATAGTCAGAAGGGAAGTCAGCATGGTGGTGCCCCGGCGGTATTCCGGAGCACCACCGCGGATGCTACTCCTCGTCAGCCTGGTAGCCGGCCGAAGGAGTCATATCGGACGGATCTCCGACCGAATCGCCGGTGATCTCTCCTTTGAGCAGGTTGGACGCGATCAGGCGGTGCGCCTGACCAAGGATTGTGATTTCGGGTTTGCAGTAGTTCATGACGGTTCCTCCTGTTGGTGAAGAATGACCAGCCCGGGCGCGAGCGCCCAAGCGCAACGGACGTGCTGCTGCACCGCTGCTGCGGTCAGCTGTCATCCTGGAGCGAGACCGTGCGGGCTGGGCCATTTTCCCGCCGGGGCAGAGATCGTGCGACGCGTCGGACTGTGGCGCCTGCAGCAGGAGATCTGTTCCGAAGCGTGATCACCATTCCTCTCACCTCCTTTCCTTCTGCGATCTCAGTTGCCGTGGAGACGCAGCATCTCGAAGTACATGCTGCGAGCCATCGACCGGAGCATTTTTCCGGTTGCCGTGGTCACGCCCTCCCTCCCGTCTCTCCAGCCAGGACAATTCAGGCAGAAAGCGAACATCGCCAGAAGGGGGGTCCATCGCCGCGCTTCCTCAAGAAGCGCGCGGGGATACACTTCCCTCCAGAGAGTGAGATAGGACTCCTCAACCAACTCATACTCGCGGAGCTCTCCCGGGCGGAGCCTGCGAAGCAGAGCCAGAAGGTATTCAAACGTCAGGAACGGGGGGCCCACGCTGCTTTCCGCCCAGTCCAGAAAGACCGCCCCCGTACTATGGACCAGGACGTTGCCGGGATTCAGGTCGCCGTGGTTGAGGGTGTCGGCGACCTCGAGCACGGATAGCCGATCGCAGGCGAGGTCGAGCGATTCTGCGAGCGCTTGCAGCTCTCCGGCGGTCAGGGCACGTGGCGTTGCAACCGTCTGCGCGGTCATCAGGTCGTTTATCGTGACCAGCCACGGTTCGATCGAATGGGAGAGGTAAGTGAGACGCAGGTCCGTACTACCGGCGGCCAACAACGATCCGGAAAGATCGATCGACTCGATCTGCAGAGCGGCCAGGGACTGAGCAGCGCGCTCCCAGGGGGCGATCCCGGAAACTTGCCCCAGATCGGAGCCTCCGGCCTCAAGCATCAGCCAGCCATGCCAGCTGGGATGGCTCGCGATCATCCGCGGCAAAGACCTGCTCCGGAGCGGCGTCAGCGTTGTGGCGATNNATCGAAACGCACGAGGCAGAATTCCGGTCCCATAGCGTACTGCTCCCAGCCCGGTTGGAGCTGCCAGCCCCATGAAGACAACTCACCTCGGATCCAGTTCCTCAGTTCTTCCAGCCATCCGAAGTTGGCAAACGGCCTCTCGGATCCACCAACGCTGTATGCCCTTGCGTCTGACAGAGCCGCGTGAAGCGCATCGACCTCCTCATCAATACTCAGCTTCCCCCCCGCTACATCCGCGGCAACCCACTCGCCCCCTCCGGAATCAGCTTCTTCGGCGCAAACCGCTTCCAGAACGTAATGGCGCAGCTGCCTGTCGCGGGCTCGTGCGCGAAAGAGGCAAATGCCGTCGATGTGCCACTGCAGCCTGGCCTGGCGGACAAGATGGGGAGCGGGCCGTTCGCCTTTCGGAATCTGAGTCTTCGGCAAATGCAGGCCCCGTTCATTCCTGATCAGAAAGATCTCTCTATGCGCACGTCTGGTTATGACCAGCACGCATGGCAACAGTTCCGGGGAATGTAAGATCCGATTCGACTTGTCACAGAGAAAGCTGGACATGACTCGCCTCAACCGTCGCGGGAATCGCGTTGCGTTGCGGGGACAGAGACTCCACAGCTGCCCGAATCCTTCTGACGTTCAGGCGCGCTACACTGCCGGATGTCACCAGCATTTCGCGCGCGCTGAGGCTCTCCAGCCATTCCTCCAGGGCTAACGCTCGCGCCAGAGCAATTGCCCCCTCCG
>PLDF01000368.1 GCA_003135055.1 Bryobacterales bacterium | reverse complement strand
AGATCTCAGTGCATTACCAGCCCGAGTTTGACCTGGCGACGAAATCCATCGTGCGGTTCGAGGCGCTGGCCCGCTGGACCCACCCCGAGCTGGGACCGATCGTACCGGTGAGCTTCATTCCAATCGCCGAGGAGAGCGGCCTGATTATCCCGCTTGGCGCTCACATTATGGAGCGGGCGTGCAGGCACGCGGTAAGGTGGCAGGAAGTCGCAGGCCGCCCGGTGCAGGCGGCGGTGAACGTGTCGAGCGTGCAGTTTGCCCGGGATTCTTTCTTCGAAGAGGTCGCCGACGTTCTGCATCGTACCGGGCTGCAACCGAACCTTCTGAAGATCGAAATTACGGAATCCGCCACGGTGACCGGCATCGAGCGCGCGGCGGATATGATGCGGCGCCTGAAGCGAATGGGAGTGAGCGTGGCTGTAGACGATTTCGGCACGGGCTATTCCTGCCTGAACTACCTGCCCAAACTTCCCTTCGATGCGTTGAAACTCGACCGCTCCTTCCTCAACGAACTGATGGTGCGCCGGGAAACCAAGGACTTTGTTCAGTCCATACTCATGATGGCGCGCAATCTGCGAATGAAAACGATTGTGGAGGGCATCGAAAAGACAGAACAGCTGAACATGATCAGGAAACTGGGCATTGACGAGGCGCAGGGATATCTCCTGGGACGAGCCTCCCAGGATCCAGAGGCAGTACTTCGCCAGGGCCGGACTGCGGCAGAACCCCAATACGAATCTGAAGTAAGTGCAGCGGAGGTTTTCGCATGATGGGCTGCCAGCGACGATGTAAGCCACCTGGGAGACGGCAGCGGCCGGAGCGCAAGCTGTTGATCAGCGATCCGATGGCAGGCCGAACGTGGACTGGAGTAAAGTCACGGATTTAGAAGCTATTCTGCTTCTGACTTGTGCTTTCGGCGCGGTGGCGCGACGCAGCCAGACGCAAGTCTCCGGCTGTGGCTGTGGCCCTTCAAAAACATTCTGATTTTTTCCGCAAGCTGCTAAAGCCGTGAATTCACGGATCAGGTGTCCTTGCGGTAGAGGAGGTCGCGCATAGCGCCGCGGCGGGCGGCGTTGGCTTCGCGGTCATTCTGAAAGCCGACGGAGTCTTTGGTGGAGGGGCTTTCGGCTTCGGGCTCGCTGCAAGCCGGACAACGGTTGGCGAAGCCGGGCTTGCCGGGCTTCAATTCAAACTCTTCATTGCAGACGACGCAAACGCGGATCGGGAACGACATCTTGTTAGCCCTTTGCTCCATTTTAGTATCGGTAGAAACCGTTGGGCAACGAGCGGGGCGGCAGGGGGTGAATTTTTGTGCACGAGGCGGGCGGCGGCGTGCAGGATGCGGCCGAATCGGTCGCGGGTGAGCGCCAGGAGGGCGGCGCGCGTCCAGTAGCATTACCGGCAAGACGAAGATGGGATCGAGGACGCCGGTTTGCGCGCCGGCCGGGGCCGGGCTGATCCCACCGCGGGTTTTGCGGTACGATTAAAGCGGTTTCGGAGCGAGCACGCCCGGCGATTTGTGATTGTGAGGGCGCTCTGGACCACGAAAGAAGACTGGCTATGAAGGCTCCGAAGTTTCTTGCCGAACCTCTTGCTGGGCGTGATGCTGAAACCAGGCGTTCGCGGCGGTGCGACGCGGGTTTCACGCTGATGGAACTGCTGATCGTGATCTCGATCATGCTGATCCTGATGCTGATCGCGATTCCGAACATGCTGAACCTGAAGGCGACGGCAAACGAGACGTCGGCCAAGCAGTCGCTGCCCGCGATTCAGATCGCCGAGAACCAGTATGCGACGAACTTCCCGGCCAACGGATATGCGTGCTCGCTGGCGGCGCTGGGCGGGAACGCGTCCGCGGGTGCGCCGACTCCGCAGTCGGCACAGCTGCTGCAGTCGGACCTGACGAGCGGGAACAAGGCGGGGTACAGCTTCAACATTGTGAATTGCCAGAAGGCGCCGGGCAGCAGCCAGCAGGACAACTTCGTGAGCTACGAAGTGACGGCGGTGCCGCAGTCGGTGGGGAAGACGGGGCACAGCGGGTTCTGCCTGGACATGAGCGGGGAGATCAAGGCGGATCCGTCGGGCGGGACGAACTGCACGGTCGCGATTCAGTAGCAGCTCGGAGCCGGTAGCTGGTAGCCGGTAGCGAGAGGCGAAAGCGGAGATTGATTTTGAGAATGATGGAATCGGGCCGCCAGCGTGGGTACTCCCGCTGGCGGTTTTTGCTGCCGGCGGCGTGCGGAGCGGCGTTGGCGCTGGGCGCCGCGGCAGAGCTGTGCGCGCAGGCGACGATGAGCGCGGCGGGGATCGCGGCGAAGGTCGACGGGCACTACAACGCACTGCATTCGCTGGAGGTTCACTTCGTGCAGACGTACACGGGCATGGGGATGAACCGCAAAGAGTCGGGCGTGCTGCTGCTGAAGAAGCCGGGCAGGATGCGGTGGACGTACACCGATCCGGACGGGAAGCTGTTTGTGCTGGACGGGAAGGACGGGTATTTCTACTCACCGGGGGAGAGCGAGGCGCAGAAGGTGGACGAGAAAAAGCTCGATGATCTGCGCTCGCCGCTGCGGTTTCTGCTGGGGCATACGGAACTGGAGAAGGAGCTGACGGGACTGACGGCGACGCCGGATGGGAACGGCGCGTGGGTACTGGAGGGCGTGCCTAAGGGGCTGGAGCAGCGGGTGAGCGCGCTGAAGATTACGGCGGCGGCGGATGGGACGATCCGGTCGATGACGATTGAGGAGACGGACGGGGTGACGAACCGGTTCGAGATCAGCGGAGAGGCGGGGAATGTACCGGCTTCGAACGCGGCGTTTGTGTTTACGCCGCCGGCCGGGGTGCATGTGGTGGAGGGGGAGCCGCCGGTATAGCCAAGGGCCGGCCCGACTCAGAGCCGGAGGTAGGCCGCGGGGGTTACGATGCGGGTTTGGCCGTGGGTGCGAAGAGAGAGCAGGTCTTTGTCGCCGGTGACGATGAGGTCGGCCCTGGCACGCTCGGCACATTCGAGGATCTTGTTGTCGTCGGGATCGCGGCAGAGGTGGACGGTGCCGTAGAGGGTGACGCGAACCGAATGCCGATGAATTCGCAGAAGCTCATGCTGGATGCGAAGGAAGGACCACTC
>PLDF01000257.1 GCA_003135055.1 Bryobacterales bacterium | reverse complement strand
GAACATGCTCGGCACACAACATATCGCGTTCACAGGAGTTTGAACGCGGCACGCATGAGTGCGCGCGCCACGAGACGGCTCACCAGCACCCAGGCAAGAGCAAGTAGTCCTACACGAATTACGCTGCAAATAGCGGCGGTTGTAAGCGGGAGGCGGCCGGATGCGCCGCGCCTTTTAGAATCAGTAGCCTGCGGGCGGATTTCCGGCCACATCCTGCCGCCAAAAAAACACGAATTAAATTGCAAACTTTGCGCTTTGAGGGCCTGTTGGGTGGGTGCCTCAACCAAGAATCAACAACTTAGCGGGAAAGAGGTAATCCCCTTAGCTGACCCTTTGAATCAATGCTTTAGCCTGTGGCCACGTCTCGCGAACATTTTGCCCCAAACCTGTTTTAGCCTACCCTGCGAGCTGGAAGAGTTTGATCTTTGGCGCGGGCCAGTCGCCACGGTTTATTTCCAGGGCCAGCGGAGTGCGGGCCTCGATCCAAATTCCACCTTTATATAGGTGGCAGCATCAGCGAAGAGCTTCCGTACCTCTGGGTTGGAATCATCGGCCGCCAACCACAAACGCAGTATTTCCACTAGGGAAGCATCTATCTCTTTCTCTCGCTCACAAATCTGTGAAGCCGCAAGGGCGAAGCTCATCAAGTTGGGCCTGGATTCACCTGCCGCTTTTCGCCCGCGTCCGGCCTTCTCC
Source organism: Bryobacterales bacterium (assembly GCA_003135055.1). Taxonomy (GTDB): domain Bacteria; phylum Acidobacteriota; class Terriglobia; order Bryobacterales; family Bryobacteraceae; genus PALSA-243. Next base: position 20,810 of record PLDF01000257.1, on the reverse strand, counting down.
TTTGCATCCTCGCCGATACCACCCGGGACAGTGAAACCAATTTTTTCGAACTCCTCACGTAAAATACTCTCGGTGGCATATATCGGTACAGGAAGAAGCTGCCCCAAGCGCTTCAGGAAGGGGTTTTTCTCTGCGCCCTCGGCAAGCATCAGGAGACGCCAAAGCGGAAGATATCCGGGACCGTCCCGGCACGATTCATAGCGACTTATCTGCGAGTGCGTGACCCCCACGAGCTTGCCAAACTTCGTCAGGGTAAGGCCCATGCGCGCACGGAGTTGGCGGATTGCCCGCGCCAAGGCTTCGGCGTCCGTCTCGATAGGTTCCAGCACATGACGATACGCCTCAGCTTTATTCGCATCGGGCTCGACAATCTCGCCGGGGTGGTGAACCACTCCGTCCCCGAAATCGATTGGCGCGCGCACCCGATATTTAGGCAAAGCTCTCCCTCTATCGTTGCCCTTGACAATCAATTGATTGTCGCTTACAATGGGCAAAGTGAATCATGCCAACCAAGAGCCTATCACGATGCTTATAGACTACCCGAAACGCTCCAGCCGCCCCCTGCCGATGGCCATAAGGGCGATCCGATTAAGGTTGGGGCTGAACGGCACGGAGTTCGGGCTGCTCCTCGGCGCCACGCCAGGGGAGATCTCAAAATACGAGAGCGGCAAGAACACGCCTGGGGTCCTGCGACTGATGAAGCTGATCCGTCTAGCATCGGCGGACCAGCAGAAGGTATTGCTACTCGCACTAAGCAAGTACGGTCTTACGGCGCATGACATCAGCACGCCTCTCGCGCCGGAAACGATCCAGCAGCAACCCGAGGCACTCAATGTTTAACGTTGGCCCTTCGGTAGAGCAAGGTTGCTTGGTTACAAACCTTACCCACAGAACCCACCAAGCACCAGCAAAACCGCCATTATTCGCGTCTGTCTCTGGCCAGAAAGACAACCTGAGCGTTGAGCATTCCTCAGCGTGGGGGAAGGCGTGACCCAAACCTTTTGGATCGGCGTAATCGCCGGCATCCTGATCGCGGCGACGATACAGATTGCCGCGATCTTCGGCATCTATGGGAGGCGTCCATGAAAGAGCGTCACCTGGTCACCATCCTCACGGCACTGCTCCGCGCGAAGACACCCGAGCTTGACGGCGATGCCGCTGTGTTTCAGGCCGTATCCATGGCCCGAGGCGGGATGGGCGAGAGCGAGGTAACGGCCGCGCTCGATATCGTCTGCTGGGGCCGTAGCCTCACTCCGGGGGAAATCCGGTGCGACGTGAAAGAGGCCATGTGCCACGCTTCGTAGTGCAATTGCCGACGATAGCAATGCGCGAATTAGAGGACTGCTGTCGAGCGGGCCTGACCGCAGAGAAAACCAGATTGCGCCTCGGTGCGGTTGGCGTTTGGATGTCAGTACGCACCGTCGCAAGGCGCATAGACCAACACCGAAAGGAAACGCGAGCCCGCGCGGAAAAAGTCTTCGCGCTCCGTGAAATCGGGCGCGGAATGGCATCGGTGAACTCTGGCATTGGCGTAGCCTGCGAAATCGCGGGTGCTGCAATCCCGGATTGGCGGGGACACCATCTGACCTTGCTGCAAGAAAGCTTCCGTGACTTCATTGGCAAGCCAACGGAGGCTGGGCTAAGCGCTATAGTAACCGGCAGCCTCACGTACCTGGTGACTGCATCCCTCTATGGCCATAAAGACCAACCGGTGTGTTTTCAAGATCCAACGAAGTTTGGTCTACCCCCCGATAACAGCAAAAACAGGAGTTTAGGATGAGCAGCCAGTCAGCCAAGGACTTAACGAACGCGCGGCCATTCAACGAAGCCGGCCATTTGATTGAAGTGGATCTTGCGGACCCGGCCACGATGAAGATGGATCACTGGCGCTACAGCGGAACAAACGCTTACCTACGCCTTCAAGAGCTATGTCCAGCCGATCCGGGGGAACTCAGCGGCGCCGAACTTAGAATCTTAGAATCCGGCACGCTCACAATATTGCTGGCGATTGTTGGCGGTTCTCACTGGGTGGGTTGGTTAAAGGACGCGCCGCTGGCGCAGTTAATCGCTGCGCTGAGCGGCGACAACAGAGGCTGTGAGATTGACTTGTTTGAGTCCTATCCCGGAATGCGTCCGCTCCGGCCAAGCGGCGCAACGCTTCGGTATGACGACGATGAGGATCTCCCAGCCGGCTCAGACGGTGATAATCCCCCCATCCCAGGTCTGAAATTGGGACTCTATTTTGGAAGTCACCGTCACTGCCTTGGGCTGGTTGTAGCTGGCCCATCGCTCGATGCCTTTTTAAAGTGCCTAGCTTACCGGTATTCCGACGCCACGAACTGAATCGACCCCATGGGAGCAATCGCAGCCATTCCGAACCAAGCCGCTGAGCCGGGGCGTTCCCTTCGGCCAGTCGCGCAGAATAGCGACGGCCTGGCCGTCGCGGGGAACGTTGCGGCGCGCAACGGAAAAGCCAAACCCACCGGGGCAGTGCAGATGCCCCTTTTGCTGATGCCGGGACAGAATCTTAGTCCCGAAGACCTGGCTATCGCGGAGGCACGTTACCGCAGCATTGAGCCGCTGATACGGCCTGGCGACTTCGGCGCGATGTGGGAACAGTGCAAGGGCCGCAAGACGGATATGGTTGGGCTGATCGCACGGCAGAGCGCTGCAACGCCACGCACCGTCTATAGCTGGCTGAAAGCCTGGAACGTGGTCGGACTCTCGGGCCTGGTCGGAAAGGATCGCTCCGATAAGGGGCTGTCTCGCAAACTCAACAAGGCGGCGGAAGACTATCTCCTTGCCGCCCTGTTGCCGGGCCGGAACTATGGGGAACTGAGCATCAAGGAGGCGTTCAGAGCCTATAACGAAGAGCGGCTCTGGAGGGTGGGCAAGACCGGCGTCAAGCTCGACGAGGCCACGGCCAAGAAGTACGAACGCTATGTTGACTCCAATGGGTGCCTGCTAGTTACGGCGCAGTTGCCAGAGGCATCCTACGAGACGGTTCGCAGGTTTGTTAATCACATCCCCGAAGCGGTCCGCACGATGGCGCGCGGGCAAGAGGCATACCGAAATACCCAGGAAATCATCTCGTATCGGGACCTTGCGAGGGTTCAGCCGATGGATTACTTGGTGATGGATCACCGCCTCCTCGATTTGTATTGCATGGCATCCCGGCGCGGTGGCGGCTGGAAGCTGATACGGCCGTGGCTTACCGCGGCCCTCGACATGAGAACGCGGAAGTGGTTGGCGTTTGTCATTGTTGAAACGCCTTCGAGTGATTCCATTGCTGCCGTCCTCAAGCGAACGTTCATCGATCACGGGGCGCCTGCATCAGTGTACTGGGATAATGGTCGCGACTTCCGGTGCCGTTGGCTCGAAGGAAGTCAGGAACGCAACACAGTGCAGCCAGGCGTGAAGGAATTGCCCGACGCCTGGCGCGGCGTTATGGACAGCTTGGGCATTCGCGTCCACCACGCCATAGTGAAAAATGCCAGGGCGAAAATCATCGAGCCCAACTTTCTGAGGATCGCCCATTTCGACCGCACGCTGCCAGAATGGTGCGGCAGGAATAATGCGTCGAAGCCGGAGCGGCTTGACACACTGCTAAAGGAACATGAGGCGTGGATGCGGAAAGAGATACCGAACGCCCCATTCCGCACGTTGGAGAACGTCGCTTCGCTTTACAAAGGAGCCATCGACGATTTGAATGAGCGCGAACTGGAAGGCGACGGGATGAAGAAGATCACCCCGCGCGGGATGGGCTGGATGTGTCCCAACGAATGTTGGGAGCTAACCATAGACCGTGTGGAACGTCGCTCCGTCCCCGATGACGTTTTAAGGTTCTGCTTTCAAAAGCGCAGGGAGCTAACTGTCAAGCACGGCGAGGTGCTCACAGTGTTCGGAGGCGTCCCGCGCCACTATCGGATGAGCAATCACTTGCTCTTGATGGGCTTAAACGGGCGGAAAGTCGACCTGGCCTACGACCCACTTGACCTGGAAGAGGCGGCAATCTACTGTGACTCCCGTTTTGTGGGGATAGCTGTCTGCGCGGAACTGCGCCGTATGGGTGAGGATGGCTTCGTGGAGGATGAGCGCAACCGCAGAGCCGCGCGACGCGAAATCAAGAACATCATAGCGGCCATCCATCAGACGGTACCGGTGGCTGATGCTGATACGCGCATGGAGCGACGTAGGGCCGTTCTGCCAGCCCGCGAGAGTGCGGCAAGGGTTGAGGCTCCGGTAGACGTGCCTGAAGCTATACGAGAGGCGGCGGCGGCTTCCAAGGCAGAGCGTGGCGTGCCCTTCGACGAGATTGCCGCCGTGCATCTGGAATCTACACCGCCGCCTCCGGCAGACGATAGTAGCGATGAGTTCCATTTCTTCTCACAGGAGCGGGCCTGAACTATGACGAGACAGCAGCCAGCAGAAGCGTGCGATGCCCTTCGGGGCGAGCTACGTGCATTTTTTAAGCTACGGCCAGACCTGTCTGCCGACTCCATCGCGCAGTACACAACGCTGGCGCCGACAACCATCCGTCATTTTTCGGCCGGCTCGCTGAACGGCGGCGATGCTGTGTTGGAACAGATCCGGCTGGTGCTTGACCAGGCGCGGGCCGGTGACATCCTTACGCCAGGCGGGCCGAACACGTTCGCGCTGACAGAGGACGTTTCGAAGCGTATTCGGAAGATCCGGCAACGGGGAACCTTTTATGAAACTCAGACCGTGTTGCGCATTGCCGAAACCATCGATTACTGTGCGGAACACGCGGCAATCGGGGTCGTGACGGCTGACTTCGGCTGCGGCAAAAGCGAGGCGGTCAAGGAGTGGCGCCGAAAAGCGGCCGGCAAGACCGATTCTGTGGTGTTCGAATTTAACGAGTTCACTGCCGCCAACAAGGTGGAGTTCATTTCGTTGCTGGCGCTTATGTTCGGCTTGACGCCAGCGGGTGGAAGCGCAAACGCGAGTCGGGTGTTTCGGGATGTCTGTGCATACCTGAGGGAGCACCCGTGCCTGTTGATTCTGGATCAGTGCGAGATGGTCAGGCCACGGGTAATGCAGGTAGTTCGGCAAATCTGGGATCAAACGAACGCTGCCGGTGTGGGCGTGGTGATTCTGGCTCAGCAGATTCTTTTGGCGCGTTTATTAAGCGGCAAGATGGCTGATCTGGGCGCGCTGACTTCGCGCGTTGGCGTATGGACGGCACTGACTGGCCTGACCCGCAACGAGATGGCCGCTATCGTTAAACAGGAGGGCATAGACGATATAGAGGACTTGGCCTTCGATCAGTGGTATCGCTGTGTGGCTGGATCGATGCGCCGGCTGATGAGGTCGCTCGATCTGCTGAAGGCGAAGCACGCGGGGAAGCGGATCACGGCGAAGACCATAACGGGAGTGGCGGGGCATTTGTTCGGCATGAGCGTCGGGGGGAGCGAATGACGGAAGAGAGCCGCGAGCGTATCGCCAAGTTCCTGGATATGGGGGTGTGGCATCTAGCGGCGGATCGCGCGAAGACGCGCCGCGCCGTCATTGAGACTCTATCGGTGCTCCCTGACGCGCTGCTGGCCCAGATATTTGGTGATCTCCACGTTCTGGTAGTTGCGCCGGCACAGAGCCACGCTTCAACTGTTGTGCCGTACCTATGCACGGTTGGGGCGCCGCTAGAGGCTGTCCAGTTTGTAGTACTTCATTTGGACTCCCGAATGGAAGCCTATGACTACCCCGAGGTGCTGTCGATTGTGAAAGGCGCATGGCGCCATGCCCTCGCTGTTTTTCTGGGTGTTGATCTGCCCGCTTCCGGCTTCGAGGGTGAGCAGTTGCCCAACACGGATGTGGTTCCGCACGATGCCGATGCCAATGCCGGCTTGAAGTACGGCAGACCGAACTGACGAAGGAGGGATGAGACAAAGCCATGCCTGACTTAACGCCAGATGCAAAGGTGGAAGAAAGCTGCCCTACGTTTTGCCTCAGAGCGGACGAGGCGTGCGGAATGGATCTGATGGTTGAGCTTGCCCATGCGGCGGGCGCGAAATATGGACTCCGCCACGAGGTGACGCAAAAAGTCAGGGGGAAGATGCGCGATTTCGAGATATGGCGGGATACCCACAAAGGCCCGTCGCGGGGAGGCCAGGGCAGCGGCGGCATCTCTCCCTGGCAAAACTTCAAGCCATGATAAGGGGGCCTTCCGGGAATTGGTGCTGCTGCTGAATTGACGCAAAAGGAGCAAGGAGAGACAAACGAGATGAAGTTAACGATGAGCGAAGCCCGACAGATGGCGCAGAGCACGGGTGAGCTTTTGGACAGGCTCACGCGCCGGAAGATGGCCGAAGACAACTGCCTTCAGTATCACGAAGCGCTGAAGTTAGTCGCCTCCGAGCGCCCGGAGCTGGACCGCAACCGCACCACGGCGATGCGGCGGCTCAGCCATAACGACGATTAGGGGGGCGCGCGCTAATGGCGATGAATACTGGCAACTCCGAAACTGGCGCTGAGCGGACTTTCCGGCTGAGTACTGAAGAGTTCAAAAAACGGCGCGAGCCGATCACTCGCCTAGCAGATCTCGCCAGGGAGAGGGCGGCTACAGCGGGCGTAACCATAAACCAAGCCCGCGCCGCTGTACTTCGAGAAAACCCGGACCTGCGCCGCCAGGTCGAAGAGGCCAACGATGGGGATTAAAAGTGCTTTGGACGAGGTGCGCGCGGCGTTGGGCGCACCGCTGCTGGCACGGAAGGATGTGAGTGTGGAGACGAGAGTAATTAAACCAACTAGCGTAATGGCACTGATCGCTGAGATACGTGAAGCGACTGATGCGCACGGCGGAATTGTCGAGTCCCAGGCGGCGGCTAACGCCCACGCCGATGGGCTGGCTACGGAGATCGGCCGGCTGAGCCGCGGCATCGCCGGCCAGGAAAGAGCCCTGGCTGTATCCGGCGCGCCACTGCCGGCAGATCCCTTTCCAGAGGAAGCGCAAATCTCGCGGCTGCAAAGGGAGTTGAGAGTGGTGAAGGCCCGCGTAACGGTCTTAGCTGAGAGCGCGGAGGCCAACCAGAGCAAGCTATCTGAGCTACGGGAGGCGTTGCGCGGCGCCTGGCACGATTTCGCTGTAGCAACCTGCAAAGAGCAGCGGGAAAGATTTCGAGCGGCGGGGTTGGTTCTCCGCGGTCTCTACGCCGAGCAGTTGGCTTGCCTGACTGCCTTTGGGGCTACCCAGGGGGTTCCGGCCGCGGCCATTGCCATCGTCGAAGATCCCGAGAGCCGTGGGATGGAGCATGGGCTGTGCGACCATCGATTCCTGGCACGCCAAGCCGTCTGGGAGAAGCCGGCCGTCGCGCGATATGAAGAACTCAGCGCGCTCCGGGCCGAGGTTGAAGGGGCGTGTGGACGACGGTGAAGCTGGCACTTCCAGCAGCGATGTTTAAGAAGCTTGCGCGGAGCTGGGCTTTACCACTTGTTCCCATGCCCTGCGTTAGACGGGGGGAACGGAGAAGCTCCTTTCGCGGGCGTGCCATGACCCGTTTTCACGGCTTCTCCGTTCAAACTGTTGTGAGTCAAGGGAGAGTTAGTAACTTCAAATCAGGAGTGTTTCTAAGACGATGAAAAACCAAGACCAGTTGCAACCATCCAACGATACAGGCGCGGCGCCCGCCCGATCCGCCGCCGATATCCAGCGAGGCGCTGAAAGCATGATAAGCGCCAATGGGCCAGCATACCCATACCACCCGCCGTCCTCCCCGATTACCCCGACTGGCGACGATACGATAATACCCGTGCTTGAGAAGACGCTGCCCTACCTCTCGCGCGAGGCCGCATGTGATGTGCGGAACGAATTAGACGCCTACGACAAGAAATACCCGCGCTGAAAACGCGGCACACCCAACGACTTTACGGGGGGACCGAAAAGGCGGCGCGGGTTGAAGTCAACTAGAAGCAAGTCACCACGTTCCACGGATCTCGAATCGTCTGCCAATCCCGCGCCCGCGGAGTCTTCCCTTTTATCATCTGACCGCCCGTCTGCCCCTTCAGCAAAGACCCACCCGCAAAAACGCGGCGGCGCGCCTCCGCACGGCCCAGGCCAGATAGCCGGGAAACCGCGCAGAGCCGCGGGCTCTCCAGCTTATTCCGTTTCGGACATAGCTGAGGTCTTGGGAGTGACGCGAGGCGAAGTGGAGCGCTGGTTGCGCGCGGGGCTGATGGGCAAGATCCCGCGCGAGATTGGCGCGGGGTATCGAGTGACACAGAAGAACGTCACGTCATTTCTTCGGAGCCACAGTTCCGCATACGACTTGCGGCGGGTAGATCAGGCGTGGTTCAAGAGGCTGTGGTTGCGGGGAGAGATGGATTAGGTGAAAGGAAAACGATGAGCATCGGTACATATGGCGCGGCGGATCAGCCGCGGCTTTGCTTTCTGATTTCAGCGGACGCTGGCGTAACGAAGCTACGGCGCATCCCGGTGGCGATGATTGCGCGCGGGTTCAAAGGCAAGCAGCAGTTTGCTGTGACGCGCGAAGACATGGCGCAGATCGTGAGGAATTTCCGTGCGCGCGGGACGGGCGAAGTGGTGATCGACTACGACCATTCGACGGAGTTCGCGGCGGGCGGCGGGAATGCCGTACCGGCGGCGGGGTGGCTGAAGCGGATTGACGACGCCCCGGACGCTGCTGGCGTCCTGTGGGGCGAAGCTGAATTTACCGAGCGCGCGGCGAAGATGCTGGCGGCGCGCGAGTACAAGTACTTCTCTCCGGTGATCGTTTGGGGCGCGCGGTCGAAGGCAGACGGCGAACCTCAGGGTACGACGCTCACCAGCATCGGGCTGACAAATTCGCCACTGCTCGAAAGACTGCCGGCGTTCACCATGAGCGAGGCCGGGTGGGGGATGGGCCGCGGCGGGGATGAAGACGCTTCCAGCGAGCTGGCCCGCACTGCGCTGCTGGCGAGTGACGTGGAACAGTTTGAAACAGCGCTTGTGGCGATGACGAAGGAAAAGGTTAGCGGCTCAGGCGGCAAGCTGCAATTCCACGAAGCAATGAAGCTGATAGCGAGAGAGCACCCGGAGATTGACCGGCGCCGCACTGAACTGTACCGCAGAAAGCAAACGAGAGGGGACATATGAGCATTGACAGTACCGCTGAGCTTTTGTTTAACATCGGCGCAAACAGCGACGACGCGGAGGCCAATATCTCGCGGTTCCGCACACTACTGGGTACCGATCTTGATGAAATGGGCGCGCAGTTCGCGTCCTGGTCCGAAGACCTGGTGGGCGAGATTGGAACGGTGCAGGCGGCGATGACGGCAGGGGCGGCTGTGATGGGCGCAGCGCTAGTGGGAGTGGGCGCGTACCTGGTCGAGCAGACGCATAAGTATGAGGAGTATGCGGAGAAGATCGAGCAGGGCGTGCGGCTGACTGGTATCAGCGCGGAGTCGATGTCCACGCTGGCGTTTGCGGCGAAGGTCACTGGGACTAGCTATGAGGCGCTGACTAAGGGACTCACGTTCTTCGAATCGCAGGTGGTCAAGGCTAACTCCGGGAGTGAGCAACAGGTCAAGGCGTTTAAGTCGCTGGGGATTTCTACTGAAGAGCTGAAGGCTGGTGAGACGGACATCTTGCCGTTGTTCGGGAAGGTATCGGACGCCTTCAAGGCGCTCAGCTCGGGGGCTGAGAAGGCGGCGGTTTCGAAGGAGCTGTTCTCGCGCGGCGGCGCGGTGCTGCAGGAAATGTTGCGGCTCGGGTCCGAGGGGATGAAGGAGATGGCGGCCGAGGCGGAGCGGTTGGGCCTGGTGTTGACTGGCAAAGACCTGGTGGCTCTGAAGGAACACAAAGCCGCGATCGAGGAGCTGAAGGCTGAGGCGGAAGCGTGGGCGGTGGAGATTGGGCAGAAGGTGTTGCCTATTCTGACAGCGTTTACAACAGGGATGATCGGGTTTTGGGAGGCAGTGCGTAGCGGCGCGGCGAGTAATGGGATCGCCGGCTTCTTTGGCAGGTGGGCGATAGAAACGGCGTCCGCACAGGAGCGCATGGAGCGGCTGGTCAAGACCATGGAGGCCATGGGCAATAAGCAGTTGGATCTGGGCGACAAAGCGAAGCAGGCCACCGGCGATTTCGGCGGGTTGTCGGGACTGTTGGAGACGATCAGCCAGCGGATGAATGCCGGCGCCGACGATGTAGGGAAGGCGGCCGAGGAAATCACGCACCTGGATTTCGAGATTGCCAAGGCAACGCGGGAGTATCAGAAGCTGGCGGCATCTGGGACGCTCGCCAGCGACTCGGCACAGAGGGAAGCTGCCGCGCTGGCGCAGTTGCCGCGGCGCATGGCTCAGTTGTGGGAGCAGCTCCAGCGAGAGGCTACGACAAAGATCGCGGAGGAAGTCACTACTTTCGGGAGCGACTTGCAGCGGCGGATTATCGCCCAGGGCCAGCAAACGCTGGCGTCGCAATCGGCTAGCTGGGATTTGGAGATTGCCGGGTTGCGCGCGCACCTTGCGCAGATGAAAGGGCTGAAGCTGGAGGACATCACGGCGACGTCTGCGCTGATCGACCGGCTGCAAAAGGCGGGCGACGACAAACTGGGGCGCGACAAGGCCGAGGCGATAGCGAAGAGCGGCGACGAGATTGACGCGCTCATTGCGGCTCAGTCGGAGAAGAGCTACACCCAACAGGTTGCGTCCTGGAACCGCGAGATGGACGCGCGGATTGTGGTCAACTCCAAAAACGAGGAACTGGTTGCGGAGAACGCAGCCAAGATTGAGGAACTGCGCAAGGCCGGGCTGGATAGGATCGAGCGCGATCAAACGGCGGCTTACGCCCGTGAGATGGGCAAGCTGCAAGAGCATCTGTCCATGATGCTGAACGCGGAAGCAACGCGCGTGACCAAGCTAGCCGCGGAGTACAACAAAGACCTGTTGGCCTTCAGCCAGGCCGAGGAAAAAAAGGTTCTTCTGGAAGCCGGCGATAAGGAGAAAATCGCTGCCACCGAAAAGGAGTTTGCCGCATTACGCGCGACGTTGCTCGCCAAATACGGCACTGACTTGCAGGCGCTGGCGAATTCGCAGGGATGGCAGGGCGTGTTCGGGTCGCACTTCGCTGCTGGATTGAAAGGCAACGAAGACCTAATGAAACAGTGGGCATCGTCGTCAAACCAGTCGCTGCTGATGGTGAAGGTCTCGCTCGAAACCTTGAAGGACATGAGCCAGCAGACGTTCGATGCGATGGCGAAGGGGATGGGCGGCGGGATTGCAAACGCGCTGGTGTACTCGAAGAGCGTGGGCGCGGCGATGGAGGCGATGCTGAAATCGACGCTGGAATCGCTATCGGCGCAGGCTATCACCCATGCGATTTTCTCGCTGGCTTTGGGGTTCCAGGATTTGGCGCAGTATAACCCGACTGGGGCGGCGGCGGCATTTCAGGCAGCAGCGCTGTTTGGGGCGGTTGGCGCGGCGGCCGGAGTTGCAGGAATGGCCGTTCCTGGCGGTGGGGCTGCGTCTGGCGCATCGGCAGGTTCGGGCGCGGGTTCAGGGGCGGGCAACGGTGGCGGGGCGGCTTCGGGGACTTCCGCGGCACCCAGCAGCAACGGGCCGCACGTAAGCGTCGTGGTCCAGGGCCATATATTTGGAGTCAATGGAATCGAGGCGCTGGCTGGCGCTATCAACGATGCGGTGCTGAATCGGGATGTGACGCTCACGGCCACGAATACGAAGACGGGACAGGTGGTGACGCAATAGCTTTTCCCCCGGACCGCTTGTCCCTGACAGCGGAAAGAACGCGGGTTAAAATTTCGCGTTTTCTCTCAAAACTGCTTGAATTTCCACGCGGTACGCTCTTCGTGTTTACGGTCAATTTCACCCCAAAAGCCCATGGCGCGTTTGCAATTTAATTCGTGTTTTCGTGCAAAATAATTCGCGTACCACTAGCAAGGCTATTCGTACCGCAGCGCGGATATGGGGTCGATGCGCGAAGCCCGGCGCACCGGAGACCAGCTTGCCGCTACACTCACCAGACATAGCGCGGCGGCGACGGTGAAAATGGCGACGGCGTCGGCCGGTCCGGCGCCTTTCAGCACCGGCGCCAGCGGGATCGCGAGCAGCATTGCCGCGCCGCCGCCTACCGCAATTCCAGCGGCGGCGATGGCGAGACTGCTGCGCAAAACCATTCGCCGTACGGAACTGGCGGACGCGCCCAAAGCCATGCGGATGCCGATTTCGGCGGTGCGCCGGCTCACTTCCCACGAAAGCACGCCGTAGAGCCCGGTCATTGCCAGCAGCAGGCCGAGTGAGCCCATGGCCGCGAGCAGAAGCGTTGCGAAACGCCGCAGCGTGAGCTCCAGGCTGGTCGCCTGTCTGGTGGTTTGAACGTCGGCCTACAGAGACGAATCCCGTTCCGCGATGGCGCGCTGCACCGCCGCCACGGTTGTGGCCGGATCACGAAATGCGCTTACCTGCAGAAACACTCTTCCGTCGCTTTGCAGAAACGGCAGGAAGAATTGGGGCTCCGGACGCTCGCCCATGAACTGGTAGTCGTTGTTGGCGGCAATGCCCACAATCTCGCGCCACGGCCCGTGCTTTTTCGCGCTGCTCAGGCCCATGAATTTGCCTAGCGCGGCGCCGTCCGGGAAGAATCGGTCGGCGAAGGCCTGGTTGACGATGGCAACCAGCGGCGCGCCTTGCCGGTCGGCGCTTGCGAATTCGCGGCCACGCAGAATCCGGATGCCCATGGTTGCGAAATAGCGCGGGCCCACATTGCTGGTGAGGACAGCGGGGGAATGCGATCCCGGCTGGTCTTTCAGTGCGTCTTTCAACGCGTCCTTAAATACGACGTCGCTAGCCACCGAATCGCCACCGAGGGGAATCAGGCTCGCATAACTGACCGAGCGGACTCCAGGAACGGCCGCCACGCGCTCGGCAAGTTCATTGGCCGCCTGGTACGCTTGCGCCTGCGTCCAGTCCCGTTCGGGCGTGATCTTCGCGGTGATGCCGTGATCCACGTCAAAGCCGGGGTTGATGTTGCCGAGGTACATCAGGCTGCGCAGGAACAGCGCGCAAGTCATCAGCAGGAGCACCGAGCCGGCCACTTGCGCGGCCACCAGAAAGCGGCGCATTCCACCGCGGCCCGAAAGTGCGGTCTGTTTGAGACCGGGAAGCAGGCTGGAGCGGGCCGATTGCAGCGCCGGGACGATGCCGCAGGCGGCGCACGTGGCTAGCGCCGTGCCGAGCGCGTAAAGTGCGAGGTTGGAATCGAAGCGCAGAGCGAATGGCGCAAAGGCCGGCGTGTTGGGCACGCGAACCAGGCTTAGCAGGGGCGTTATCCACGCGGTGAGCAGCAGGCCGGCACCGGCGCCAATCACCGAAAGCAGCAGCGTTTCGGCCAGCAGGATTTGAGCCAGTCTGCGGCGGCTTGCCCCCAGCGCTAACCGGATGGCGATTTCGCGCTGCCGCATGGCGCCGCGAGCGAGGACCACGCCCGCCACGTTGGCGCAGGCAATCAGCAGCAAGAGGCCCGTTACCAGGAACGGCGCCCCGAAACTAACCAACGCTTCCGCGTCCCCGTGTCCGCCGAAGCTCCCAATTCCGTAGACGGGCAAGACAAGCGGTGGATGCCCGAAGCCTTGGTTGTCCGCGGGGTAAGCATGTTCGAGAGGCTGCGCCAGCGCGGTAAAGGCTGCTTGCGCTTGCGGCCGCGTCACGCCCGGCGCCAGACGGGCAAGCAGCGAGAAATGGGATTGCTCGCGGTTCAGAATGAAGGGCGATAGGGCCGCGCTGACCGGAAGGTAGACGTCCGGAGCAACGGCGCCCGTGCCCGGCCGGTAATCGGGGCCCATGATTCCGCCGATGGCGATCGGCTGGCCGTTCCAATAGAAACTGCGACCCAGCACGCCAGGGTCGCCCTGGAAGCGCTTCTGCCAAAACGCATAGCCGAGGACGGCCGATTGCTCATCGCCAGGGCCGAACGTGCGGCCGAGCCAGGCGCCTGCGCCGAGAAGCTGGAAATAATTGGGCGACGTTTCCAGAGCGAGCACGTTCTCGACGCGGTTCTGGTCGCGCAGGTTGACTGTCCCCATGGTGGTGACCGCCATTGCGGCGAAGGCGGGGCTCCCGTCCGGACTCTTGTAATTCAGGTCCTTGTAATTCGGATAGGAGATCCTGTTGCCGTTGCCGGGTTCGATGGTGACAAGACGATCGGGCTCCACGGCAGTGGGCTTCGCGAGCACCGTGATGTTGAAGAGATTGAAGACCGTGGTGTTGACGCCGATGCCCAATCCGAGCGAGATCGCCACAGTCGTGACCATACCGGGGCTCTTGCGCAGACTGCGCGCGGCGTAGATCAGGTCCTGACGAAAGGAGTCGAGGGCTTGGAAGGGCTTCATAACGCGGCGGTGAATCGCAATTGGCCGTCCATCGGGCGGATTGACAGGCAAAGACATGCCGGACGGGCCAAGCTGCCGGATGTCCGTTGGTGGGAATCGGCGCCCGTTTCCGCTACGCGCGCTGGTACTTGCCTTCGCCCTGATCTACGTGGCTCCAGCTCAATTGGGCGAGGTAAAGCGGGTTACCGTCAGGGTCCTCGAAAGCTACGAACGAGCCCGCCTTTCCTTCGTTGACGATGCCCTCGAACTTCACGCCCTTGCCTTCCAGCGCGCGCATGGCATCGTGGATGGAGCCGCTCAGCTCAAGGCCGATCGACATGGAGCCCTTGCGCCCGGCAGTCGAGTGTTCCGAAGCCGGATGCAGCCCGATGGTCAACCCTTTGCCAGCCTCCACCGAAGCCCAGTGGTCGCCAAAGCGATACTGCAGCTTCAATCCGAGCACCTCGGTATAGAAGCGGACCGAGGCATCCATATTCGAAACTAAGACTGTGACGTTGCCTGCTGCAAACATGCCATTCTCCTTCTCTTAGTGGGGCAGCCAATCCTGGCTGCAGCCGCCTTTCAGGCGGCTTTTGCGCGTTGCCCACGCGGCCACTAATTTCGTGGACACTACACTAGCATGGCCCAACAGTGGGAGGATGGGAAGAGCCAATTCCTTGAAGCAAGGCGCCACTTTGAAACGCGGCCCACATACGATTGCGCCGCCCGAGCTCGACCGCCGCGCGGGCCTGTTGCAGGTGCAGGCGTATCGCTGGCTGCGACGCGCTATCTGGCGCGGCGAACTGCCTTCCGGTTGCGTTCTGCCTTCGACGCGCGCGCTGGCGAAGCAGCTTGGGGGTTCGCGGAATACCGCGCTGTACGCCTATGAAACTCTCGCGGCCGAAGGGCTGATTGGCGGGAGGCGCGGGTCTGGGACGCGCGTCCTGGGGAGCGCAGAGGGTCGCGCCGCCGCGCCAAAGCGGCGCCGGGATTTGAGCTGGATACTGCGCGACTCGCACTACCCGGTGAGCGCCGTTGCGTTTGCCGATCCCGACGGCAATTCGCTCTACGCGCATTCCTGACCATGTTCCGGCACGCTATTCGCGGTCTGGCGCGTACCCCTGGCTTCACCATCTCGACGGTGTTGACGCTGGCGCTGGGTATTGGCGCGAATACGGGCGCGTTCTCCGCCATCGATACGCTCTTACTGAAATCGCTGCCCTATCCCGAGCCGCTGCGGTTGGTCGCGCTGCATGAGACCGCGCTCGATCGCAAGCCGCGCGATGTCGCCGAGGCCAATCTGCTCGATTGGCGCGCACGGTCCACGCTGTTCGAAGCTATGGCGGCTTACCGGCCGCGATCGTTCGGCCTCACGCTGGGCGAGAGCGATGCGGTCACCGTGATTCAGACCGGGATGGTGATGTCCGGCTTCTTCCGCGTGACCGCCGTTCCACCGGCGATTGGACGCACCTTCACGGAAGCTGAGGAAGCCTCGGAGGCTCGCGTGATGGTCCTGACGGACCGGCTCTGGCGGAGCGCGTTTGCGGCCGATCCGCAAGCGATCGGAAGCACGACCGCCATGCATGCCGCACTCAATGAGGAGCCCTACGCGATCATCGGCGTGATGCCGCCGGGCTTCGAGTATCCGATGGGCGCCGTGTTGCCCGACGCGTTCATACCACTGAGCCGCCGCGACTATTGCTGCGGGAGGCTGGGGTCGCTCGGCGCGGCCGCGCGTCTGAAGCGGGGGGTGAGTATGGAACGCGCGCGGGCGGAACTGGAATCGCTGGCGGCGGGCGTTGCGGCGGAGCACCCGGATACCAACCGCGGGCGCGGTGCAAGCCTTGAGCCGCTGGCTGAGCGGATGACGGGCGCGCGGCGCGAGCCTTTGCTCTTGCTGTCAGGCGCCGCGTCTCTGCTGTTGCTGATCGCATGCGCGAATGTAGGTGGGCTGATGCTGGCCCGGTGGCTGGCGCGTGCGCACGAAGTGGCGATTCGCGCCTCGCTCGGCGCCGGCTGGAGGCAAATCGCGGGGCCATTCTTCGCGGAAGCGGCAGTGGTCAGCGCCGTTGGAACAGGTAGCGGGCTCTTCGCGGCGGGTCTGGTGCTGCGCGCGGTTCCGCGCTTCATCCCCGGTCCGGCGCGGGAGCCGCTGCATTTGAACGCCGCGGCGTTTGCGTTCGCCGCGGGTCTCGCGATCATACTGGCGGCGCTGCTCGGCTTACTGCCTCTGTGGTTTGCGCGGCGCGCGGACCTCTGCAGCGTCATCAAAGCCGGCGGCCGCTCCGATTCATCGCGGCGGGGCGCGTTGCGCGGCGCACTGGTGGTGGCGCAGGTGGCGCTCAGCGTAATGCTGCTGCTGAGCGCGGGCCTGCTGCTGCGCAGCTTCCTGCATTTGGTGAATTCCAACCCCGGTTTCGAAACCGCGCATGCCTTCCGCTTTGGCATCGGCATTCCTGAGAAGCGCTACGACACGGAGCGGAAAGAGATCGAGTTTCACCGGCAGTTGCTTCAGAGGCTGGCGGCGATTCCAGGAGTCGCCGCCGCCGGCGCCGCCGGACGATTCCCATTGCGCGGCGAGAGCGGGATGGGCGGCTCGTTTCAGGGCTCGTTCCAAATACCAGGGTCGAATATTCCGGCGGCGCAACGGCCGCGCGCGTCCACCAACGTCGCGAGCCCGGGTTACTTTGCCGCCATGGGAATTCCACTGATCGAAGGCCGCGCGTTTTCGTGGAGCGAGGATCGGCCGGGCGGGCATCGAGTGGCCATCGTCAACCTGAGCTTCGCGCGCAGCTACTTGCGTGGGCGTCGCACGCTGGGAACGGTGCTCGATATCCACTGGGTCACCGAATTGAATCCGGCGGGTTCGACGTGGGAAATCGTGGGCGTTGCGGGCGATACGCGGCAGAGCGGCATGGATCGCGAACCGGTCCCGGAGATCTTCCTTTCCATGACGCAGGCCGGCGCGGATGGCGCGGGTTACGCGATCCGTACGCGGCGCGACGATGCCGGGATTCCCAAGGCCATCGCCGCGGCCGTTGCCCGGCAGGACCCGCGCATTCAGCGCGTACGGCCGGCGCCGCTGAACACGCTGGTGGAGCGGGACCTGGACAGTCGCGATGCGGCCATCCGACTGGTGGGCGGTTTTGGCGCACTCGCGCTGCTGCTGACGGCGGTGGGCGTGTACGGGGTTGTGGCGTTCCACGCGGCCGCGCGCCGGCGAGAGATGGCCATCCGCATGGCGCTGGGCGCGACCGCCGGCGAGGTGCGCGGGCTCGTCTTCAGCCAGGGATTTCGACTCGCTGCCGCAGGCTTATTCGCCGGCGCGGCTGGATTCTTCGCCGCCGCCCCACTCTTGAAGAGCCAGCTATACGGCGTGGGTGCGGGAGACCCAGTCACTCTGGTTGCGGTTGCAGCGGCGGTGTTCGCGGTGGCGCTGGCGGCATCCGCGGCTCCTTCGCGGCGCGCCGCGAGAGTGCAGCCGGCGGAGTTGCTGCGCGATCATTGAGAGAGTGGCGCGGAGAGAGTGGCGTAGGCGGCCCAGTGGGGCGGGTCCGGTTCAAAACCCCATGGGCTGCCTTAGACTCGAAGGGCAGCCAGTCCAAGGGGTCTCGTTACCGCGGCCAGACCAAGGGTTCCACCCGGCTAATTGTCGCAGCCTGTGAAGCTGAGCACATCACCGACGCCACATCAGGCTAATGCGGAGCGAGAATTGCACGTCTGGCAAATTGACATGCCTGAACGCTGAGGGCATCGGGCGCCTACGTTGCTCAGAGAACGGCCAACCATGTCTCAACAACTAATCGCGGCCTCGCGGGCAAATGCTTGCTTGTTGTCTCGCTCGGGTCAAATGGCCGGAACCCGATTCCCGATGCCGGAGGGCACAACCCGAATAGGGCGCGCTCCGGATAACGATGTCGTGGTCGATGGCTCCGATTCCTCCACGGTTTCGCTGCATCATGTTGAAATTCGCAACGATGACGGGGCCTGCCATATACGCGATCTCGCCAGCACCAATGGCACTTGGCTCAACGATCAGCGCATCACCGACGCCGAGATCTCTGCTCCCGCGATCATTCGACTGGGGCGCCAGGGACCGGAGTTCGCATTCGTCCTGGAGGAAGCCCAGCCGGCCCACCTGGATCGCACTATCGAAGCATCACCGTCTGCCGCGCAGATCCCGGCTGCCGGCGCATCCACTGCGTCGACCTACGAAGAGTTAGTCTCCTCTGCGGTCGCTCGCGCGCGGCGCATGCGGCGCCACGGCGTGGGCGGCCAGACTATGACGATCATGCGCGGCTTGATCGATCAGGCGCTTAAGCAGGCCCATCGCAGATTCCGCATCATCGGCTATTCGTTGCTAGCCGCGCTGCTGGCGGTCGTGTCGATTTCGATCTGGAAAATCGCGGCTCTAAGAAGAGAGAAGAGCGCGATCGACACCCATATCCGCCAGATCGATGCTGAGTTACAGAAGGCCGGTGAAGGTATGGATACGGGCAATTTGCTTTCCCAACTTAGCGATTATTCCAAAGAGGGCGAATCTCTCCAGCGAAGCTTGCTCTATCGCCTGAGCAGTGCACACGACGAGGGCGACTTCGTCACACGGGAGCTCCGCTCAGTCATGGCTGAATTCGGCGCGGAGATTTACAGTATTCCGTCCGACTTTATCGACCGCGTGAACCACTACATTGAGCAGGACCGGGGACCCGACCGTCCGATCCTTGCTCGCGCCCTCGGCCAGAGCGGCGCTCAGCTCCAGACCATACGGCGGATCCTGCAGAAGGAGCAGTTGCCCGCGGATCTCGCCTATATCCCCGTGGTGGAGAGCGGCCTGGAACCCGGTCAGGCAAGCGCCGCGGGCGCGGTTGGCCCATGGCAATTCACAGTAGTTACCGCTAAAACGTACGGTCTGCGCGTGGATGGCCAGGTGGACGAGCGCAAAGATCTGGTGAAGTCGACGGTGGCTACCTGCAAGTATCTGCGCGATCTGATCCTCGATTTCGGAGCCGGAAGTTCCGTGATGCTAGCCCTGGCGGCCTACAACAGCGGCACAACAACCGTGAAGCGCGCGGTAAGCCACAATGTGCGAGACCCTATTAATCAGCGTAGTTTTTGGTATCTGTATCGGGCGCGGGCGCTGCCGCGCGAAACGCGTGAGTTCGTGCCAAGAGTATTCGCCGCAATCTTGATCGGCCGGAATCCGCAGCATTTCGGTTTTGATCCGCCGTCGGCCCGCCCCTGACGGCTACTCGGCTAAGTGCAAGTTCGGAGGCCCCAGAACTACTTCTTCTGAACGCCTATTTTCCCGCTGGGAGATTGCCCCCTACAAACCCTCAGTCTTCGATTTGGAAAGGCCCGCTAGATTCTTTGGCGTGCCGATCACTGTCGTCTTTCCCGAGCCAGCAGCCAGGGCCCGAACGAACGCCCAGCTCAGCACTACAGCAGAACTGGACGCCGAACACCTCGAAGAAGCGACGCTATATGCGCAGTTTAGAAAGGCGCGGCAGCGAAGGAAGGCACGGTAGACCCGGACGTTTCCACTCCGGTGCGCTACTGGGTCATAGTAGGATGCTAGCGCTCGGAGAGCAGCGCTTTGATATTGGCCTCGACGTCCTTCTTGTCAACAAGGCCCGCCCTATAAGCTGCTGCCACCCGCGCCTGTCGGTCGATCAGGAATGTGTCCGGCAGGGTCTCTATTCCGAACCGCTGGGCTGTTGGACCGTCCCCGAGCAAGATTGGATAGGGCAAGTGGTTTTCAGCAAGGAACGGCTTTACCACGCTCCAACCGCTTTCGTCCATCGAAACGCCGACCACTGCAAACCCTCGCGCGCCGTAAGCCTTTTCGAATTCCGAAAACCAGGGGATCTCCTTCTTGCAGCCGGTACACCAGGTTGCCCAGAAATCAAGCAAAACCACTTTGCCACGGTAGTCCGTCAAACTTATCGTCCTGCCGGTACTGTCTTTCAACGCGAGCTGCGGCTCAGCCTTGCGCTGACTCGCGGGCTGCAGAGTGGCATGAACCGCGGGCTGGCCAACGACAGTCGCGATGGCAGCAAGTGTGAGCAGCAGTGTCGAAGCACGCACCAGAAAGGTCCGAATTGCAGCGTCGGTCATGCGCCGTTCTCCCTTATTCTCGCCCTTGAGCCGCCGGGCGTCAGTTCACCTATTCGTTTCGCAAAGCGGCGCACGGATCGGTGCGCGTGGCGCGCACCGCGGGCGCGGCGCCGGCCAACACGGCAACGATCATCAGCACAATCCAACTCAGCGCAAAAGTGGTGAAGTCGTGCGCCTTCACACCGTACAGCAGGCTCGACATGACGCTGCTCAACGCGAACGCCAGTGCCAGGCACACCGCGCTGCCCAGCAGGATCAGCCGCGCCTGCTGCGCCAGGACCAGCCGTAGCACCGTTCGCCGCGTCCCTCCCAGCGCCACGCGGATGCCGATCTCCTGCGTACGCGTCACCACGGCATACGAGA
>PLDF01000291.1 GCA_003135055.1 Bryobacterales bacterium | reverse complement strand
ACCAAATGTTTCGAAGGTGCGCAACCGCTCCCTTACGGTCGCGGCTCTGTCAAATGCGCATACCGAGCCGCGCGCGTTAGGAAGCGGTTGGGTCTGAATGTACAGGTTATTTCTCCGCGGCTCCTAACGCTCCGATGGCATCGTCGGCGCCACGAACCCCGGACAGCCGGACAGCCGATCGAGCTATTGCACCGCGGTTGCCTCCGTAGTATCTATGACTAGGTACTCTTACTCATGCGGAACGCGCTGCTTGCCGGTCTGGTACTCCTGCTTTCTGTTGCTCCCGGATGCATGCCGAGGCAACCCGCAACAATTGCTTCCAGTCCGCCCGTTCCGGCGAGGGCGGCGGCCGATTCCTCCGCGCCCGAATTGTTTGTGCGGAAGCGTTGGCCGTCTGGCGGGGGGTTGCCCGCGCAGCGCTATCAGGCCGCGGAAAGGCAGGCGGCAGCGGCTCAGCGGGGTGGTGGTTTCCACTCGCTGGGACCGTGGGAGGCGCTCGGGCCGAGCGAGACCGGAGGACGCGTCAAGGCGATCGTCATCGACCCTACGAATGCGAACACCATTTATGCCGGAGCGGCTACGGGCGGAGTCTGGAAATCGACCGACGCGGGCCAGAGCTGGAGTCCGCTTGCCGATTTCCTGCCGGCGCTGGCGGTCAATAGTCTGGCGATGGACCCTTCGAACCCGAATACGCTTTACGCGGGAACCGGCGAACAGATTCCCGGCGCGGGCATCTTCAAAACGACGGACGGCGGGCAGACCTGGACGCAGCTTGCGGCGACGGCGAGCGCGGCGTACGTCTACAGTCTGGCGATCGGCCCGTCGCGGCCGTCGCAGATTTATGCGGGAATGGATACCGGCCTGTGGGCAAGCATGGATGGCGGAGAGACATGGAGCAATACGCTAGCGCAAGCGGGCGGCTGTTTTTCCGTAGCCGTGCGAGGCGATCTGCCGGCGGATACGGTATTCGCCGCGTGCAGCAGCCAAGCCGGACATCCAGGGGCGTTCTCATTCGCCATGGAGACCCAGACTTATTTCGGCATCGCGTCTTATGCCGTTTACCGCAGCGCCGATTCGGGCGGCCATTGGGACCAGGCGCTGAGCGCGGCCGACATGGGGCCCACCGTTGTGGCGATTGCTCCCAGCGCGCCCGATACCGTCTACGCTTTAGCTGTCGACAAGAACCCGAGCAGCCCATTCGCCTATGCGCTCCTCGGGCTGTTTGCTTCCGGCCAGGGCGGCGCGGCGGGGACATGGCAGCAGCGCGCGAACACTTCCTCCGCCGACGGCATTACGGCGAATATTCTGAGCTATCCCGCGTACAACGGCTCTTGCGGCTATGCTTCAGGCCACACCGGGCAAGGGGCGTGGAACCTGGGGCTGGCGGTGGATCCGACGAATCCGCAAGTGTTGTTCACGGCCGGACCGCGGCTTTCGCGGTCGGAAGATGGCGGCTCGACGTTCGCCGGCTTGGACACGGCATCGAACGTTTTATTCCACACGGACTTCCACGCCTTCGCGTTCGACCCGAATTACGACGGCGCCAATAACCAGGTTCTTTACGCCACCAACGATGGCGGAGTCTATCGCGGCGATTCGGCGCGCACCGAAAACAGCTACACGAATTGCGGGCAGCCGTTCTATCTGCTCACGGGAAGCGCGGTGAACAATGGGCTGCAAGTGGGGCAGTTCTATCACGGCGCGGTGGCGCCGGGCGGCGAAATGTTTTTGGGTGGGACCCAGGACACGGTGACTCTGCTAGCCAGTGCGGGGCAGAGCGCTTGGACTCCTATCGCCAACGGCGATGGAGGGATGGTGGCCTTCGATTCGGCCGATCCCAAAACGTTCTATTTTGAAGACACGGCCGGAGGGATACCGCTTTCGTTCATGAAAACCAGCGATGGCGGCAATTCAAAAGTTCAGGCAACTACCGGAATTACCGAACCTTCCAGCGATTTCACCTTTCTCGCGTACTTCACCTTGGACCCGAGCGATCCGCAGACGCTGTACCTGGGCGGTCACGAACTCTGGTACAGCGCGGACGGTGCGGCGCACTGGCAGCAGGCAAGCGCCGACACGGGCGCGGAGATCACGGCGATTTCGGTGAATCCCTCCAATTCGGGCCAGGTGATTTTCGGTAACATCGAGGGGACGATCTACAACGGCTCGGGCCGGTTAGGGCCAGGGTTGTCAAGCGCGCAGCCGCGTGGGGGATATGTCTCGCGAATCGCCTTCGATCCGAACCAGCCGGCCGTAGTTTACGCAACCTACGCGGCGTTCCGCCTAGGACCGAATGACAGCCAGATCTACGCCTCGGCCGATGGCGGCAACACCTGGATTCCGATAGGCTCAGCGAGCCTGCCGGACATACCGGTACATGTCTTGATTGTGGATCCCGAGAATTCCGCGACTTTGTACGTTGGAACGGATATTGGAGTGTTCGTCAGCTTCGATTCAGGCAACACATGGACACGCGACAGCGGGTTTCCGAACGTGATTGTGGAAAGCCTGGTTCCGGACCGCGGCGCCACGCTCACATACCTTTACGCTTTCACCTACGGGCGCGGGGCCTTTCGCGTGAACCTCACCCGGCCCGCCATAACCCACGGCCCGAGGTTGCGATAAATGGCCCTTCACGCGGGTGCGGCTCCTATGCGGTTCGGCAGGATTATTCCAGCTACGGTCCACCCGGCGCCCCGGCGCCGCCGCCCAGTCGGGCGGCGGCCTCCAGATCGGCGCGCGCGGACGAATCGTGCCCGAGCAGGGTGAAGACGTGGCTACGGAGGAGATAGAGGTGCGGTTCGTCGGGCGCCAGCCGAATCGCCTCCGTGAAGTCCTTGAGCGCCGACTCGACGGCGTCCGGTTCTCCGAGACGCATCTGGCCGCGGTATTGCCGCGCCTGCCAGAGACGGGGGCTCAGTAGAAGCGCTTCATCGAGTAGCGCGAGCCCGCGGCCCGTCTCTCCAGACGCCGCCAGCCGGATGGCCTCGTCGAGAACCGCGGCTGAATCGGGGATCGGGGGCCGGCTCTCTCGCCCGACAAAATATAGATACGCCGCCACAACCAGGCACAGGCACGCTATGTCCAGCGCGCCGTCGAACCTCCAACTGCCCAGAAACAGCTTGCCCGCCAGTGGCAAGCTCGCGAAGAGAAACGCCAGCGCCAGCGCGGCCCGGCGCCATTGGCCAACCCGCGCCCGTGAAGCCCGCGCGTCCTCGGGCGGTTCCACATCCTCATCATCCTGCGAAGGAGGCATGATTTCACCATACCCCCTCTCGCTCCGCGAGGCGCCCGGTAGCGGAATATCGGAAGCGCTCTGCACGCCGGACGCCTCCGGCCATTTTACGCTTCCAATTCTGGTTCACTTTGCGCTTCAAGCGGCAACCCAGGGCCGGCGGTACTGGGAAAAAGAACCGGCGACAAGATCGCCGGCGCTACAAGGAACGGCGGCCATGCTCGTAAGTGTGGTTTCAAGTGCCGTTTTTAGGGTAAAGGCTGTAGCGGAAGCGATAATTGTTTCCCGTTGCGCCTACATCGAAAACGATTGGCGCTGCCAGGATATTGCGTCCGTGCTGAAGGGTTGAAACCAGGCGCGAGTCTCATCGGAAGCCCAGGAGGGCAAGGATGAAATGCGTTTAGGGTTGCAGCGCCGATCCCACGTGCGTCAGCCGCGCGCACTTCACAATATGCCCGAACCGGCCGGCTGCCTGGGGCCACACAGCCCGTCGAGGGAGGAACTCGAAAGCTAATAGCGATGGGGCGCCCACTGGGGCGGAGGAATGCTTGGCGGCTGGCGCTACGGCGCCCGCACCTCACGCCCGGCTTCCTACAAGCCCCACCCCACCCCAAACACTGTGTTGGCTGAGATGCTGCGCGGCCAGTCTGCCGTAATACCCTTGCGGGTCCAGCTCCGCGGCCCGGCGGAAATGGGCGGCGGCCGCATTGCCAGTCGCCAACATAGCCATTCCGGCGCGCCAGTAGAACCCGGCAACTTCCGGTGTGTAATTGGGGTCCATTTCGCGAACGCCGGCGTCAATGGCCTGCTGCGATTCGGCGGACCGGCCCAGCAGCGCCAGAGCCCATGCCTGATTGCCACGAATGCCTGCCAAACGCTGGCGGGCTACTTTCCGTTCCAGCAGCGAATCGCGGTGCAGTTGAAGCGCGCGCTCCGCGTCCGCCAGCGCCTGCGCCGGTTCGGTGTCCTGAAGCAACCGCAATTCGGCGAGGCCGCTCGGCGCCGCCGAGCGGTTGGGCATCAGCTTCGCAGCGGCTTCAAAGGCGCGTTTGGCATCGGCGTAGCGGCTCTGCGCCATCAGAACCCGGCCGAGCATCTCAAACGCCAGGGTTTTATGAGCGGCATCGGACTCGGTTTCCACCAGCTCACGCAAGATTGGCTCTGCTTCCCCAGCCCGGCCGGAATAGAACAGCGCGTCTACCCGCGATAGCTTCCGGACGCCCGTAGGCGGCCAACCAAGCGGCCCGTCGAGTATCTGTAGCGCCTGCGAATAGTGGCATCGTTTGATTTCGCGCTCGACGCGGTGGCCGCGGAACATATCGAACGCGCGGAACAGAAACCGTCCTCCAAAAAGAAATGCGATGCCAGGAACCGCCGCGAGCCACCGGATATTGAAGTGGCGCGCAATGCTGCCTCCGTAGACCAGGACTATCACGGCCAGGCCGCCCAGGATCGCAGGACCCGATTTCGCCCAGTCGTAGCGTGGAGGGCACAAGTGCGGTGCCCACTGGAAAGGCCTCCAGGGCGGCCAAAATAGCCCGCCCCGGAGTAGACATCATTTAGTTTTCTTCAGTATTGGAATGCCCGGACGCTGTTGCGTGTTCGGAAGTTCCAGCCTTCCGTTACGAACTTGCGCTTGGCCCGGTTGAACAGGAAATGGCCGAACGTTGTACGTCCGACCCTTGTCCGTAATCAACCGCCCGTCTCCCGGAATCTGCAGGAGTAGGGTTTGGCGGCGCACGAATGACCCGGCGCCATCGGACACTTCATCGACCAGGTACACACTGCCGGCCTCGTCGATTGTCACTTCACCGTCGACCAAACTGGGAAACGCGACGGTAATGGGTCTGCCGCCGGTGCGCTCCACAATCATGTCAACGAGGTATTGCGGGAATGCATAGAATGCAATGCTTCCCGTATTCAGACGGCGATTCTCGCGCTGGTCCCAACGTCGGCTCTTACAGGCGATATCCCACAATGCCGTAAGCCAGTCCAGCGCGTGGTCCTCCCTTCGTTCCGCCCACTTTCGGACGATGTTGATCGGGTTGCGCAAGTCCTGCCGGGAACGCTCTTCATAGAAGTGAAGAGCGGCCTGAGCCTGATTGCGTTTACGAACCAATGCTCTTCGCTCATTGGCAGCCTCCTTCGAAATGTTTACCTTCGAGTTTGGGAAGGCGTCGAGCTTCGATTGGGCTTCCCCTACGGCATCTTCGTAGGCGAGGCGCTTCTCAGAAAGCAAGCCGATGTTCACGGCATACACCGTCGAAATCACGCCCGCCTCCTTCATCATGTCGCGGTCATAGGTACCTCCGCTGATGGCGCCGCGGAAGTCCTCCAGGGGTCGCACGTCCACAAAGAATTCGTACAATTCTTTTCGAACGTGGTTGTAGAGTGCGCCGATCTTGTCCGTTGGGGCAGTCGGAATCTGCAATGGAAGATCGGAAACCCGCTTGAATCCGTTTGAGCTTGAGCCATGGAGCCGTGCCCACTTCCTGGCGGATCTTGCCAATTTCCTCCTGATTCGGCTCGACTCCCCATTTCAGTTGGTCGAGCGCCTTCGGCAGTTCGATCGCGCAACGGTTCGCGAGATCGGGCCGGCCTGCCGCCAGGCACGACGTCTTGAGGTCGGTGATAGCGCCGATCGCATTACCCTTGGCCGAGTACGCGACTTGCGGCAGGTTCCACCACGGGGGACTCTTTCTTGCTTTGCTTGTTTTTTGTGTTTTCCCCGGCTGGCGTGTGCCTGAACCGATCCTCTACGAACAATGGAAACCGCGTCCCTTCGACCACGCAAATCCAGTCGAAGTCGTAGTCGCCGCCGTTCTTCCTGGCTGTTTCTGAGTGCAGGGCGGCTGCATGGCCAGGGCGCAGTCCCAGGTTTCCCAGGGTTGCTCCAACAGCAATTCGGCGGCGGTCCGTCGTGTTATACTCCCTCAAACGGCCGGGCCAGGGCCGTAGTCTCACACAGAGGTTTCTATGCGCATCTTGACGCGTCTCTCAGTCATTTCGGTTGCGGCAGCCGCCTTCCTCTCGAGGCCGGTCGCCTCCGCTCCGCCCAAAATCCCCTCCTACCAGCAGTTCCTGAGTCCGGCGTCGCCGCAGGAGTTGGTCGCCGCGGGAAAGGTGGACCGTATCGCATGGGTGGACTATGCCGAAGGCAAGCGAAACGCCTACACCGCGGCTGCGCCCCTGTTCGCGCCGGTGCGGCTGACGAACTTCGTGAAAGACGACGGCATCATGATGTCGGGGATCAAAATCTCGGACAACGGCAGCACCGTCGTGTTCCTGCGCGGCGAGGGACCGAACCGCGACGGTTGGTCGCCCAACCCCTCCGCGGACCCCAATGGGTTTGAACACGCGGTCTGGGCGGCGCGCACCAGCGGCGCCGGCGGCGCGTGGCGGGTGGTGGACGCCACCAACCCCGAACTGGCGCCGGACGGCAGCGCGATTCTGTTCGTGAAGGGGGGACAAATCTTTCGCGCGAAAGTGACGCCCGTGAAGCCGGCCAGCGAGGTGGATCGCGGCGAGAAGGCGTTCATCAGCGAGTGGGGCGTGCAGAGCGATCCTAAGTGGTCGCCCGACGGCCGCAAGATCGCGTTCGTGAGCACGCGCACCGATCACAGCTTCATCGTGGTGTACGACGTGGCGACGCGATCGGTGAAGTACATGTCGCCGGGCGTGGACTTCGACACGATGCCGATGTGGCTGCCCGACAGCAAGCACGTGGTATTCATGCGGCGGCCGGGCCTGCCGTTCGGGCAGCAGGCGCAACAAGGCGCGGGCGGAATCGGTCTGCCGAGCGGACCGGCCGCGCAGACGCCCGCGGCGGCGGCGCCTGG
>PLDF01000142.1 GCA_003135055.1 Bryobacterales bacterium | reverse complement strand
GCCGAGGGCGAGGTTTTCGACCGTGCCCCACGGCGCAAAGTGCTTCAACATCAACATCGGCGGTTGGCGCTCACTTCGCCATAACTGTTTCGCCGGATGGCACTGCGAATCCCGGTTCGTACTCGAAGTTGACGCGCTCGCGCTCCACCACGAGCGGCCGCTTCTGCACGAGAGTGTGGATGGAACCGATATACTCGCCCAAAATGCCCACGGAAATCAACTGAATGGAGCTGAAGAAGAAGATCCCGATCACCAGCGGCGCCATGCCCACGGAGAAGCGGTCCCAGAAGAGCAGCTTGTAGGCCAGGTAGGAGAAGGCCACCAGAATGCAAAGCGCGGCGCACGCGAACCCGGAGAATGTCACCATCCGCAGCGGCACTTTCGAAAGATTGGTGATGCCCAGCATCGCCATGTCATACAGCGTGTAGAAATTGCTCTTGGTGATGCCGCGCTTGCGGCGCGGCTGATCGAAATACACCTTCACGTGCGGAAGCCCAATCTCGGCGATCATGCCGCGAAAATAGGGATAGGGGTCGTCCATGGATCGGATGATTTCCACCACGCGGCGGTCATAGAGCCCGCATCCCGTGCAGTTTTCGAACGTTTCGATGGAGGATACCTGGTTGACCAGCCGGTAATACTTCTTGCGAAGCCAGTACATCAGCGGGTTTTCTTCGCTGCTTCTCTTGGCGGCCAGGACCATGGAGTATCCGTTTTCCCATTCGCGGATAAAATCGGGGATCATCTCGGGCGGGTCCTGCAGATCGGCGACAAGGCCGATCACGGCGTCGCCGGTAGTCTGGTAGAGCGCATACAGAGGCGAGCGAATGTGACCGAAGTTGCGGGCATTGACGATGATTCTGACGTTAGTATCCGCATCCGCGATGCGCTTCAATATTTCCACCGTGCCGTCTTGGGAACAATTGTCGATGAAGATGTGCTCGTAGCGATAGCGCCCCAGTCCGGCCATTACGGCGCGGACGCGAGTGTATAACTCCTCGACGTTTTCTTCCTCGTTATAACAAGCGGTGACAATGCTGATAGTCTTCACGGCGGTCTCTCCGCGTCGAGGCAGCAGGGCGTTTGCATCACGATCATTTGCATCACGATCATGCGGCCTGTCATGGGATAAAAGAGAGAGATCGTTAAGCGACATCGGTTGAATCCTCAATTTCCAGCGCATTTCTTTTCACCGCCAGGATGGTGACGATGTCGTGCAAGTTCTTCAGGACGCTGACATTGCCGAGGCGGCTGCCGGCCAACGCCCGATGGATTCGATGCGCGACAGACTTCTTGTCGCCCCGCGACAGCCGGCTGAACACGGTGCTGAGGCGAAGCCGGTGCGCGATGAATTTCGACTGCACGACTTCAAATCCGGATCTCGCGGCGGCTAGTCCCAAGGTTCCGCGATCGTAGTAGAAGAGGTGCGAGGGCGGAATAATCGCGTAGAAACCGGGTCCGGCGAGCTTGGCATAGAGACACGAGATGTTGTGAACCTTGACGACCAGGAGACCGCCTTCTTTCAGCATCCCGCGGCATTTCGATAACACGGCCATGGGATCGGGGCAATGGTCGAATACATCCTGCAGCGTGACTACATCAAAGTACCCGTGCGGGGCGGAATACTCCTCAAACGCGCCATGGAAGATCCTATCGCCGTGCTGGCGGCGGGCGTTCTCCGCATCCGCTGCAACAATCTCGCACCCGTGGCGCTCCCAGCCATGCATGACGTCGAGAAACCACCCGCTGGAGCAGCCGACGTCGAAGATTTTTCCGGGTTGCGAAAACCTGGCTTCGATGAGCCCGCGCAGCCGATTGTAGTAGTAATCCAGGCAATCCCGGTTCGCGTCGTCGGAGTAGACAGGGTCGCCCGAGGCGTAGTGAGCGGCCAATTCCTCGCGTCCCATCATCCGGTGGACGAATACCAGGGAACACCCGCCGCAGCGGACGATGGGATAGCCGTCGACTTCCCAAAGGCGGGTCAATAGCCGGCTGCCGCAGATCGGACAAGAGGGATGCAGGCGTTGCGCGGCGGGAGTGGTGGGCGCCGATGCCGCCGATGCCGATAAGGTAGCTGTCTGCAACTAAGTTCTCCCTTTATGCAACCCGGAAAGATATCTTCTTGTGCCCAAAGAAGCAAATGCCGGCGTTAAGAACGGTAAGCAGAGCGCCGGCAATATAGGGGGCGCTTTTGGGATTCCCGGTAACCTGGGTCACCAGGAAAACGGTGGGGGGCAGCAGTATCAATCCGAGCGCCACGACGGTGCTATAGACCGACACCGCGCGAATCCACTCCCGCCAATAGTTGCCGCGGGTCTTAAAGACAAACCATTTGTACCAAAAGAACGCAACCGTGATGCTCACCAGGCTGGCGAGCAGGCTGCCTGCAAGATACCCGTGCGGAATATGCGGGCTGACGATGGCCGTGAAAAATGCGTAGGCCGCGTAGCCGAATCCAACGTTCCAGAGCCCTACGATCATATACCGGGTGAACTGTCCGGGCGGCGCAAGGCGAAGCAGCTTTGCGCTTAGAGGAAGAGCGGAGCAGAAGGGCTTTCTGGCGGACGCGGGCACGGGCTTCGCGAGCGGCTCGCCACTCCCCATCATGACGCTCATGGCGCGCCCGCCGCCTGCCCGCCGCCGGAAATCGGGCGTAAGTCTAGGACCCCGATCGTGCCGGTGAGACGCGAGGAGACGCCCTTAACGCGGACGATCTCATAACGCTCCCGGAAAGTCGTTGGCATGCCTGTTCTAGGATGAGGCTGACAAGCGAGGAATTTCAAGCTGGCGAAGGATGAACTTATTACGGTTACCGAAGTTAACACTAACTAGCCAAGGGCTTCGCGCTTGATATCCCCGCGGGATATGGGAGTCGAGGGAGTCAGGAGCCAGAAGGCGGCTCCCGGCGGACGCCCTCTAACGGTTGCGGGCTCTGTAAGTATATGAAAACGCGCCGAGCCCGGAGGTTGACAGACGAAAGCGTCTGTCCCGCATCATGCTTGCTTTCGAAGGGTCAGATAGATGGGATAGTGCCCTTGCGCGGCGACAATCAGACGGCCGATCCAATTCCAGCGATTGATTTTTTGGATCGCCGCGATGAGACTGCCTAGCCGTCCGGCTACTCTCAGCATTTCGAACTGGAAAGGCTCAGACAGGCGCTCGAGGAACAGATCCTCTCCCAGAGAAATCAATTCCAGCCGATAAGTTCCGCTGAGGGCCTTCACGGTGCGCCGGCACCAAATGGGGTTGACCTTGGTTTGCAAGGTGCGGGCGAACGCGGGATCGCGTCTGAACACCAACTTCACCCACCAGGCCAGAAGCGGCTTCCAGAATATCGGAGGCTGAACTACCATGTAGTGTCCTTCGAAGTAGGAGAGAAAATTGGGCATCTCCATGTGCAGCAGGCCGCCGGGCCGCAATACGCGCAGAGCTTCACTCAACACGCGCTCGGGATTATCCGTGTGCTCGAGGACGTTGGCCGAATAGACGATGTCGAAGCTCGCGTCCGGGAATGGAAGCGACTCTCCGGCTGAATCGACCACGCGCTCGGGATCGATTCCGTTGGCTGCCAGCAATTTTCTCGAGGCGATGAAGCCCTGGTTAAAGCCCTCTCCGCCGGGCTCGGCGCCGTAGGCATCGACATGAAAGTGGTTGATCCAGACCGCGAGATTGGTACCGAATCCGGAACCGATTTCGAGCAGCTTCCGACCTTCGATGGCGGTGTAGCGGGAAAGGATGCCGGCGCGTTTGAACGATTTCGAGAGGTCCAGAAAATCCGCGGCGGCGGACCGGCGGTCCATCTTGTTGATAGGCTCGAAAAAGGCGCCGACAGATTGCTCCGCGATTTGAAAAACCTCGGCGGGGACGATAATTCCGGACGATGTAGCTACGACAGGCATGCAACCTCCTCTGAAACCGCGCCGTCCGTATGGGCGTTCCCGCAAAGGCGCTCCGGCGGTACAGCGTAATACACCGTTTCCCAGCAATCCTCGGCATAACGCCGCAAATAGATCTTGTAATCCGGGTTTGCCGCCTTGAGCAGTTGCGGAATGGTCCAAAGATGATCGCACTTGTGATACGCGCAAACCGCCATAATGGGGCGGTGACGCGCCATGGTGCGCACAGCGCCCAGCAGCGCCTCCGGTTCGGCGCCTTCGATATCCATTTTGATCAGACTGGGCCGCGTATCCGCAAACGCGCTATCGAGGGAACGGCATTGCACTTCCTGGGCGGACCCGGCGGCCGCGACTCGGGACCCTACGGTCCCAACGGCGCTAAACCAGACCTTTCCATCCTGCCTGCCAACGGCGTATGGCATCACCGTGACTTTGGCCGAGACAGCGGACGGCAACTCCGAGAGGCAGCGGCCCAACTTCTCCACATTCCCGGCGTCGGCTTCCCATGCGTAGACTTGGCCGAACTGCCCATTGGCCGCCGACAGGAACGCACGGAGGCTGTCTCCGTCGAAGGCGCCACAGTCTACAAAAACCTCGTCGGGAGAGATGCGGAACAGATCGGCGGGGAAGTACATCTCGCGCGGATCGTCGTGCGGCGGAAGGCAATCGTAATCGAGCAGACATCTCCAGCGGATTTGGGCGCAGAATTCCCGGCGCGAGCGCTCGCCGGACAGAAGGCTGTAAGCCGGCTCCATTTCGCGGGCGCGATCGAGGATTCGTTGCGGCAGCTCCATACGGTCTTCGCCCGGCATGAAGCGCGAGAATTTCCAGAACAGGACCGGATACGGCACGATGCGGAGACAGCCCAGACTTCGCAATTGATTCCGGGACGCGGCGGAGTTGTATATGGCAACTATGAAAGCGGCGGAGCGGTTGTAACTCGCGGCCGCGACGGCGGGAGACATCACCGGGACGCCATCGATCAAGGTCTCCCACAGCCGGGGATTATTATCGCAAAATGCCAGCGGCTCTATTCCCGCGGCGCGCAGACCGGAGAGCGCCAGCTTCCCCAGATAGGCGCATCCGAAAATAACGATCCGCTTTTCGAAAGGCGCGGCGATCTGGTCGAATGCCGCGCTCACACGGGCCTCCACCTGTTCGCGCGGCCGCGAAAGCAATTCCGCCAGGAGTGATTGCAAGCTCATGCAGACCAAACGTTCAGACCAGAACTGCCGACTCAGCCAGTTGCGGCTCGACCACTTCCTCAAGATTCACGACGCAGCCGGGGTCCGTATCGAGGATCGAAAGGTAGCCGACACGGATACCCGACTTCCAGCCTTTGGCGACAAACTGGGGATCGAACATATCGGCATACCGCGTGACCACTGTCCAACGGTTTCGTTCCGAAAGGTTTCTTCCGCTGCGGTGCAGAGCCAGAGCATTTAAGAACACTACGTCACCCGCCTCGACGGGAACGTCGATGGCCTGCGATTCATCGACCGGGTCGGCGATCCGGAAGAGCCGATTCTGATCCCACTTGATTTTGTAATTGGGATCGACCCTGATCCTGGCAACTTGCCGATGGCTTCCCAGAAGGAACCCCATTGGGCCGAGCTCAAGAGGGACATCCACCAGCGAATACCAGACGGAAATCGCGCTCTTCGACGTATTGTTCCACCAGTAGTCCTGATGCCAGGGCAATGAGAATCTCTCCTCACTCTTGCGGTCGATCCGAAAGTGAATCTGATCGATCGCATAGTATATGTCCTGTGTGCCTAGCAACAACTCTATATAGTCGACAATCGATCGGTCGGGAATCAGCTTTACCGCCTCAGGATGGCTCCGAAGACAGTCGTAGATACTGCCGCCCAACGATCGATCGGCAGCGCACATGCGATTGAAAGCATCGTCAAGGGTCAATCCCGCCGGCAGATCGAGGCCGGCGGAGTATGCTCTGGCGTAAACGACCTTCAGAGCTACTTCGCGAAACGCCTCAAGCCGAGCCTGGCCGATCACGCCTTTCACTACCACCACGCCGTTGTCCTGGTAGCTCTGCCGGAGGATTTCGCGATCCGCCGATTTGTCAAAGTAAATGCCGCCCATCAAGATCCCTCGCTTCCGGTTCCGCCAGTAGGCCCGGATTGTTTGATGAAGTACCCGTGAGGGTTCAGACTCCAGGGAAATTTCTTCATCACCACGTTTTCGCCGGTTTTCAGGAAATACTCATCCGCGGCGTTCGTCTCTCCCTGCCAGGGGATCATTCCGTACTCGTCGAACACGACGACGCCGCCGCGCAGTACCCGCGGATAAAGATGCTTCAGAGCCGCTTTGGTGGGCTTATACATGTCCGCATCCAGATGCAGCAGCGCGATCCGCAAGCCGGGATTCTCTTCCAGGAATCGCGGAATGGTCTCTTCTACGTCGCCTTCAATCAACTGGCAGCGGACGCTCTTGGAGATTATGTTGTCTTCGTTGACAATAGACACGAGGCGCCGCACTTCGTCGGCGGCCGCGGCAGTGGACCAACCGCCCTCCACGTAGTGACTGGACTCGGTTTGCCGGCCGTCCTGCCCGGTGAAGTTTTTCAACCCTTCGAACCAATCGAAGCCATATACCCGCCTCTGGCGGTCGTTCGGACAAAAGATTTCCATCAGGCGGGACCACGTGAAAAAACTCGATCCGCGCCCTACTCCGATTTCCACGACACATCCCGGCAGGTCGATTATGTGCTTAAACAACTCGTAATGAGCGAGAAAACGCGTGAGATTCACCCGCTGTATGTAACATGGCCAAAGCGCCAACACATGCCGGAGCGGGTGTCCCTTCTCCTTGACCAGCTCTTCCAATTGGGAAAGCACGGATTGGTCCCGGGTGGAAGTCTGGCCCAGCGTTTCCAGAGGATGGACACTAACGGATGGCTCAACAAGTTTGGGCATAAGTCACTGATCGATCTCCTGTATGGTGAAACCGCGTAGCCAAGATTCGGTGAGGCCGCAAGTACAGCCGGTATCTCAGGCTGATGGCAGAAGAGCTGCTTGCGCGGCAGATCTATCTCAACTACATTATACCGCGGAAGCGGGCTTACGGCTCTTCCCCGCGCTTCTTAAGGGTGCTTACACGTATTCGGGACTTCCTCGCCGGGCCAAGAAACCCCGCTCACTTACGGTCGCGGCTCTGATGGTTTGCAGTTAGTTACGGAGCCGCGCACGTCAGTAAGCGGTCATCTTAGCCGGCCTTTCCCGAGAACGTGTTAGACGATCAGATACGAGGACGCGTACGAAATATCACCCCTGGTCAGAGGACCCTTTCCGGTGGTACTGCATAACAGACCGAGTCCCAGCCCTCAATGCGGTGGGGCCGCAGGTACAGCCGGTATGCGGGGTTCAACTTGTGGATCAGTGCGGGAATCCGCCACAGGTGGTCTTGCTGGTGATAAGCGCAGATGGCCAGTATGGGAGAGTGACGGGCTATCGTCCGCGAGGCGCCCAGCAGAGCGGATGGTTCCGCACCTTCAATATCCATCTTAATGAAGGTCGGAGCGGCTATGCTATTCACAACGCTATCGAGCGCAATGCACTCCACTTCCGAATCGCCTGAACCGATGGCTGAGCCGTCAGTCCCGCGGGCGTCGAAGCGCACGATGCCATCAGAGCCGCCGACGGCCTTCCGGTGCGTTTTGATACGTCCGCGAACGCTCGTAGCGAGACCATCGACCATTCGGTTCAGCTTCGCGTAGTTCTCAGGATCCGGCTCGAACGCGACGATTTCCGAGAACCGCCCATGTGTCGCGCCGAGGAAACTGGCGACTGTGTCCCCGTCGAAAGCGCCGCAATCGAAGAAGACTTCGCGATCTCCCGTACTGAACAGGTCTTCCGGAAAGTAAGTCTCGCCGCCGACCGGGTCGGCCATAGAGTCGAAGTCGCCCAATAAACGCCATCTTAGCTGGGCCAGATACTCGGTGCGTGAGAACTCATCCGCCCATATGTTATAAACGGTTTGGATTTCGTCCGCGCCTCGGTGAACCTTGTGAGGCAGGTCCACCATCTGGTGAGGCAAAAGTCCGGCGGAATACTTCCACGCCAGCGGGGCGAACGGCAGGACTGTCCGGCAGCCCAAATCCTTAAGTTGTTGCGCGCGGGACGCCATGCGATCCTGCGACCCGACTCCCCAGATGGAGATCACGAACGCCGCCGAGGAACCAAAGCGGGAGGCGGCTTCCCGGGGCGAGAAAACGGGAATGCCTTCGATAGAACTTCCCCATAGCGACTGGTTGTTATCCGCAAAAGCGAGGGCGTCCGCCCCGTTCCGATGAAGGACCCGCTGGATTTTCCGGCCCAGATTCCCGGCGCCGAAGAGCACGATGCCTTCCGTCCCGTCAGTCAGGCGGTCCAACTCGCGGCGTTCCCTGGCTTGCGCGTATGCAGCGCCTTCCGAGAGCAACTCATCCAGGCGTGTCATTGCAGGTAGCAACGTAGATAACGACATTTGCCTCGTCTCACTCATCGAAAATTCACTCGTCGAAACTCAATCGCGCCGGCTCGATGGCCGCTTTCCGCTCCTCATACCAGCGATATAGCCGGGCAACGGAGTCGTCGATCCCGCGGAATTGAAAGTCGGGAATTTCGGCCAGCATTCGAGCCGCGTCGCCGCTGCATTCGGTTCCCATGCCTTGGTTCTTGACGACGATGGGGAGGTCCTGCCCCGAAGCGCGCACCACTTTTTCCGCCAAGGTCAGCAGATCGACCGAGCGGCCGGTGCAAACGTTGTACTGGTGGTGTTCCGGACGCTTGGCGAGGAAGCGTTCCAAAATCCAGCCGAGGTCTTCGACGTCCAGATAGTCGAAGCGCGCGTTCTGCCGGACCACCACGGGCAAACCGCACACGGCGCGGCAGCACGCGTTTGAAATGAAGCGAACGCGCCAGTCTTCGTGCGGTCCGAAGACGCCGAAGAGGCGCAGCTCATAGACGCGGTCCATGCTTTCGACGGCTTTGGCGCAGACGTATTTCGAAAAGCCATAATCGTCGGCGGGAACGTGGGCGTCAAAATAATCCTCGGACATGCGCGGGAGCCAATGCTCGCGGCTATAAACCGCGCCGGAGCTGAGAAACAGCATCCGGCCGAAGGCATGGGAGTTGCGCGCAAGGTTGAAGAACATGCGGCAATTGCGGTCGAGCAAGGCTGCGCTCGATGCAAGGCCGCGGTTCGAACGCTCGCAGGCGGCGTGGATCACGGCGTCGAACCGGTGGCGCTCGAGGTACTGGCGCACGGCGCCGGCATCGAGCAAATCGAGCTCGGTCCGGTTGGGCGCGGCGACAACGAAAGGCGGGGCGTATTGCAGCGCCAGATTGCGTCCGATGAATCCGCTGCCGCCGGTGATGAGGATCTTCATATTTTCACTCGGGCTAGTTCACTCGGGCAGTGGCTGCACGATCATGTTGGCGTAAAACTCGTCGCGGTCGAGGAACGGCCACAGGTCTTCGAGCGGCTTCGACACCATCGATCCATCCGGGCGCTGCATGGACGAGAGCCTGGGGCCGCGCACTTCGTCGGGAATCACCAGCACGTCGCAGACGACCGGGCCGGGCGTTTCCAAAACCTTGCGGACTTGCTCGCGCAGATTGGCTTGCGATTCGATTCGGGCGGTGGGCAGGCCAAACGCGGCGGCGACTTTACAGAGATCGGGGACGGTGATGCCGGTGCGGCTGTCGCAACCCAGCTGGGGCGAGCCGAAGAAGTTGGTTTGCGAGGCGCGCATGGAAGCATATCCGCCGTTGTTCAGCACGAAAAACTTGATGGGCAGGTTGAGCCGCGCTACGGTTTCGAGCTCCTGGATATTGAACTGGAACCCGCCATCGCCATCCACGCAAACGGTGCGGCGGCGGCCGCCGGCGATGCATACGCCGATGCTGCCGGGCAACCCGTTGCCCATGGAGCCCAGGCCGGCCGTGTGGTAAATGCGCTGGCCGGTGCGCGTGGGGCAGGCGAAGAGAAAGATCTCAATACCGGCGCCGGAGCTGCCGGAAATCATGAGATCTTCGGGCGTGGTTTCCTGCCCGATGACTTCGGCAAGATGGTAGATGCTCACGGGGCCTTCGGGCTTGCGATGTTCGCCGGTGACTACCGGGTAGCGCGTTTTCCAATCTGTGCAGCGCTTGTTCCAGCAAGTGCGGTCCTTGGGCTGAACGGCGCCGGAATGGAGCGATATTTGGGGCGATAGCTGGCGCAGCATTTCGCGCAGAAACTCGCCCGCATCGGCGCAGATGGGCGTATCGACGAACGGGGCGAGCTTGCGGATTTCGGCGGGGTCGATATCCACCATCGCTTTGTGCGCGGCGCGCGCGAATTTTTCGGGCGCATAGCCGGTGATGGCGAAATCGAGCCGCGCGCCGACGCTCAATAGAAAATCGCAATTCTGCAGCGCGAAGTTGGCGCCGCGGCTGGCCAGCGAACCGGGGCGGCCGACGAACAGGGGGTCTTCGCTGGAGATGATGTCGGCGGCGCACCAGGTGGCTTCCACGGGGATGCGCAGCAGATCGAAAAGCTTGCGGAAGTCGCCTTCGGCGTGGGCAAGGCGGACGCCATTGCCGATCAGGATGAGCGGACGCTCGGCGCGATTCAAGGCGTCGATGGTTTCGCGAACCTGCGCGGCCAGGTCCGGCTGGCCTTCTGCTTGAATATCAGGCTGCGGCGCTTGAGTATCACGCGGCGGTGCGGCGGAGGGATGGGGAGCCTCGAACGGCGGCAGACCGGATGCATCGATGGGAGCGGCTTGCACGTCGAGCGGGATATCGATCCACACCGGGCCGGGACGTCCGGTCCGCGCGAGGTACACGGCCTTTTCCAGGTGGAAGCGGATGCTTTGGGGGTCGAGAACCGTGACGGCGTACTTGGTGAGCGGCTTGACGATGGAGACGATGTCGATTTCCTGCACGCCCAACTGGCGCATGCCAAGCGGGGCGCCATCGGGTGCGAACATGCGGTCGGGGCGCTTCACCTGGCCGGAAAGAAACAGCACCGGAGTGGAATCGAGCCAGGCGCCGGCGAGTCCGGTGATGGCATTGGTTCCGCCGGGGCCGGTGGTCACCATGGCGACTCCCAGTCCGTTTACGGCTTTGGCGTAGTTTTCGGCGGCCATGGCGCTGGCTTGTTCATGCGAATTGCAGATTGGCTCGATGGAGGGGCACTGCGCCAGCGAGGCGTTCAGATGCATGGCGCCGCCGCCGGGGACCAGGAAGACGTGCTTCACGCCCAGGTTGGCGACGAATTGGATGACGTAATCGGAGAGCTTCATTGGGATTATCGGGGCGGCTTAGGACTTGCCACGAAATAACCTTGCCATTTCGACGTGGCGCACGCAGTCATGCAACGCTCTCTTGCGTACCGTGTTGAGACTTATCTCGACGCGTGCAGACGCGGGACCGAAGCGCGTTCACACGAGTGTGAACGCTGCACGCATGAGTGCGTGCGCCACGCTGCCCCACATCGGCTCTAGAGCCGGCGGTTGCATTTTCGCGACGGGCGTGAGAGCCGCCTGAAAGGCGGCTGCAGGCAGGATTGCCTGCCCCACTTAGGACCAAATCGATTAGCTCGCGGACGGCGCCGTTGCCGCCGTTGGCGTGCGTCACCAGGTCGGCCTTGTGCAACGCGGCGGGACGGGCATCGGCGGGGGCGGCGGAAAAGCCGGCGAGATCCATGGCGGCGACGTCGTTCACGTCGTCGCCCATAAAGCAGATTTCCTCGGGGCGCAACGCGTGACGGCCGGCGAAAGCGCGCAACGCCGCGGCTTTATCCTTGCAGCCTTTGGTGATATCGGTGAGCTCCAATTTGGCCGCGAACCGGTCCACCAGCGGGCTGTCTTCGCCCGAGATCAGGGTCACGATCAGGCCCGCTTTGCGCGCCAGCGAGACGCCCATGATGTCGGCGAAGCAGAACCGTTTCCACTCGGCGCCATCGGGACCCCACCAGACGCCGCCATCGGTGAGAACCCCATCGACATCGAGCGCGATGGCCCGGAGGGTATTCATTTACGCCGCCGCGCCCACGCGCCGCAATTTCTTGATAATGGGCTGCTCGCGCTCGGCCACGCCCTTGACGCCATCGCCCAACGACTGTTCCACGATGCGGACGTAGCTCACAATCTTCGAGATGCCGTTCGGCTCTAGCGAAGCGGCCTGGTCGGAACCCCACATGGCGCGGTCGAGCGTGATGTGGCGCTCCACGCAGCAGGCGCCCAGCGCGACCGCGGCCACGGTGGAAGGCAGACCGGTTTCGTGCCCGGAGTATCCCACGGGCACATGGTAGCGCTCGCGCATGGTGGTGATGGCCTTCAGATTCAGCTCGGGATAGTGCGCCGGGTAGACGCTGCACGCGTGCAGCAGCACCAGATTTTTCGTGCCCAGCACATCCACCGCGCGATCGATCTCTTCGATGGTGCTCATGCCGGTGGAGAGAATGACCGGCCGGCCCTTGGAGCGCGTGTGGCGCAGCAGGTTGTCGTCGGTGAGCGAGGCCGAAGCGATTTTGTAGCACGGCGTGTCGAACTGATCGATGAAGTCGACGGCTTTTTCGTCCCAAGCCGATGCGAACCACGGCATCTTCACTTCGCGGCAGTAGCGGTCGATCAGGCGATACTCGTCGTGACCGAATTCCAGGCCGTGCTTGAGGTCGCCATTGGTGGGGCCGAAGGGGTTTTCGCGGGGCTTGGCCAGCTCTTCGGGCGTATAGACCACTTCCACGGTGCGCTTCTGAAACTTCACCGCGTCGCAGCCGGCCGCCACGGCCACGCTGATCAGGCGCCGTGCGAGGTCGATATCGCCGTTATGGTTGATGCCGATTTCGGCGACGATGTAGCAGGGGTGGCCGTCGCCGACAAGCTTGTTGCCGATTAAAACCTCGGGGCGGCTTCCGTTCGTAAGCGCATTGCGCATTGTTTAGACTCCTACCTGAACGGCCATCGATGCGACGGCGTGCAGGCTCTCCAGCATGTAATCGAGCATTGCCGGGGTAATCCCGGGGTAAAGGCCTATCCAAAAGACTTGGTTCATCACAATATCCGTATTCTTCAATTGGCCGACGACGCGGTACTCGCTCGCCTGATATGCCGGCTGGCGCGTCAGATTGCCGCCGAACAGCAGGCGCGTGGCGACTTTCCGTTCTTCCAGGGCGCGGGTTACCTGGTTGCGGGTGAACGGCGCGCCGGGCCGTACGGCGATGGGAAAGCCGAACCAACTCGGCTCGGAGCCGGCGGTGGCCTCGGGCAAAATGAAGAACTCTTCCAATTCGCGCAGGCCGTCGCGCAGCGCGTCGAAATTGCGGCGGCGGTCCGCAATGAAACCGTCGAGCTTTTGCAACTGAGCGACGCCGACGGCCGCCTGCATATCGGTCACCTTGAGGTTGTAGCCGATGTGCGAATAGGTGTACTTGTGGTCGTAACCGCAAGGCAGGCCGCCGAGCTGCCAATCGAAGCGCTTGCCGCATGTGTTATCGCAACCGGGCGCGCACCAGCAGTCGCGGCCCCAATCGCGGAACGATTCGACCAACGTTTTTAGCAGCGGCTTGTTGGTGAGCACGGCGCCGCCTTCGCCCATGGTGATGTGATGCGCGGGGTAAAAACTGGTGGTGGCGAGGTCGCCGAACGTGCCCACCTTGCCGCCCTGGTAGAGTGAGCCGACGGCGTCGCAGCAATCTTCGATGAGCCACAGGCCGTGGCGGCTGGCGAAGGCGGTGACAGCGGCGAGGTCGAACGGATTGCCGAGCGTGTGCGCGAGGATGAGCGCGCGGGTGCGGGGCGAAAGCGCGGATTCCAGCTGCGCGACGTCCACGTTGTAGGTGGGCAGCGTGACATCGACGAAGACCGGCACGAGGCCGTTCTGAATGATGGGATTGATGGTGGTGGGAAAGCCGGCGGCGACGGTGATGACTTCATCGCCGGGAACCAGGCGGCGGTCGCCGAGCTTGGGCGACGTCAGGGCGGAGATTGCCAGCAGGTTGGCCGACGAGCCGGAATTGGTGAGCGAGCACCCGCGAAGGCCGAACCAACGCGCGAATTCGCGCTCAAAGCGGTCGGCGAAGCGGCCGGCGGTGAGCCAGAAATCGAGCGCGGAATCGACCAGCGTGCGCATTTCGGAGGCGTCGAAGACTTTGCCGGAGACGGGTACGGACGATTCGCCGGGGACAAAGGGGCGCGCCGCGAACTTTTCGGCGCAGTATTCGCCGGCGAGGTCGAGGATCTTGGCGCGCAACTCTTGGGTCCGGTCGATCATGGTTGGTACTTGAATTATTGGGGGTAAGGTTGCCGTACACTATCCCGTATTTGGTTGTGAATCGGATGTTGACTAAAGATAGGGGTTTAGGGCGGTAATAATCGCCGTGTGACTACGCTGGCGCCCAGCGTTGCGTATCGGGCGATCACCTTGGACATCGCGGCTCCGCGACCTCGGAAACGGCAGGAGCATCGTGCGCGCGATGAAGCGGAGCTGGCACGTCTACTGGATTTTCGTAATGCCGCGATTCCTGCTGTTCGCCGGTCTAGCTTAGTTAATCGAGCGCCGCTTACCGGCGCGGTAGAGGGCCACGCCGGCGATGTTGGTCAACACTACCACGCCCGAAATCTTGGCGGCATACGAAGTGCGGCTGACCACGTCGACGATGGGATAGACGGCCATCAGAAGCGCGACTACACTAGCGCCCATGCCCGCCAACGCGACCGGTTTCAACCAGCCGGGCAGCGCCGAACGCAGCCTGCGGCTTCCGAAAACGGGCAGCGCGAACAGGGCCACGTAGGCGATGGCGTAGTGCACCGTGGACGCGTTGAGAAGCAACTGGCTGGCCTCCTGCTCGCGCACTCCTAACATGCTCAGGAGAATGACCGCCATCACCACGGCCGTCACAAACAGGATGGAATTCACGGGCGTACGCCATTTTGGATGGAGGTGCGCGAACCAACGCGGCGCGTGGTGGTCCCATCCGGCGGTCATGGGCAGGCGAGTGAGGCCGGTGA
The DNA here is from genome assembly GCA_003135055.1 of Bryobacterales bacterium. GTDB lineage: Bacteria > Acidobacteriota > Terriglobia > Bryobacterales > Bryobacteraceae > PALSA-243. Next base: position 21,258 of record PLDF01000142.1, on the reverse strand, counting down.
GCAGCAGGCTGGCGGCGGCGATGGCGCGGGCAATCAGCAACGCGATGACGAAGGGCACGGCCGATGCCGCCAGGCCCGAATTTCCCGCGGCCGCGCGCAGGGTCTGCGGGATGGGCCCGATGACGTTGATGGGCTGATGCCCGACGAAGGTGAGTACGGAACTGGTCCCCAGAATAAACATGAGCGCGATGATGGGAGCGGAGATCACTACCGACTGACCGATGGTGCGCGATGCGCTGCGGCATTCGCCGGCGAGAATGGCGACATACTCAAAGCCGCTGAGACCGCCGACGGTGATCTGGCCGAAGATGGCGACGCCGAACCAATCGAGCTTGGGCATTTGCCAGGGGATGGGAGTATAGGTGGCGATGCGGCCGCGCCACAGCGCCCAAAGCGGCAGAGCGAGCAGAATCGCGTAGGCCAGCAGGATGAGTATGCTGCCGATGTTGTGCAGCCACTTGCCGATATCGAGTCCGCGAACGGCCACCCAGGCGATGCCCGCCATCACCGCTCCGGTGAGCGCGAGCGTGGCCAGTTTGCTGGCGGGGAGCCAGGCCGCCGATGGGCCAACCATGTAAGAGATGTCGGTGGGGACGACGAAGACGATAGAGGCAGTGCTGGCGATGGCGTAAACCCACAAGTTCCACGCGGTAAGGAAGCCGGCCATCTCGCCGAAGCCCTGCTTGGCCCATTGATAGAGTCCGCCTTCGAGCGGCATCAGGCGGTTGAGATAGATCACGACCGCGGCCAGCGGCAGGTAAAAGAGCGCGATGGCGACGAGCCAGAAGACGGCTTCGGAGTTTCCGAGCTTGGCGGCGATGCCGACCCAAGCGGAGCCGACTACGCATAGGATTTGGGCGAGGACAAGGTCGCGGAGGCCGAGCGTTTTGCGGAGGCTGGCTTGTTCGGAGTTAGCGGCCTGCACGGTGCACCAATGATGACACAGGTTTTCGGGGGGGAGGAGAGGGGTTGGGAAGTGGGGTAAAACTATTGGGCCGGGAGAGGTAGTTCGGAGCGGGAGTGGGTCTTCAACGTGGAGGCGCGGAGACGGCGCATAGAAGGCTACACTATTTAAGTTTTGTATTTTAAATACTTGCAGACACATCTTCCCCCGCGTCGGGGCCGTTGTCGCGCTCACCGTCGAGGATTATTTTTCGCAGAAAAAGCGCTGGTGGCTCCGGCCTCACGAGAAAAACGGTAAACTCAACGAAATGCCCTGTCACCGCAAGCTCGAAGAATATCTCGATGCGTACATCAGGACCGCAGGCATCGTGGGCGATCGCAAGGGGCCGCTGTTCCGCTCCGTGATCGGCAAGACGGCGCAGCGTCGGAGGCCCGCATGTTAGATCTTGCGATGAAACCGGAAACGCCGAAGCAGGTTTCGATTGAGACAGCGGCCCGATCATTTCGAACCCCAGCCGGGTGCGTTTGTTGCTCGGTGCATACCACGGACACCGGCACGGTCGGCTACGGCTGGGAGGGGGCCCACTCAATGGGATCAACGTCACTTACCGTTCCAATGTGTGTTCAATGCAAGCGTCATGAAGAGGAATATGTGCTTCGACCGGATAACGTGACTTCTCTTGCATTCTGCGTTTGTGCGCCCGTCGGCGCGCTTGTCGGTTATCTTGGACAGCACTCGTTTCTGGTGCGGTTGCCATTTGTCGCATTTGTCGCCGAGGCTATCGGCGCTTTGTTGGTGGGCGGCTTTTTGGCAAACGTACTCTTTTCAGTGTTGAATCGGCTGTTACCGTACCGCTGTCCGCTGTCGCCCACATGCGCAAGTGTCCGACCGACTGATCTTGACAAGGTGACCGGTACCAACCGCTTGAAATTCACGTTTAGAAACCTTGCGTGGGGCGAGCAATTTGCAAATCTCAATCATCTGCCAATGACTGTAGAAAAAAGTCTAGTTATTGAGCGGACTGAGATCAATCCTTTTGATCGTCTAGAATGCATCGCGAAAAACGCCCTTGCTTTCGCCGTACCGGTTGTAGTGTTTTTCGCAATTTGACCCTGATATTTGACACGCGTGAAACCTGCGTTTGGCGGGCCTCCGGCGATGTGTCACAACTTACCCTTGGTGAGGCACTCTGCAACTTCCCCTAAACGCGGTGAATCGCCTTCACAGCCAGGGCTGGATCGTGCTCAATAATGCTCAAGAGTGCGGCAGCCGGGCCCGTTGGTCGCCGCCGGTCCTGTTCCCAGTTTTGAAGCGTCTTCACGCTTACGCCGATCAGATGCGCAAACTCCGACTGCGACAGGCTGGTTCGTTCGCGAATGACGCGGACGCCGGAAGGGCTGACCGCCAACCGCCGCGAAGGCTTCCGCCGGCCGCGCAGAATCGCTCCGGCTTCGCGCACGCTGCCCAGCGGTTCTTCAAACATTTCTTTTTTCACTGCCGAACTCCTCTTTGACAATTTTGGCGAGCTGCGAAACCTGCTTCGGAGTGAGGTCCACGGCCGCGTTCTTCGAATATCCGTAGAGCGGCAAGATCACGTCCTTTCGTACCGCCCAATAGTAGATAACGCGGGCGCCGCCGCTCTTCCCTCGCGATCCGGCGCCAACGCGAACCTTGCGGATCCCGCCGCCGCCTTTAATAAGAGCGCCGAGCTCCGGACTCGCGGCGATCCGGGATTGAAATCTACCATACTCCTCATCGCTTAGCAGAGCGGTGATCCGCCTCGTGAAGGTAAGAGTCTCGATCAGCTCCACTCATTTGAATTATCCGCCAATGGCGGAGAGCAGTCAAATGCGGGCAGGCGATCTTCTGATCTTCCATTACCAGGTCAGGCCGAACTTTTCGAAGCGCGGGAAATGCTCCAATCAGGCGGATGGAGGCATCAAAACCAACGAAATCGATCCACTTCGCTCAGAGCGGATCCGCTTAATCCGGCCTTTTCCCTCCTCCCTCTCGTAATTTATACGTATAATGTAAGTACATGGACAGACGTCTCGCTTTGATTGGGACACTCTCCACATCGCGCATCTGGGTTCTCATCTCATAACGTCCGTCCCGACGAAGCCGAGCAGGCCCTCGCCGGGGACCTCATGGATTTGGAGCACAACGTCACTCCCGATGGCGAGGAGCGTTGGACCGCCGTCGGTCAGACCACTGCCGGCCGCGTTCTGGTTGTCGTTTGGACAATGCTCGAAGACGGATCTTACCGGACCATCACCGCGTATCCTGCAACCAAAGGCCTCGAAGCTGTCTACTTCCGCGCCACAAAAAGAGAATAACCAATATGGATCGTCCTCAACCCGTTCCCCGGTTTTCCAACGAAGCCGAAGAAGCCAAATGGTGGTACGAACAACGCGATCGGCTCACGGCGCAGGCCGAAGCGGCGCTCGCGCGCGGCGAACTGAAACTCCGTCGCCTTGACCCTTCGCCCGCTCAGACAGCCGCGCCGGCCAGGAACATCACCATTCGCGTTGCCGAGCAAGATCTCGCTCGCGCCCGCGATCTTGCCGCCAGACGCGGACTACGATACCAGACCTATCTCAAAATGCTCCTTCACGAAGCGCTCGACAACGAAGAAACGCGCCAGAACCAACGCCCTTGACCCTTAGAGGACTGCCCTGCTCCATGCGCGCGAGCGAGATGGTCGCCTTGGTGGCTCTGCGGCATTCGCCGGCGAGAATGGCGACATATTCAAAGCCGCTGAGTCCGCCGACTGTGATCTGGCCGAAGATGGCGACGCCGAACCAATCGAGCTTGGGTATTTGCCAGGGGATAGGAGTGTAGGTGGCGAGCGTCCGCGCCACAGCGCCCAAAGTGGCCTGAAGCTTTTGCTACCAGCACTAGCCAGGATCGGCTTCCCTACCAGATGCGCCTCAAATGCTCAGTGCCGCCAGGCGCGACTGCACAGACGCCTGAAACGCTTCGTCCTTGATGGAATCGAGATTGATTCGGACGTTCTCTAAAACGCCGGCCTTGGCTGCGACAGTGAGAGCCTTGGCCACCGCCAGATCGGATCCGAACTTAGCCGGAATTTCCAGACGCTCCAGGCGCGTCAACATCGCGGCGGCCCGCTCCAACACTTGCAACGGCACTTCGGCGGCGCCGTGTAGCGCTTCTTCCACGAACGGCGCGCGCTCTTCTTTCGGGCGCTTGTAGGCGGCCATCACCTTTTGAAAGGCCTCGGCGTCCAACTCCACGGCCTCGGTGAAGAAGCGCCGGTCCTCCTCAAAGGAATTGCCGTCCTGCTTGGCGAGACGCGTCACCATTGCGCCCAGCGCCGCCCCCATTGCGGCCGCGGCCGCCGAGGCGCTGCCTCCGCCGGGCGTCGCGGTGGGAGCGGCGAGGGCATCCAGAAATTCGGGCAGCCCGCCGCGCGACGGCTTCGGGGGCAAACCCATGGCTTCGGCGATGCGATTTTCCAGCACCAGCTCCGGCCGGAAATTTTCGAAGCGCAGGAAGTACTCGGCCGACATTTCGATGGCCTTCTTGGGAATCAGGCCGACTATCTCACTGCCCACGACCGGCACGCCGTAACGCTCCGCCTCGCGCCGCACGGTTTCGTAAACCAGATGCATGGGCGTCTGCTCGAAATCGGTCAGGTTGATGGAAACCTGCGCCAGATTTCGCGATGCCAGCGTTACGCCCATGGATTTGACGAAGCGGAACCCTCCCGAAGAGAAGCGAATGATCTTGGCGATCTTTTTGGCGATGGCGACATCCGGCGTCCCGAGGTTGACGTTGTAGGCGATCAGGAATTTGCGCGCGCCGACTACGGTTGCGCCCGCGGTGGGATGGCAAACGGCGTCGCCGCAATCCGGCTGCCGCTCGGGCGCGGTTCCCATCTCTTTGAGCAGAGCCTCAAACTGGCCGCGGCGGATGTTTTCCAGGTTCACGCGCTCGGGCCGCTTGGCCGCCGCTTCGTAGTGGTAAACCGGAACCTTCAGCTTGTTCCAGATCTCGTTACCCAGGCGCTCGGCGAGCTTTACGCAGTCCTCCAGGGTCACTCCCTCGATGGGGATGAAGGGCACCACGTCGGCGGCGCCGATGCGCGGGTGCGCGCCCTGGTGCGTAGTGAGATCGATGAGCGAGACCGCCGTTTCGACGGAGCGGAAAGCCGCCTCGGCCACGGCTGCGGGCGGCCCCACGAAGGTCAGAACGCTGCGGTTATGATCGGCGTCCGACTCGCGGTCGAGCAGAGCTATTTCGGGCACGGCTAAGACGCTCGCGACTATGGCGTCGATCTTGGCGGCGTCGCGGCCTTCGGAAAAATTGGGTACGCACTCGACGAGCTGTCTCGGCATATAGTTCTTCAACGTATCACGCGGGGGAGGCGAAACGCGGAAGGCCCGCATGCGATCGCTCGCCGAGCATAGCACGGAATCGCCGGTCTCGCTGCTAAAGCGACGATTACTACGTTGACTGGACGGGCCGCCAAAGCAACAAGCCGGTCCGTTCTGTGGGAGAAACATCCTCAACTGTACCGATCAGCTTGTGGGGCGCGGGGCTTTCCGTTGATGACGGTGCTCCGGCAATCTCACCGGATCACATCGTCGGGTGTTTCGGACCGCGGAAGATAAACAGATCGCCCACCAAAAAATTGACCATCGAGGCCGCCGCAATGCTCGCCAGATTGGCTGTCAAGTACGGCGCGTGATGCGTTCCCACCAGCCAGCGCATCAGCGCCAGATTGGTCAAAAGGGAAACCAGACCGGCGCTGAGGTTGAAACGTACCAGCCGGGCCGCGGCGCCGCCCCTGGGGCCCGTGCGGTCCCGCCAGGTCCATCGGTCGTGCCAGGCGAAATTGTGCAGCACCGCGGCCTCCACGGCCAGGGCGGTAGCGGTCAAGTAATCCAGGCGCAGCAAGCCATGGAAGATTCCCAAGGCGGCAAGCTGGGCCGCCACGCCGACGGCGCCAACGGCGCTGAACTTCAGCCACCGCCAGATTGAACCATTGGCGGTCACGGGAGACGCTCGGCGCGATACAGCTGGACCGTGTGGCGGACGACGGCCGCGATCAGCATCAAGGCCAGGCATGTAACTGCGGCGGCGCCGCCAACGTCATATAGGCGATAGGTCGAGCCGGCTAACTGTACCATGGGACAGTAGAACAGCGCGATATTTCCTATGGCAAGCAGGATGCGCAGCTCGGTGGGGCTGACCTTCAAGAAAGACAGATGGAAGGTTCCGATGGCATAGGTGGCGAGATAGACTCGATTGACAGCATGTAATAAGCCGTTAGCAAGCCGGCGGCGATAGACTTACTCATATAACCCGACAGAGCCAAGCCTCCCAGCAAAAACAAAACGCCGAATGTATCCACGACATGGTCGACATAGAAGCCGTAGCGCGGCCGCTGACGGTTGCGGACGCGCGCCAGCGTGCCATCCAGGCTGTCTCCAAGCCAGTTGAGCGCAAGGAACGCGGCAACCAGCAATAAGCCGCCGCGGTGATAGCGCGCATACCAATAACCGGATCCGGCGCCTAATAACGAAATCAAGCCGAGCGCGGTAAGGTGGTCGGAGTTAATCCATGCCGGCGTGCGGTGAGCCAGCCAGATAAGAGCCTTCTTCTCCATGGGCGCAAGGAAACTAACTTGAGCGCGATCTGCTTCCTTAAATGCGATTGCCTGCATGACAGCCTCCTGTCTCACGCTTATGCAAATGGAAAGCCACATGCGAGCAATTAGAGCATGAGCACGCTTACCGCGCTAAGTTATGGATTCTTTCTGCTCTCCACTGTGCCGGAAATCGCCACAGTGGAGTTGCAGCCGCACACTGTAGAAGCGTTCGACCGCTACATCCGCTTAGCCGAGACGCGGCTGGGCCGGCAGGCGCACAGCTCAGGCTTCTTATGGGTGGACGGCGCGCCCGATCGGAAGATGAGGGTGCAACGGGGCGAGGCGGTCGCCGAGCCTTGGGCGGGGACCGGGGACACCGACGTTCCAGATGGCTCGATTCACGATTGGACGGGCGCGGTCTTCATCCCCGGCGCAACGCTGGAGAAGACGCTGGCGTTGGTGCAGGACTACGACAGCCACAAGGCCATCTATAAGCCGGAGGTGCAGGATTCCAAGCTGGTGAATCGCAGCGGCGACGAATTCCAGGTATATCTGCGGCTTCTGAAAAAGCAGGTGATCGCGGTCGTGCTGAATACCAATCACGATGTGCGCTATTTTCCACTGGATGCGGCGCGTTGCTACAGCCAGTCGCACAGTACGCGCATCGCGGAAGTGGATAACCCCGGCGAGCCCGATGAGCGCGAGATGCAGCCCGGCCAGGATCACGGCTTCTTGTGGCGCTTGAATTCTTACTGGCGCTTCGAGGAGCGCGATGGCGGAGTCTATGTGGAGTGCGAGGCCATCTCACTGACGCGCAGCGTACCGGTAGGGCTGGGATGGCTGGTGAACCCGATAGTGCGGACGCTGCCGCGAGAGTCGCTGCAAAACTCGCTGAGGACGCTGCGGCAGGCTTTGCTGGCCGGACGGTGAATTCTACAGAGCTTGTGGGGCGGCCAATCCTGGCTGCCGCCGGCTTTCAGCCGACTCTCCGCCCGGTACGAAGACTTGCGCATAGTTCGAAGAAGCCGGCTCTCCAGTCCGAAAATCGAAAATGGCGTGTCCGATAAGATCGCGCGGGGCATGAAGCGTCGTCAAGGCTGGGGGGCAAAGGGCGCGCTGCGGCCGTTCTTCCATAGCACGGCCGATATCTTCTCCTATCTGAAGCGGCTTACGACATCGGCTTACGACATCGGCTTACGACAGAACTATGGTAAAGCCCCCACTTTGGGCCAGCCATCTTCCCAGATCATGGTCGAAATCCGAAGGAACGACCTGCCGGTGGTCCCGTGGTAGGCGTGGAAAATCAGATAATCGCCGCCCGGCTCCTGCAGAACGGCCTCATGGCCGGGGCCTTTCCAGTTGGGCGTGGTCGAGGCGATTACCAGGCTGCCGCCGCCTTCCGGCATGGGCTTCCCATCCTTGTCGACGTACGGCCCGGTGACTTTGCGCGAGCGTCCCACCACCACGTTGTAAGTGCTGTTGACGCCGCGGCAGCAGCGGTCGAACGATACGAACAAGTAGAAATAGCCGCCATGGCTGACGATGAACGGGGCCTCCACTGAGCCGCCTATGGGCTGCGCACGGTCCCGGCTGCACAGCGAGTACATCTCCGTATCCTTCGTGGAGAGCTTGCCGGTTGCCGGGTCGATCCGCCGCATCTTGATGCCGCCCCAGAAGCTGCCCCAATTGAGCCACACGTCGTCCTTGTCTTCGATAAACAGGTTGGGGTCGATGGCATTCCAATCGTCCTTGTCCTGATAAGACCGCAGAACCAGGCCCTCGTCGACCCATTGGTATTTGGGACTCTTGGGGTCAAGCGTCTCGTTAGTCGTCAATCCGATGGCCGAGTTACGGCTGCCGAAAGTAGAGACCGCATAATAAAGGTGGTACCTGCCGTTATAGAAAGAAATATCGGGAGCCCACGCCCCCATAGCACTCGGGATCTCGGTGGCGACCCAGTCAGGCAGTTTCTCCATCACATAACCGGCGAGGGTCCATGTGTGCAGATCCTTGGAAGTGCGGATCGGGATAACCCCCTGACCGGGGCGTCCACCGGTGCAGTAGACGTAATAGGTATCGCCCTCCTTTATGATGACGGGATCGTGCACGTTCTCAACATCTCCGGCGAGCTGCAATACCTCCGGGGCTCTGGCCGCCGTCTTTTGCGGCGCAGGCCACATCAGCACGCCGGCCAGCAACGCGGCCACTGCCACGGCCGGCAATCTTGTGTAAGTCATGTCTCAATACTCTCCAGGTCCGGAACCGGGTCCGCGCTGCACACACCGTTCCGGTGTATTGTAAGCGCTTGCCTCATCAAATGCAATCGGCGAGCCTTGAGCGTCAGGTACAATGCCGATACGGGTCCGTGACAGCGGTTTCAAAGTGCCGGGCTGCATCGCGCCCGGTAAAACGCGGCGTTCCGGCGCCAAACATTTTGATAGCTGGGAGGTTCATCGAAGCTATGAAACGATGCTTTGCATTTATATCAACTCTGGTTCTGCTCCAAAGCTTGCCAGGATTGCTGGAGGCACAGTCGCGGCCGGCAGTGATCAAGATCGATACCGATCGCGTCATCGGCGAGGTCGATCCTCATCTCTTCGGCAATTTCACCGAACACCTGGGCCGGTGCATCTATGGCGGCATTTTCGATGAAGGGAGTCCGTTGGCCGACGAGAACGGATTCCGCAAAGACGTGTTGGCGGCCGTGCAGGGACTGGGAGTCACTGTGCTGCGCTGGCCGGGCGGGAATTTTGCTTCCGGCTACAACTGGATGGATGGCATCGGCCCGCGCGACCAGCGTCCGGCGCGCCGCGACGATGCCTGGGGCGCGCTGGAATCGAACCGCTTCGGCACGGACGAATTCCTCAAGTACTGCGAGCGTGTGGGCGCCGAGCCGTATCTCTGCATCAACGCCGGTTTGGGATCGGTGGACGAGGCGCGTAAATGGGTGGAGTACGTTAACGAGCCGGGCAAGACCTATTTGGCGGACCAGCGCCGCAAGAACGGCCGCGACAAGCCGTGGGGCGTGAAGTACTGGGGCCTGGGGAATGAAATCGACGGGCCTTGGCAACTCGGGCACAAGAACGCCGAGGATTATGCCACGTTCGCGCTGGAAGCCGCCAAGGCCATGCGTCGCGCCGACGATTCCATCCAGTTGATCGCATCCGGCTCGTCGAACTTCGGACCCGATTCCGACTGGGTGGGCTGGAACCGGACGGTGCTCGATCGCCTGAAGACGGAGATCGATTACATCTCGCTTCACACCTACATTGGAAACCGCGATAACAACTTCGAAAAGTTCCTGGCAGTGTCGCGCGATATCGAGGACCGCATCGGGGTGGTGGAGGGACAGATCAAGGCCGCGCGGGTGGGGAATCCGAATGCGCGCCCGATCCATATCGCATTCGACGAGTGGAATGTCTGGTATCGCGCGCGCCCTTCGGGGGAATTCGCCATCGGACGCACCGGCCTGGAGGAGAATTACAATTTCGAGGACGCGCTGGCCATGGGGATGTTCTTTAATGCTTTTTTCCGGCACGCCAATGTGGTCAAGATGGCCAATCTGGCCCAGTTAGTCAACGTGATTGCGCCCATCTTCACTAACAAACAGGGTCTCTACCTCCAGACCATCTACTTCCCGCTGGCTGAGTACGCCAAGCAGCGCGGCAATCAATCGCTGGACGTGTTAGTGCAGGCGCCGGAATACAAGCCGGACGGCGGGCGCGCGATCGGCTATCTCGATGTCTCATCCACTTACGATCCGAAGACGCGCCGCGTGTTCCTGAATGTGTTGAACCGCAGCGAGAGGCAGGACATTGCCGCGCAGATAAGCAGCGTATCGGGCGCGGTCAGCGCGTCCGCTAACTTGTGGGAACTGAATCATGCGGATTTGAAAGCTACTCACACTTTCGGCAACGACAAAGTGGTGCGGCCTGTCACTAAGGCGTTCCAACCTGTCGCACAGGAGAAGGGCTTCGGCTATACTTTTCCGAAGCACTCGCTGACGATTCTTGCACTGCAATTGAATTAGAGAGTCTCGCGGCCTGCGCCATCCGACGTAGCCAAAGCGGCAGTTCTCCGAAATGGCAGTCAGCCAAACGGGCCCATGTCACGTTCTATCCGGCCGTTGACGGGATCTCGGTCGACGTGATCTCGTACTTGAAGTTGTCCGGATCGAGGCAGTCAACCCGGCCGTCGCTCGTTTCAGCCTGCGGATACATCAGGAAGCCGACCGGCCCACCGGCCGATCCGGGCAGCGAAACGTCGTGCGCGAAGTTATACGCCATCCAATTCATCTCCCACGACCCGAAAAGCCGCGTCCGCGCCTTACGCACCAGTTCGTCGTCCAGCCGCCGGCTTCCGGGTGGCTCCTCAAGAACGACTTTCCGGACGTCCGCTGGATCGACAGGGACCCAGCCGTAACCGTCGATGTACACTTCTGCGCGGCAGTGCTGTGCTTTTGTGATGTTTTCCGACGACGTACCGAGGCTCTTGAATCCCAGTTCCGATTTGGCGATCCGGATGCCATACACGTCCCGCGCCGGCAGGCCCGCGGCACGGGCAAGACCGACATAGAGCGCGTTGAGATCGGCGCATTTCCCGCCCAGATTCCTGGACTCCAGCATATAGCGGATATCGCCGGCGCCGCAGCCACGCGTTTTCGCAGCTCGAAATGTGTTCTCGACGATCCATTCATAGATTGCGCGCGCCTTCTCGGTGTCAGTCTTCGCACCGCTGGTAATTTCGACTGCCGTCGTTTTCACGATCCCGTCGGTCGGCAGCATCTTTGTCGGCCGGCGGAAATGTTCCAACTCCGCGCGGCCCGCGGCCGGCGCCTCGCCAGGCGTCGAGAGATCGACCGCGTAGTTCCTGGTCGCGACTCGACTCGTGAGCGTGAGGACCGGCTTTACACCCGCCGGAAATTCCGCGGCCAAGATTCCGAGTCCGTCGGCTCTCTCTTCGACGATCGCGGCCGTGCCGCCCTCAGCGCTGAACCGGTTGGAGAGCGCCTTCTGGTAGGGCGTCTCGCTGATGAGCGCTACCGGCAACCACACGCGCGTTGCCGCCGAAGACTTCAAGATTTCGACGCGCGTTGTCACCTCAAACGTGCGGAACCCTCCAGAGGTTGCGTCCTCCGCACGCAGAGCCGTCTTTGGGAACGCGAGGCAAGCCGGCACGGCGCCCGCGGATCGCAAGAAATCGCGACGGTTCATGGACGTGTCCTTTCGACGACATTGTACACGAAGCCCGTCGCAGACATCCCCGGCCCGCCGGCTCATTGGCAGTCTGCTCCGGTCAGACTTCGTGGTACATTCAGGGCGACGCCAATTGAACTAGAAAAGTTGGGGCCCTTAGCTCAACGGTTAGAGCAGCGGACTCATAATCCGTTGGTTGTAGGTTCAAATCCTACAGGGCCCACCAATCCGCCACCGATTGTACGTGCCGATAGTCGCCGGTCTCACGCCGCCAAAGCCCGCCAACCGCTATCATCAAGTCTAAAGATCCTCGTTAATGCGAAAACTTTGGGAACAGATTCGCCACCTGCTAACCCGCCGCATCCGCTACAAGATCACGCGCGGCGGCGTGCTGTTCACGGCGGCAATCATGGCCGTCGGCGCGGCTGCCGTTTTCTCGGGTAATAATCTGCTCTTCCTGATCGTGGCCGCGATGATGGCCACCCTGCTGGTCTCGGGCTTCATCAGCCGTCTGTGCCTGGCCGCATTGGAGCTCGATTTCCTGGTTCCCGAACATGTCGCCGCCAGCCGCACCGTTCCCGCGCGCCTCTACGTGCGCAATCAGAAGTGGCTGATGCCGTCGTTTTCCATTCGCGTGGAAGGTATCCGCGAGCCCGCCAGTCCAACCCTGAAATCGGGCGTATACTTTCCGCTCATCGCGGCCGGCGTCACCGTCGAAGAAACCGTCGAGGTGCGCTTTCCCAAGCGCGGCCCCTACCGGCGCAACAGCTTCGCGTTTTCGACCTCGTTTCCATTCGGATTTCTGGAAAAATCCGCGCGCGTCACGCTGCTGCGCGAGACGGTAGTCTACCCCTCCATCAATCCGCAGCCGGGCTTTGAGGAGCTCCTGGCCGGCTCGTAGCTTCTAGAAATCGAACCGCATGTGGCGCTATCCGAAGCTGACCGTTCGCCGCCCAACATTTCTGGTACACTTTGTTTGGGCGCCCTACGAGCCTTGGATGGCAATAGCGAGGACGACAGTAGAGTGGCGGTTCACTACGAGAATGCACCGATAAAGGAAGCGCTAATCGACATTCGGGTTGAACTCCCGGTCAATGCGATGGAGCTTCAATTGATAGAGACTGTTCATGATCGCGTTAGGAACAGGTATCCGGGTAAAAAGAAACGTTTCTACATGGAGGGGCGGTTTTCCACTGGAGAAGAGGACGGAGCTTCCGCCAGCCAGACGCTAGTGGGGTTCTCCTTCAGCTCTGAAGACGGCACACAAGTTTTTCAGGCGCGGCGAGACGGTTTCACCTTGAGCCGCCTTCGACCGTACGGCAGTTGGCCGGAATTGCGGGACGAAGCCCGGCGATTGTGGGACATCTATCGAGGAGTAGTCAACCCGGAGAAGATCACGCGCATGGCGGTTAGATACATTAATCAAATTGATATCCCCCTATCCCCCATCGAATACAAAGACTACTTTCGTACCACGCCCGAGGTGTCACCTGATCTGCCGCAAGCCCTGAGCGGGTTCTTTATGCAGCTTCAGTTTCCCCAAACTGACTTCGGGGGACTGTTGATCCTTACTCAAACGTCGGTGCCACCGCCAAATCGGACCACTACTTCGGTGATCCTTGATTTGGATGTTTACAAAGAGATTGAGATGACGTCAGATCAGGACGTTTGGGGCTTGTTTGAAACGCTGCGCAACAGAAAAAACGAGTTCTTCGAGGGCTGCATCACGGAAAGAACCCGTGCCTTGTTTGGGCCAATGGAAGAATACTGATATATATGCCGATCTCTTCACCCCCAATTGAAACGTTCCATGGACCGGCGGCCGGAATCTATCGCTTCGTCAGTAATGATGAGGCGGTGACGTCCAGTGCCTACTCGATCAGCCTACAAACTTCACTCGAAGAGACTTACAAGAGTACCTTCTGGCGAACCAAGGAGCGCTTCGCGAATGCCCGGCGGCGGCTCAGCGCCATAGCCCGTCTAGCTCATGGATGGGACAACAATGGTTCAGAACCACCGAATGCCGCTGCCCGTGATCTAGCTACCAGAATCCTTAATCTTCTGGAAACAGCCTGGCTTGTGCCAACCCAGTTGACGCCAACGGTGGAGGGGGGCATTGCCCTTTCCTTTGTTGAGGCCAGCAGCCGCGCCGTGATCGAGATCTATAACACAGGCGAGATCGCCGCGGCAACGTATTCCGATCAAGGTGAACCGAGAGTGTGGGACGTTGAATTGACAGAGGTTCCATTACTGCGCTCCATTGAGCAAATCCGTGTACATCTCGCCGCGTGAACGTCCGGAGAGAATGTACCGGCATGGCCGCGAAGCTGTTCCGGACTTTGCCGGTCCGGAGTTGCTTTACCTGAGGTACATGAGTCAGCACTTTATTCAGGGGCAGTTGCTACCTGAGGCCATCCGATCTCAATTGAGGCAATCCGTCAATCGAGGAAGTTTCAGCGAGCCTGAGGACGCCCTATTTTCCGAGACGGGAACGTATGACGGCCTGGGAGTGGTCGGGTTTAGGGTAGCGGATATTCCGGCGAGAGTGGACCAGCCTCAGGGTCCTGCGTATGTATTCTTCATGCGACACGAGCCGGAAGAGGAGAATTATTCGCACAGCGAGATTTGGTCGGACCACCAGACCGGGACCGGTGGTTTCCGGCCACCTAGCCGGACGGTCAGTTTGAAATTTCGCATTCTCCTTTGTAGATCGATTCGGAAAGAACAAGTACGAATTATGGCCGTGCGGTGAAATGTCGTCCCACTGCCCATCAATCAAGGCATCCAATCCGTCGGCCATCGCCAGAGTCGGCCTTCGCTATCATCACGTCCTGAACCGGCAGCCATGCGAAAACTTTGGGAGCGGATTTGGCACCTGCTAACCCGCCGCATCCGTTACAAGATCACGCGCGGCGGCGTGCTGTTTACGGCGGCGATCATGGTCGTTAGGCCATAAAAACGGAGTCAGCCGTTTATGCTCACCTTTTGCCGTTTTGTTTCGCGTTCGGTGGTCCCTCCAACGCCAGTTTGGATTGGTGTTTCTTTTTGATTTTGTACATTTTCGTGTTGACGCTTCCCGAAAATACGGCGACGAGGAATTCACCATTCGGAGCAGCGGCTCTGACCTTGTAAACATCGGCTAGCGAAAACTCGGCCCGAAGGGATTGGCAGTGATTCGTAGCACCGAAACTGTTCTGCCATGTTTCCGCCAAGGGCTCTGATAGGTAAGCCTCCTGCACAACGCCACCGGAAGGATCGGAGAGCAGGACGATACGCGTGATTGACGTGCAGCCCTCGGCAATGGTTTTACCCGCAGCGCCCTCCGCCACGATCATCAGTGATCGCCGCTTGACGTCTTCGTCCGGTTCGTATCGAGTAAACTGCTTCTTAGCCGATTCAGCCCGGATCGCGAGAACCGCCTCGGGCATGAAGAGAGTGATCGTGGGGACTTGGTTCCCTTCTGGGACCATTAAGTTGAGCCCCATGTCCATGATGAATACCCAATGGTCTCTTCCCTTACCACTTAGGGCTAGCTTTACTTCGTCGTCCGAAAGTAAATCAGGCGCTGGCGCGAGGGGCGTGGGCGCTATGGGAGCCGACATTACGGGATCCGAGGGTGCATCGGCGGCCGGCGCTAGGGGCTTGGGCGCAACGGGGGCGGACGTTACGGGAAGGTCCGTAGATCGCTGTAGCACGGGTTGAAGAGTTTGCAGACTCTCGCCGGGCTTTAGCTCAAAGTACTCGGATATCCTAGTTGCGGGAACGGGCGCACAAGTGTCGAGTTGTGTTCCATCTTCGAACTGGACCAATATGGTGGCCGCGTTTCGCTGATCCTCTACCAGGGTGCGGGATTGCTTTGGCCACTTTTCCATCACGTCTTGTGACGGCAGGGTTATCTTGGAAGGCTTCGCAGAAACCACTGTCGCTTGTTTTCCCGCATACGAACGTACAGCGGAATAGGTTCCAGGCTGGCAAAGGCGCACGCGCTGAACCGTAACTTGTTTGCCGACAAGCGAGTTGAGGTCCGGAATTGGGGTTTGAGGCTCCTGTCCAAAACCGGCCAAACCAACGAGCAGTATCATAGCCAGGATCATCCTGGGTTTCATCCTTTGTCTCACTGCTCCATCATCTCGGCAAGACGAGACCAAGTAATCCGGCGTCCCTTCCTTCCCTTGCCTTTCTTCAAAGTCAGCGACCCTCGGCCAATAATCACAGTAGCGATCTTCTGGCGTATCGTGCGGCTCGGTTGTGCGAAGACTTCGAGTTCCAACGACGTTCCTGCCTTCGACAGGTTAAAGATTTGGAGATTTGCTTTAACAGTGTGTATTTTCCGCATTCTCATATCGCTTTCGTTCTCCCTTACATTTTCAATAGCCCAGCTCGCTTACCCATACGAGAAACGAGATTCGCCCTTATCGGCCCAGGATTGTCTGCCTTCGGCCGGTCATAGATCCCCGGCTCAACCGTTCTTACTTCGCCAAAGCCACGAGCCGCAGAGCCAGAGAACTAGGACGTTCTCCTACTGCCTCCAAAGACATTTTCGGGTATTTCTGATCGATACTCTGAAAGCTGAAGGCAATCACGCTGCCAAACTACTTTCCTCCAATTCGCGGCCATTAACATCATCCTCTTCCCCAGGTTATCCTGGTCCCGAAACCCGCCAAAGCCTCTACAGTCCCGGTTTGCGCCAGCGCTAAGATTTCCAATCCCCCTCGGAACAAACCCGTTCGAGGTGCCCCACGCTTAGGTTTAGTATGTTCGTTCCGTTATGGGTTCTTCCGCGATGAGGACACTCTCGATTCCCACTTATCCGACTTTGCATAAACAGAGCAAACCCGCGCCATGTCTTCTCACCTTCTTGTTGAATTGCTATCGCCAAAGCCCGCCAACCGCTATCATCGAATCTGAAGAGCCGGGCCATGCGAAAACTTTGGGAACAGATTCGCCACCTGCTGACGCGCCGCATCCGATACAAGATCACGCGCGGCGGCGTGCTGTTCACGGCGGCAATCATGGTCGTCGGCGCGGCCGCCGTTTTCTCGGGTAACAATCTGCTGTTCCTCATCGTGGCCGCGATGATGGCCACCCTGCTGGTCTCGGGCTTCGTCAGCCGTCTGTGCCTGGCCGCATTGGAACTCGATTTCCTGGTTCCCGAGCATGTCGCCGCCAGCCGCACCGTTCCCGCGCGCCTGTACGTGCGCAACCAGAAGTGGCTGATGCCGTCGTTTTCCATTCGCGTGGAAGGCATCCGCGAGCCGGCCAGTCCAACCCTGAAATCGGGCGTATACTTTCCGCTGATCGCGGCCGGCGTCACCGTCGAAGAAACCGTCGAGGTGCGCTTTCCGCGGCGCGGCCCCTACCGTCGGAACAGCTTCGCGTTTTCGACGTCGTTTCCATTCGGATTTCTGGAAAAATCCGCGCGGGTCACGCTCCTGCGCGAGACGGTAGTGTATCCCTCCATCGACCCGCAGCCGGGCTTTGAGGAACTCCTGGCCGGCATCGCGGGCGAAATCGAAACCCACTATCGCGGTTTAGGCAGCGACTTTTACCGCATCCGCGCCTACGAAGCGTTCGAGAGCGCGCGGCACGTCGATTGGAAAGCGTCGGCGCATGCCGGCAGCTTGCAGGTTCGCGAATTCGCGCGCGAGCAGGAGCAGGTGGTGGAGGTATTTCTCGACCGCGGCGCGCCACCGGAATTGGACGCGTGGTTCGAGCACGCAGTGGATTGCTGCGCGTTCCTGGCGTGGCGGCTTTCGAATCAAGGCGCGGCCATTCATTTCCGTTCCAACGGAATTGCGCTCCGCCAGCCGGAGGACGGCGACATTTACACCATCCTGAAGTACCTCGCGCTGGTTTATCCGCAAAGCGCGACCGCGCCCGAAGCGCCGCTCGATGAGAACAGTTACCAGGTGGTGTTCACGGTTGCGCCCGAGAGGTTTAGCGAATCCGGTTGGGCGGGCGCGCGTATTCTTTCGCCTGGCGTGCTGCGCGTACCCGAGCGCGGCGAGGATTCCGCAACTGGCGCCTGAACCGGCGTAAAACGAGCCGTCACGGTAGCCGGAAAAGAGGAGCAAGCCCATGAGCGAAATTTCCAGCGAAACCGAAGCCCGCATTAATGACGAGGCCCGGCGGCAGTCTGTTTCCGTGGATGCATTATTGAACCGGCTCATCGGCGCACGCGCAGCGGCGGCCCACATCGCAGGCAGCGGCGCAGCCCCCAAGTTGCACGGTTGCATCTCGGAGTGATGGGATCTCTTCACCGGCGCGACATACGACGATGTCCGTTGAGGCGGGTGTCCTCAATGCGAACGTTCTGGCCTATGCCGCGGACGTAGACGCCCCCCAGGCGCCAGGCCTCACGCGCTTTGCTGGCGGCAGCCAGCGACCCTTCGGTAATTCTTTACGTCACGTCACAAATGCTGTGTGAGCTTTATTCGGTCATCACCAACCCGCGCCGGGTTGTTCTGGTTTCCTCTCCAACGGAAGCATTGAGCATAATTTCGGCCATGCTGGCGCTTCCCGGCCTGCATGTGTTGCCGACCCCGATCCGCGCGGTTGCGGGATGGATGCAACTGTTGCAGCGTCACCCCGTCACCGGCGCAAACGTATTCGATTTGCGAATCGTCGCCACCATGCAAGCCAACGGGATCAACCGGATTTACGCTTTCAACAGCGATGACTTCAAGGTCAAGGTGTTACCGAACTCGTGGTGTTGACCCCGTAAAGCGGCCGCCCGTGTTTCTCTGCGGCGCGAAGTGCTGGCGAATTTTCCAAGCCCCTGCCGTGAGCCGAGTCAATCCCCGGCGCCGGCCTGCGGCTGCCTTCAGTATTCCCCGCCGAACCGCGCTGTGGCCTCTCAGCAAGATGCCTGGCAAATTACAAGAGGGAGCCGGACAACTGCCTTGGTTGATCTTCCTGGCATCTTGCCTCAGTCCGTTCTGATCGGGTTACGGGGCTCGGCGAAATTAAGGGTGCGCGGAGACTGGAGCCGGCGATGGGCTGGGGCACTTCTTTGGCAGCATGCCGCAATCCATGGCGAGTAGGGTGGCCCGTGCCCTTGACATCCGCGCCCTGATATGGTCACATCTAGTCATGAGGTCCAACATCGGTATCGCCGAACTCAAAGCCCACTTGAGCGAATACGTCCGGGCCGCGCAAAGGGGCGGGGAGATTATCATCAAAGACCGGCAAACACCCGTGGCAAAGCTGGTTCCGATTGAACAGCCGCGGATGATCGGCGAGATCCGGCGGGCCACGCGCTCCGTGGCGGAAGTGCAGCGGATGTTAGATGCCCGGCCTCCCGAGCCGCCTATTCCACCAGAAACGTTCCAGCGAATTTTAGACGAGGAGAGAGCGGACCACTCTGACGAATGGATTTTTTCGCGTACATAGATTCTTCCGTGGTATTGCGCATTCTACTGCCGCAAAGCGACGCAATTCCGGATTTGAGGCAGTGGCGGCTCTTTTCCAGCCAACTCGTGGATGTTGAGGTACGGCGGACTCTGCAGCGTTACCATACCGAGCATGTACTGTCCGCCTCGTCGTTCGCCCGGCGCGTAAATGAGTGGAATCTAGTCCGCGATTCTATAGACTTGATCCCCATTTCAAACGGCATTATGCAGCGGGCCGCCGAGCCTTTCCCGACGCTGGTAAAGACATTGGATGCGATTCACTTGGCAACCGCCATCGGTTGGGCTGGCCAAACGCAGGAACCAGTGATTATTCTGACGCACGACCGCCCGCTCGGAATAGCCGCCAGCGCATGCGGCTTTGCGGTTGTTCCTTAAGGGAAAACCACCGGCGACAAGATCGCCGGCGCTACCGAAAAGAATGCGCTTTGCTACCATAAAGGCACACCCTTGATCGATACCGTTCCGGACATCCTGGCCCGAATTGTCGCCAAAAAGCGCGAGGAATTGCTGCGCGACCACGCAGCCCCCGCCGACCGTTGGGAGCGCGAAGCGGAGCGCCTGGTCGCGACCCGCCGCGACTTTCGCGCGTCCCTTCTGACGCATGCGCCGGCCATCGTTGCGGAAGTAAAGAAGGCCTCGCCGAGCAAGGGCATACTCGCCGGCGACTTCGATCCGGCAAAGAACGCCGCAGCCTATGAACAAGGCGGCGCCGCGGCAGTCTCCGTGCTCACGGACGAGGCTTTCTTTCAAGGCAGCCTGCGCGACCTTGAGAACGCCCGCGCCGCGGTCTCGCTACCCGTTTTGCGTAAGGATTTTACCATCGCGCGCCAACAAATCGTCGAAGCCGCCGCCCATGGCGCCGATGCGATTCTGCTGATCGCCGCAATCCTCACCGAGCGCGAGATTCGCGATTTTCGCGAAGCTGCGGCGCAATACAAAATGGCCGCGCTGGTGGAAGTCCACAACCGCCGCGAGCTCGCATCCGCCATTGCCGCGGGCAGCGACATCATCGGCGTGAACAATCGCGATCTCGCCACCTTCGAAGTGACCCTGGAAACTTCGCTACGCCTCGCGGAACACATTCCCACCGGCGCGCTAAGCATCAGTGAGAGCGGCATCCGCGACGCGCAGGATATCGCCACGTTGCGCGCCGCCGGCTACTCCGCATTCCTGGTGGGCGAGCACTTGATGAAATCGGGCGATCCCGCGGGCGCGCTGCGGAAGCTGGTGGCGGCATGATCGTGAAAGTTTGCGGCATCACCAACGCGGAAGATGCGGCGGCGGCCATCGCGGATGGCGCCAACGCTATCGGTTTCAATTTCTATGCGCCCAGCCCGCGCTACATCGCTCCCCAGCGAGCGGCCGAAATTCCCACGGCGAGCGGCGTTCGGCGCGTGGGCGTGTTCGTCAATGAAACGCGGGCGAACGTGGAAGAGATCGCGCGAATTGCCGGGCTTGACGTAGCGCAATTGCACGGCGAAGAGGCGGTGGATGACTACCCCGCGGCTGTAGCCGTGTGGAAGGCGGCGCGCATGAGCGCCGGATTCAGTTTCGCCGCCTTCGCCGATTCTCCCGCCGAAGCGCTGCTGCTCGATGGACCTGCGGGCGAGTTCTACGGTGGCGCGGGCATGAGCTTCGACTGGGAATCAGTGAGACAGGCCTCCTGGCCTGTCTTCCGCAGGATAATCCTAGCCGGCGGCCTGGATGGCTCCAACGTTGCCGAAGCCGTTGCCATCGCGAGACCGTGGGGCGTAGACGCCTGCTCGCGCATCGAAAGCGCGCCGGGAAAAAAGGACCACAAGAAAATGCTGGAATTCGTTCGCACAGCCCGAAGGGCGCTCGAAGCAGCCCGAAAGGCGCTGCAATCATGACGCCGCAACCCGATGCGGGCGGGCACTTCGGACCATACGGCGGCAGGTTCGTGCCGGAAGTGTTGATGGCGCCGGTGGAGGAGTTGGAGACGGCCTATCTGGAAGCGCGCGAAGACGCTGCGTTCCAGGCCGAACTGGCCGGCCTGCTGCACAACTACGCCGGACGCCCGACGCCGCTCTATTTCGCCAAGCGGCTATCCGAAAAGATTGGCGGCGCGCGCCTCTGGCTCAAGCGCGAAGACCTGCTGCACACCGGCGCGCA